>NZ_JBIRXS010000001.1:0-517486 GCF_044389235.1 Rhodococcus sp. NPDC019647 | reverse complement strand
CCGGAGCCTTACCGGCCGCACCCGCTCTCTTCGCCGGCGCCTTCGGCGCGACTACCTTCTCCGCGGCCGTCGTCTTCGGCGCTGTTGTCTTCGCCGCCGGTGCCTTCTTCTCGACTGCCTTCCTCGCGACCGTCTTCTTCGCGACCGTCTTCTTCGCCGGCACCGCTTCTGCCTGAGCGGCATGGAAAGCTTGCTCGATCTCCGCCGGAATCCGACCACGGGGCGACACTTCATAGCCCTCTCCGATCGCCCACTCCCGAATCTCTTCGGTCGTCGCCTTCGCCGGAGCCTTACCGGCCGCACCCGCTCTCTTCGCCGGCGCCTTCGGCGCGACTACCTTCTCCGCGGCCGTCGTCTTCGGCGCTGTTGTCTTCGCCGGAGCCTTCTTCGCAGCCACCTTCTTCGCCGCCGGTGCCTTCTCCGCAGCCACCTTCTTCGCCGCCGGTGCCTTCTCCGCAGCCACCTTCTTCGCCGCCGGTGACTTCTTCGCGGCCGTCTTCTTCGCGGCTACCTTCCTCGCTGGCGCCGTTTCTGCCTGAGCGTCATGGAAAGCTTGCTCGATCTCCGCCGGAATCCGACCACGGGGCGACACTTCACGACCCTCTCCGATCGCCCACTCACGGATCTCCTTGGTCGTCGTCTTCGCCGAACCTTCGGAATTTCTCGCCATCGCGCTCCCCTTCTACATCGGCAATCGTCGACCGCCCACAGTAACGGCAGGTCCGCCTCGGTAATGAGGAAGCTCACCCGAACTGACATTGCAATTGTCTCAAGACATTTGTCCAGGCGGGCAGAACAACACGACCCTCTCGGAGCTCACACTCACATCGCACCGAGCCTCATACAGGACGAGCGCGGATTGTGGAGATGGACGCATGGGACCGTGATGCCATCGACCTCGTCACCTGGCTTCATCGAGTTCACCGGCGACGGGACTGGCCAGTTCGCCTTCGTCGCCGTCCGCGGCTGGATGGACTGCCGGAACATCGAACGCGGCGGCCACACCGCCGTGGAGTTCAGTTGGGACGGGGACGACGAAGGCGACCAGGTCAGCGGGCCTGGCTGGGCAGCTCTCGTGGGTGACGCAACAGTCGAGGGGCACCTGTTCCTACACCGGGGCGAAGACTCGGGCTTCCGGGCGGAGCCGTTCGTCCGTGCCTGTCGGCAGGATGGGTGATGAATGACTGCCAGCAACTCGGAAGCGTTCGGCTGCAAGGGATTTGCGAATCACAATTGCCTGCCTGCCGGACCGCAGGTCGCCGACGTGCACGCCGTCCCGGACGGGCCCAGGGCCTGTCATCGACCGGATACCCTTGTCAGTCTTTCTGGGCGGCGCGATGGGTATACCAAGCTTACTACTGAAGAATCTTGTGAAGACCAACTGGAATACACATGTCCAGGACGGGGCCACATCCAAGTGGATGCGGCCCCGTGGAGGTTTGTCAGACTCCCCGCACGCTCTGGGCCTGCGGACCCTTCTGCCCCTGGCCGACCTCGAACTCCACCTGCTGGTTCTCGTCGAGCGACTTGTAGCCGCTGCCCTGAATCTCGGAGAAGTGGACGAAAAGATCAGCTCCGCCATCGTCCGGCGTGATGAATCCGAAGCCCTTTTCACCGTTGAACCACTTGACAACGCCCTGTGCCATGCTTCGTCTCCCTGCAGCAACTGCGAGCCGGGACCTCACAGCGAAGCCCCGATCTCATGCATGATCCTGCCAGCATCGGGCACCGTTCACCGGCACGGTGCCACCGAGGACGTCATTACATCGTTCACTGCGGTCACTCGTCCAAGAGACGGGCAGTGAGTTCCGGCATCAGGTGGACGTCAGGCTGCCGGAAGGGGGCTGGCGGGTTCAGGTATGTTTCCGCACATGAGAGCCGCATCGTGGTTGAGCGTGGCGACCGGGGTGCTGTCCGGCGCCGCCGTTGCCGCAGCGTGGCGGAGGGCATACCTTGCCGATCAGGCAAGGCTCGACGCCGAAGCCGAGCGGGACGCGGCATTAGCGCAAGTTGCCGAAATAAGGCGGACTGCCGTGCGGCAGGTATGCCCACGTCCGCAGAACGTCGACTTCCACGTACAACGCATCCGGGGAGCGGTCGACCGGTTCCGGCTTCGGAATGTCGGGGGCGGCACGGTCACGGACGTGCGATTCGTCATCGACCCCGCGGAGGAGCGGAACCGCCGCATTCCGACGCCACACTGGCTACAGGACGAGCCGGTGACCTTGCTGCCGAATCAATGGGCTGACTTCGGTGCGAGCGCTCTCACGCTCGTTGCCGGTTCCTGGCGAATAGTGTTTCCGGCGTTTGTCACCGTCCTCTGCGAAGAAGGCGGTACACCCTTGCGAATAAACCTGCCTACCGCCGGCGAGGCCGAAGACGACTCAATCAGCTGACCACTCGATTCGGCTTTCCGACAGACTGGCTTGGCCGATGCCGCCGTCACCCGACACAGACCAGCACACCCACAACCGCCACTGCAACCAGCGAAGCGCCACCGCAGATCAACCACGCCCGCGTCGCCAGCTGCCGCCACCGCTCGCACCGCTCGTCTACGTCTACGTCTACGTCCGAGCCGCTCAGATTCGGATCGGACGCTCGGGACTTCGAGAGGCGGCGAACCTTTACGTCGGCTCGCGCCGCCACACCGAACGCGACGGGCACCATCAACAGTGCAGCCACCAGTAGAGCCACCATCGCGCCCATGCCCGTCCCGAACACTGCCGTTCCTCTCACACCAACAGGCGCCGTCACAGGTACCGCGCATTGATCACAGGCCAGGCGCCACCCACAGGCACAACCACGCCGCCCCCGTCAGCTCCATCGCATAGCCGCCGCCCCGCGTCTCACTTCGCAACGCCAGGCATCGGCGGGAGACCATGAAGCGCCGCGGGGCTACACGCCGGGCATCGGGAACTTCCACACCGCCACCACAATCACGCCCATGATGAGTGCGGCGTAAAGAACGGTGCCAACCACACCGACCCGCAAAGTATTCAGCAGATTCGAGCCCAGGTTCTCGGTAATTCGTGCCATGACATCTCTTCCTCACGTGCAAGTATTCTCGACTGCCACATCGACGGTGGCGTACGGCCTACCAGCTACCTTGGACCGTCTTCGACACCTGCACATCGGCCGAACTACCTACACCCATACCCGAAATCAGGTCTGGAGGTTTGGGTCCCGGTATAGGTTGGCAACCCAACATCCCCGAACGCCAGGCTTCTCCGAAGAATTGAGCTGTGTTATACGTCACACGACCGGGTCTCAAACCTGAGGTCAGTCGTTTCCCACACGTTCTCACGAATAGTCGACATCGCACCTACCGGTCGGTTACTGAGGTGCGCCGAAAATAGTGCAATGGCGTGGGTCACACTCTCTGGACTTCGGGGCGTCGGCTCTCGAAAATCATTGTTGCGCTGCTCGTTACTACGTGCAGATTGTCCGTGTAGCGCCCCCGCCCGCTGATATACATCGTTGGCGGGGGCTGCGCTTGGCTGCGCCGCTACATCACACCCTCACCGGGCGATCAGGGGCCCGCCCGCAGTGCGCCAGTGGACGAGGCCGCCGCTCATGTTGACTGCGTCGAATCCGTTCTCCACCAACAGGTTCGCAGCACCGGCCGAGCGGATTCCGCCCGTGCAGAAAGTGATGAGCAGGCGGTCGTCAGGGAACTCCAGGCACCGATCGAGTAATTCCTCCAGTGGCGCATGCACGGCGCCGGGGATGTGGACCCGATTCCACTCGAACCGGCGTCGGACGTCGACAACGAGCGCGCCATCTTCGACGAGGCGAACCGCCTCCGCGGCGCTGACCGCCGGCGGCCGGTACAGATAATGTCGAAAACTCATGCGCTGCGATCCTCCTGCCGCAGGTTGACCATCGGGAGGGGGCCGCTGAGCACGGGCACGAGCGCACCGACGCGGGTCCGGGTCGTCAGACCGCGACCGAGAAGTGCCGTGACAGCGACGGCCAGGTAGAGCGCACCGTGGATCGGACCGAGGATGCGAGCCACCGTGGCGTCGTGCACGGTGCCGAGGTTGATCAGCAACGCCAGGACACTGACGGTCTCGAGCGCCGAGAGCGCCGCAAGAATGCGCAGCAACCCGGTCATACGTAATCCGATCCGGGCCGCACAATCATGAGCACGACGACGACCACCCACAGCAGGTTGAACAGGCCGGTCACCATGCCGAGGCGCCGGGAGTGGTCTCCGTCGCCGGGTGCGGTGAGCGCATGTTGCTGCATTGGGGCGATCTGCAGGGCGAGTAGTCCACCGGCAAGGGCGGTGAGCACCATCGCGACCACCACCCAGACCTCGCTCGTGCGGCCTTGCACGGATGCGAGGACCAGGCCGGCGAGGGGGACTGCGAGCGCCAGGACCCCATAGACGCGGGTGATCCGGTGCAGCACACGAGCGGCGTGGATGCTCCGCTCGACCTGCGTCGCACCACTTGCCGGGGCGGTCACCGGCGCGTATCGGGGGAACAGACTGGTGGTCACCGCGACCGGACCCACGAAGAGGATGCCCGCCACGACATGGACGGAAAGCACCAGCGATTCCATAACCTTCAGCCTAACTGAAGGTTGGTGGTGGGGGTCAGTCGGTGGCCGACATCACCCGCAGCATGTGCACCCGCAGGGCCTCGGTCAGCTCGGGATGCTGCGCGGCGAACTCCGCGTCGAGTCGGGCAACCACCTCGGCCGCCCGAGCCAGCAGTGATTCCCCCTTCGCCGTAACCCGCAGAGTGGACGCCGCCCCGGCGTGCGCAGTCCCGTCGTCGACCAGCCCGGACTCGACGAACGCCGCGACCGCCGTGTGAGCGCTCTGCACAGTGATGCGGGACCGCCGAGCGAGCTCGCTGAACGAGATACCCGGCGTTCCGCGAATGTGCCCCAACAACCCGTACCTCCGGGTGGTCAACCCGAGCGGCTTCAACCCCTCGGCGAACGCGGCATCCCACACTCGGCCCACCGTCAGCAGCGCGACCGTGGGACTGAAAGGAGGAAGCTCCGACATGGGAGAAGGCTACCCATCGAACTCGATCGCGTTCCGCATGCTCCGTTTCACGCCAGGTCGACGAGGTCTTACCGATAATCGCGGTAACGTCTATCCTGTCGAGATGCCCACTCCAACGGTCTTCATCACCGGCGCTGCAGCCGGGATCGGACGTTCCACTGCCCTCGAATTCTCCCGCGCCGGCTACCTCGTCGGGGCCTACGACATCGACGCGACGGGCCTCGCCTCGTTGCAGGAGGCGATCACGTCGGCCGGTGGGCGCGTCGTCACGGGCGTTCTGGACGTCACCGACCCCGAGCAGTGGGAGAAGCGCCTGAGAGAGTTCGACGCCGAAGCGGGTGGTCGTCTCGATATCCTCGTCAACAATGCCGGCATTCTGGTCGCGGGCCGGTTCGAGGAAATTCCGCTGGAGGTACACAAGCGGCAGATCGACATCAACGTCAACGGTGTCGTCTACGGAACACACGCCGCCTTCCCCTACCTGAAGGCAACGCCGGGCGCACAGGTGATCAATCTGTGTTCCGCCTCGGCGATCTACGGTCAACCGGAACTCGCCACCTACGGTGCCACCAAGTTCGCCGTGCGCGGCATCACCGAGGCACTCGACCTCGAATGGGCCGAGTACGACATCTCGGTGAAGGCGATGTGGCCGTTGTTCGTCAACACCGCCATGACTGCAGGCGTATCCACGGGCACCACCAACTCGCTCGGTATCAAACTGAGCGCCGACGACGTGTCAGCGAGCATCTTCAAGGCGACTCGTCCCTCGAAGCGGCCGTACCACAAGGTGCATTTCCCGGTGGGCCTGCAATCGAAAGCGCTGTCGTTGGGGTCCCGCTTCTCCCCCGCGTGGCTCACTCGTGAGGTCAACCGCAGACTCAGCCACACCTAGAGTCGCATGCTCGGCGCCGGCTTCCGCTCGGTGTGGGAGGTTAGCCTCTGCCCGGCCGGAATCCGGCGCGACCACGCGGATCTACCCTACGGAAGTCGGGTAGTGCTACTCATGTTTCGCGCAGAGTCAACCGCCAAACTGGGTTGCATGACACCGACACCGACACCCAGAACGACGACCGCCTTCTTCGTTCAGGCTGGTATCGCCTTTGCCATCAGTTTCGCGGGATCGCTCATCGGAATCGCCTATCTGCCCATCGATCCGTGGCAGCGTGGCTTTCTCTGCATGACGTTGCTGTTCCTGGTGACGAGTACGTTCACGCTCGCCAAGGTGGTGCGTGATCATCAGGAGGCGTCGACGGTACGCGTTCGCGTGGACGAGGCGCGGCTCGAGAAGTTGATTGCCGAACACGACCCGTTCAAGACGGTGGCCTGATCGCGCCGAGATGCCGTGCAGTCACCGCACAACACCGGCGGCGACTCGCTATGCTCCGGCGATGCACTCTGCGAGATCGTCGATCGCCGTACGCTCGGTCATTTCACTCTGCGCAGTGATCATCAGCGCGGGAGCCCTTCCCGCGCATGTTTCGGCGCAGCCGCCAAGTTCCGTGAGCACGGCATGTGGTGAGGCACTGACGAAGCCGGAGCTCGCGCGGATCATCGAACTCTCCGACCTGTCGACTCTCCCGGACACCCCGTCACTGGAACGCCTCGAGGACGAGGTGGCCCGTCACGCGGAGATCACCGCCGTTCTTGTGCGCCATCACGATCGGCGCGGACTGTTCTCCCTCGGACTCGACGCGGTGGAACACTCTGCGGTGATGCCTCTGCAGCGCGACCCCACTGCGTTCGCGGATCGCCGGTGGGCACCTGCGATCAGTTCGGATCTGCTGCGCCGGTATCTCCGCAACCTGCATGCCGAGTTCACGGGCACCGCCGTCGAGCCACAGTGGGAGCGGTACTTCTCGCTGTCGAAGCAGTGCTCGCTGAGTCCCGCCCGTGTCGCGATGGTGGGGTACAACGCGCACATCACGATAGATCTGGCACGGGCAGTTGCGTCTTCCGGCACCGCCGCCGATGACATTCCCGACTACTACGAGATCGTCGATTCCATTGCTCGCGACGGCGACACCATCGTCTCCCGTACCAAAGAAATCTACGGTGCCGATCTCGGGCCTCTGTGGCGGTTCTACTTCGTCGGCGAGGGTCTCGATCGCCTGGCCGGATCCGATGTTCCCTCGGATCTTCTCCTACGCGCTGCGGACAGTGGTTACAACACTGTCACTCTCGCCAATGGCTTCGCACTGCAGTCACCCAACTCGGCGCCGGTCGCTGAGGCGGAGATGGCGGCGCTGGCACAGGCAACCGACGCCGCGCTGGAAGTCCTGTCCGATTTCGGTGGGCTCTGACGGGTATCGCCCTCCTCACCCCACTGTCGTGAATTCCCCCGCCGCGGACCATCTCTGCCGTTCGGCGGCGAAGGCGACGGTCTGCCCGGCGCGGAATTCGCTGACCGAATCGGCGTGTGCGCTGAGAAACCGCTCATGATCGGCGAGCGAAAATGTGCCGTCGGTGATGTCGATGCCACCCCCGCGCCCTGCTGCGACGTCGGACCGCAGATCCATCAGTTCCTCCGGTTCGACGGGATACCAGGAGATCCGGTCGAAGAAGCGAAGCAACCATGGAGTTCCGTCCTCGAACGGACCGGACTTCTCGGGGTGGCGATGGTTCCACACTTGGGTCGTGCGGCCGACGAACTGGTATCCCCCCGGTCCTTCCATTCCGTAGATGCACAGGTACGCCCCGCCGATCCCGACCGCGTTCTCGGGGGTCCAGGTACGTGCCGGGTTGTACTTCGTCGTCACGAGCCGATGACGTGGGTCGAGGGGTGTTGCCACGGGCGCGCCGAGGTAGACGTCGCCGAGACCGAGCACCATGTATTCGGCGCCGAACACGGTGTCGAAGACGTCGTCGACACTGCTTAGACCGTTCATGCGGCGGATGAATTCGATGTTCCACGGGCACCAGGGGGCGTCGGCGCGAACTCCGTGCATGTACCGCTGGATTGCTTCCCGCGTCGAGGGGTCGTCCCAGGACAGCGGCATCCGAACGGACCGACTCGGAACGACGAGCTCGTTCGCCGCGGGCAATGCGTCCTCCGCGTCACCGAGCAATCCCATGAGCTTGGGAATGGGCAACACATCCGGATCGACCCGGACTTGCAGAGAACGGATCCCCGGGGTGAGGTCGAGAAGGCCGGCCGGCTTCTCGATCTCGAGCCGCTGATGCAGTGCGTGGGCCCGGGCCCGAAGAGCAAGATCCAGGGTCATGTCACCGTATTCGACCAGGACATTGTCGTCGCCGGATCGACGGTAGGTGACGGCGGTGTCAC
Source organism: Rhodococcus sp. NPDC019647 (assembly GCF_044389235.1). Taxonomy (NCBI): domain Bacteria; kingdom Bacillati; phylum Actinomycetota; class Actinomycetes; order Mycobacteriales; family Nocardiaceae; genus Rhodococcus; species Rhodococcus sp. NPDC019647. The sequence goes on along the minus strand of NZ_JBIRXS010000001.1, from coordinate 509,183 downwards.
CGTCGCGGCGGGCGATCACGCCGTCGTCGCCGTCACCCGCGGTGGAGAACACCGAAGAGTGCGCAGCGCGACGGGCAGGACCGAGCGCGCGGGTCGACGCCGCCCTATTTGCTTTGATGGGTACGAATCGCACCGTGTCGCCCGGGGCCAGCTGGCCGAGCTTCCATCGTTCCGCCGCGACCACGGTGACCGGGCAGACGAAACCCCCGAGGCTCGGTCCGTCGGGTCCCAACAGGATCGGGGTGTCCCCGGTGAAGTCGAGTGCGCCGACGGAATACGCGTTGTCGTGAATGTTGGACGGGTGCAGTCCCGCCTCGCCGCCGTCGGTCCGGGCCCAGTCGGGTTTCGGACCGATCAGCCGCACCCCGGTGCGGTCCGAATTGAAATGCACCTCGTAATCGGTTCGGTACAACGTGTTGATGTCGGACCGAGTGAAGAATTCGGGAGCGCCGTGTGGCCCTTCGGTGACCGCGATCTCCCAGCGTCGGCACATCGCCGGAACATATTCGGCGGGAACGCCCTTCACGGACCCGTTCGCGTCACCGATTGCGAGGATGTCACCCGGTCGCAGGGTCCGGCCCTGGTGACCGCCGAACTTGCCGAGGGTGAACGTCGAGGCGCTCCCGAGGTAGTCCTCGACCTCGAAACCGCCCTGCACCAGCACGTAGATCCGCAGTCCGGGACCGGACACGGTACCGACGTCGAGAACTCCCCCAGCCGGTACGTGTATGGGGCGCCATTGCGCCGCCAGGTCACCGTCGACGGTGACCGGTGCCGGTGCACCCGTCACACACACCACCGTGTCCTTGTCGAACTGCAGGGCGGGACCTGCCATGGCGCACTCGAGTCCGGCGGCGCCCTCGTCGTTTCCGAGCGCACTGTTGCCGAGCCGGAAGGACAGATCGTCCATGGGGCCCGACGGCGGAACTCCGATGTGCCAGTAGCCGGTCCGGCCCGGAAAGTCCTGCACCGTGGTGAGCATGCCCGGCCGCTGCACGGTGATTTTGCCGGTCATCGTCGGACTCCCGTCGGGCGTGTCACGATCATGCGCACCGGTGTCGGATCGAAACCGTTGCACGGATTGTTGATCTGCGGGCAATTGGACACCAGTACCAGAGCATCTCGTTCCGCGCGCAGAGCGAGCCGCTTGCCGGGGGCCGAGAGGCCGTCGACGATTCCCAGTGTCCCGTCCGCCTCGACGGGAACGTTCATGAAAAAGTTGATGTTCGACACGAGGTCGCGCTTGGCTATCCCCCACTTGGAACCCTCGGCGAGAAAGTTCTCCACGCACGCGTGCTGGTGCTTGGTGTGGTGGCCGTAGCGCAGCGTGTTCGATTCTTGCGAACAGGCTCCACCGACGGTGTCGTGGGAGCCGACTTCGTCCGCCACGAGGGTCATCAAGGCGTCGTGGTCGTCGGATCGCAGGACACTTCCGGTGGTGAGGAAGAGGTTGCGCTGTGCAGACACGGTCGCGGCCGCCGAGTACCGCTGCCGGTGGTCGTCTGCGGCGTAGACGAGGGTGTCCACGGCCTGATTGCCGTACAGGTCGACGATGGTGAGGACGTCGCCGGCCTCGACGACGGCGGACCACGGCCCGCGGGCGCCGACTTCCTCGTCCAGGACGACCGTTCCCGGTACCAGGGCGGCGGTGTCGATGCTGGTGGTCATGCCTGCTCCTGCCCCTGCGACTGCGCGGCAGCCCAGATGTCTTCGGTGTTGAGGAATGCCCGCCGGTATTCCGGCTCGGCTGCTGCGGGTACTTCGAAGCGTCCGCCCGGCCACGCGAGTATCTCGAGCGCGGTCGTGTCGAAGGTCGGCGACGGGTCCAGCGGGTGAGCGGTATTCGCGATCAGGACGACGAGTGGGAGATGCAGAACCAGCTCGACTACTGCGCCCGGTCCCGCCGAACCGATGCTGTTCAGGGAGCCGTCCGCGCCGACTCGTACTCCGTGGAAGAACGACAGTGACGGTGGCAGATCACGTCGTTCGAGCCCGTGTTTCGCCGCGGCCACCGTGAAGAGTTCGCGGCCCGCCGGTGACGGTGAATGCAACGAACCGTCACCGTATTTCGCAGCGTTGAACGCGAGTGACGTAGTGCCGCACAGTGCGTCGTGGTGTCCGGATGTGTCGGCGACGACGGTGGCGAGCAACCTGCCTTGATCCGACAGCAGCGGATGTCTTTCACCGATATACGCCTGCCACGGCACTTTGACCGTGTCGGCGACGTTCAACCGCTCCCACGGCGCGTCTGCGCGGAACAGCAGAAGGTGTGCGCACGCCAACCCCTCCACATCTCGCAACCGCACACGTGTTCCGCGTTCGAGAACCTTGCTGGTGTAACGGCCGCCTGGAACCGTCTCGGCCCACGTCAGGGCCGCCGGGTCGACATCGGCGGGGGGCGCCGGCCACGCCGATGCCGGGACCACGGGCATCGATCCGGTGACCGCGCCCGCCTGGGCGCGCGCGTGTTCTTTCGCGGCAGTGGTGGTCGAGGTATCCGCTGAGGTCATGTCAGGCTCCGATCGTGACGGGGTTGGGGGTGCTGCGGCCGCGCGGGAAGCACAGAATTCCGAGTGCGATCACGGCGGCGACCGTGACGGGTGCGGCCCACCGCAGAAGCGGGTAGGCACCGCTCGGGTCGAAGACCTCGGCTCGCGGCCACGAGAGGTTCACCACCATGAGGGCGCCGTAGCCGACAGCCAGAATGTTCACGGGTAGGCCGAGTCGTCCCAGCGAGAAAAGACTCCGGCCGTCCGCGTCCACCTGCGGGCCACCGTGCGGCCAACCCTTCAGGCGGCGAACCAGGAGGGGCACCGTGACCATCAGATACGCGAGGTAGATCAGGATGATGCAGACACTCGACAAGGTGGCGAAGATTGCGGAGTTTCCGACGTTCACCGCGAGGATCGCAATGCAGACGACACCGATGAGGACGGACGGTGCGATGGGAGTTCCTGTGCGAGCGTTCACCTTCGAGAGCACCTGCGAGGCGGGCAACCGACCGTCGCGGGCCATGGAAAACACCAACCTCGACGCCGCCGTCTGAATGGCGAGTGTGCAGACGAACACGGCGACCGCGACATCGGCCAGAAGCAATGTGCCCCAAGGAGAACTGAGAATCGACGACAACACGTACGGCAGACCCTCCGCGGCGAGGCGTCCGTCGGTCAAGCTCGGAGCCGCCATCAGCGCGCCGATGATCATCAGGCCACCACCGAGCGCCGAGACGGACAGCGCCAGCCGAATCGTGCGCGGGGCCACCCGCCGCGGGTTCCGCGTCTCCTCCGCGAGCTCGCCCGCCGAACCGAACCCGACCATCACGTAGGCGGCCATGAGACCGGAGACGATCCAGGCCCAGCCGTATCCGGAGTCGGTGCCCGCCGCACCCGTGTCGAGTACGACCTGCGGTCCCCGCTGCGCGTGCGTGAAGAACATGCCGACCACAGCGACGACTCCGACGATCTCGCACGTGACACCGATGTTGTTGATGCGCGACATCCAGTTCACACCGATGCAGTTGATGAAAGTGGTGAGTACCAGCAGGACCGATCCGAGCAGGACCGCGTTGGCGGCACCGCTGGCGGACGTCAACGTGCTGTCTTCGCCGATGATCTGGAATCCGCTCCACACGTTCGGAAGCACCACCTGCAGTGCGATCGCCGCGGCCGAGGCCGTGACCATCTGCGCCAGGATCATGAACCAGCCGGCGAACCAGCCCACCACCTCCCCGCCCATCCGGCGCGACCACTGATAGATGGCACCGGAAATGGGATACCGGGCAGCCAATTCGGCGAAGTTGAGCGCCACCATGAACTGACCGGCGAATACCACCGGCCACGTCCAGAAGAACGCCGGTCCGGCGAATCCGAAACCGAGACCGAACAATTGAAAGATCGTCGTGAGGATCGACACGAAGGAGAAACCGGCTGCGAACGAAGCGAACTTCCCCAGTTTCCGATGCAGTTGCTGCTCGTAGCCGAATTTACCGAGGTCGCCGGAGTCGTCGATTCTCCCGGCCCCAGTCGGAACAGGAGGTGCAAGTACCGGTGCGGACGGCACTTGCGCAGTCCTCGTAGGTGTACTCAAGAGCCTTCTCCTTCGGCGAGAGCAATATCTGTCGATCGATAGTTTTCTCTCGCGCCCGACCCGATGGGTGACGCGGACGTATACAGATCGGCCCCCGCCGTAACAGGATCGTTGCGAACGTTTCGAAGGTATGACGAAATGCTCACGGCGGGTGTCCACGGTGGCGTGGAAAACCGACCTGACATCATGAGTAGGTGAGCACCGGGCCGGGACGACCGCGACTGACCAGTCAACGCAGGCCGGGTCGGACGACGCCCGAGGAGATACTCGACGCCGCCGGAGAGCTGTTCACCACCAAGGGCTTTGCCGCCACCTCCACGCGCGAGATCGCCGACATGGTGGGCATCAGACAGGCATCGCTTTATCACCACTTCGCCAACAAGGAGGAGATCCTGGTGGCGCTCCTCGAGGAAACAGTGTCGCCCGCGCTCGCTGCCGCCCGAGTCCTCGAGAAGGTCGATGCGCCTGCCGTCGTGCGCCTGCACGCACTCGCCACCTATGACGTCACCCAGCTCACCGGCACGCGCTGGAATCTCGGTGCCCTCTACCTCCTGCCCGAGCTACGCACTGAACGCTTCGCCCCGTTCCGGGCGCAACGCACTCTTTTGCGCTCGCACTATCAGCATTGCGCCGAACAGGCGCTCACCGAGATCACGGCCGGCGACACCGAATCAGCACCCGGTCTCACCGATCTTCCTTTTCGCATCGTCGAGAGCGCTATCGCCACCCGGGCGGACGTCGAAAGCGGAGCGGTACCGACACCCGAGAACACCGATGCCGCTGCCCTCCTCGCCGACGCCTGCTTGCGCGCACTCGGATGGTCGCAGCCACTCGACGAAATCCGAGCGCAGTCGCGGATTCTCCTCGACCACACGGCAGGTGGCACCTCCCGCGGCCTTCCGCCGCCGACGTCGGATCTGTGAGATAAAGTCTGGCGAACGCTTACTACCTGGGGGGTTATCTTGAGCGATGTCTTCGTCGTCACAGACGGCATTCGGCGTTACGGTGCGACGGCGGCGCAGGCCGCGGAGCAGATCAGTAGTGCTGCAGCGATCGACCTCGGTGCCGACCTCGCCGCGCTGGCGCCGGTGTTCGGTCCGATCGGAGCCGACTTTCTCGCGTCCTTCGCGGTGGCGCAGGGCAATCACGCCAAGTCGGTCGCCGAACTCGCATCCCACTACGCTCACACCGCTGTCGCGTCCGGGGCCACCGCAGACTCCTACGATTCCGTCGACGACGCAAACGGCGGCGCCCTCGGAGACATCAGCGGAACCATCGGAGACCTCGCGTGACGTCTCCCGAGCCCGCCGGCGACATCGCGCACCCGTCGATCCTGGAACTGCTGCAAGGTTCCGCGTTCGGTGCGGCGGTGAACACGCCTCTGCCGAGCACGCCGCTCGAGGCACTGCAGAGTTCGCCGCTCGGCCCGCTACTCGACACCCCGATCGGCGTGCCGGCGCTGCCCGAACTCCCACCGCTGCCTGCTCTTCCGCCGTTGCCGCCCAATCCGGTGGAGGCCCTCCTCCAGGGACAAGGCCTGCCCGGACTGCCGGGAATCGACGAGTTGTTCAAGCCACTCACCGACCTCGCGGGCGCCTTCGGTACCGGGACATTCGGCTCGATCGATCCGACATCGGTGCTCGACATGTCCTCCGGACTGATCGACCAGGCCATGTCGCTGAGCATGTCAGGACTGAAGGCGCTCGATCAGATCTGGCAGAGCCAGGCGGCGCAGGCCGCGCAGGTCCAGGGACAGCAGGCTCAGGTGAGCGGCGCAGAACTGAGCGAGCGCGGCACGCAGATTTCCGGGACCACCCAGACCGCCGCTGCGTCGGTGGCCCGTGGCAACGCCAATCTGATGACCATCTCCGAATCATTCGCGTCCACCGCGGTCGCTGCAGCACCGATGGTGATGACGCCGCCCGGGCAGGCGATGCTTCTCGCGTCGGCCGCCGAACACATCAAGGCCGCGATCGGAGTGGTCACGCAGACACGAACCGAACTGAACGAGCAGACCCTCACCATGAACGGCCTCGCGGCACCGGTACCCGTGCCACCGCCGCCGCCGCCGCCCGCCGCAGCGGCGACGTCGCCGTTTGCTGTCGCGAGCACCGTGCTCGAGAGCGTCGGTACCCCGATGGTCTCCACAGTCACCGACAGCCTCGGTCAACTCGTCTCGGCCACGACGCAAGCCGCGAGTGTGTCGCCCAGTGACGTGTCCGCCGACTCCGTCGCGGCCAGGTCCGGCTCGCCCGCGCCGGCCGGTGCAGCGCACGGTGTCCCCGGCTCGGTCGGCATTGCAGGTGGTACCGGAATCGGCATGTACGGCGCCGGCGGCGGAACACCTTCCGGGAGCGTCGCTTCCGTGCCGCGCGCACCGGTGGCCGGTTCCGTTCCGCCAGGTGCTGCCGGTGTGGCGACTCCGGCTGCCACGGGCACGCCAGGAGCACTCGGCACGTCGACAACGACCGGAGTGGGAACAGCCGGCGGGCCGGTGGGCGCGATGGGCGGCGCAGGAATGGCGGGGGCTGGTCGTGGGGGCGACGAACAGCTCAGCGGCCGAACCACACCTGGCTACCTCGTGAACGCCGGCGACAGCAACGCCTTCGTCGGCGACCTCCCAATGGTGGCTCCGGCCGTCATCGGCGGCGAAGAACTCGACGACGGCCAGATCGACGCCAGGAACTGACAGCCGCAGGTGGGGCGGAGGCACTGCCGCCCCACCTGGGTCTGTCTACTCGACGAGCGCTGCTACTTCGTGATCGGTGAGCGTGGTCACCGGGACTCGTCCGGCTGCACGTACCAACTCCACCGCCCGGAACAACGGGCGCTCGGTCAGCGCGGCGTCGCGCGCCTCGGCACGTAACTGCTCGATGAGCACCGAGGCGATCGCTGCGGCCGCCACCAGTTCGCTCGTGGTCAGTGCGTCGGCCAGCTTCCGCAGCCCCAGCACGTCCAGTTCACGGCCGCCGTCAGTGGTGTACAACGCCAATGGCACCGCGAGAACGCCGTCGGAATCGGTGATGCGGACACTCACTTCGCTGACCCGAGCCGAACGCACCACCACCTCGGCCGCCACCGCCTTCGTGACATCGACGTGACGGGTTCGCACACCCCCGGTCGAAAAAATGACACCGCGTTCCAGCACGACCTTGCGGCGCAGGGTGACGAGCGCCGACAGGGCGGTAGGGACGGCGATCACACCACCCACCACCACGGCCAGCCACAACGGAGTGAAGAAGCTCAGCACGGCACCGACGACCACGCCGATCAGTACGGCGATCATCGCGACCCGCCTGAGGCGCGGCGCAATCAGCTCGATGGGGACGAGGTCGAGTGACACCGGCGGATCGTGCTCAGGCGCCAAGGATCGCTCCGACGTGCGCGACGACATCGGTCGCCGAGATCGATTCCTGGTCACCGGTGGCCAAAGTCTTGATCCCGATGGTGCCCTCGGCGATGTCGCGGTCACCCAGCACGAGTGCGAGTGCGGCACCGGAACGGTCCGCGGCCTTCATCGCGCCCTTCACGCCACGGTTGCCGTAGGCGAGATCGACCCGAATGCCCTGCGCGCGCAACTGCTGGGCGATCACCACCAGCTTCGCCTTCGCCTCGTCACCCAGCGGAACCCCGAAAACCTCGCAACGGGCGGTCGACCCTGCCGTCTTGCCCTCCGCGACCAGCGCCAGGACGGTGCGGTCGACGCCGAGCCCGAAACCGATGCCGGACAACGGCTGACCGCCGAGTTGCGCCATCAAGCCGTCGTAGCGTCCGCCGCCGCCGATGCCCGACTGCGCGCCGAGACCGTCGTGCACGAACTCGAACGTGGTCTTCGTGTAGTAGTCGAGGCCGCGAACCATCCGCGGGTTGACGACATACGGCACACCCAATGCGTCGAGGTGGGCAAGGACCTCGTCGAAATGTGCCTTCGCGGTATCCGAGAGGTGGTCGAGCATGAGCGGCGCATCCGCGGTCATCTCCCGCACCTCCTTGCGCTTGTCATCGAGAACTCGCAGTGGATTGATCTCGGCGCGGCGACGCGTCTCCTCGTCGAGAGGGAGGCGGAAGAGGAACTCCTGCAGACGTTCCCGGTACTGGGGCCGGCAGGTGTCGTCACCGAGTGACGTGATCTCCAGCCGGAAGCCCTCGAGCCCGAGACCCCGGAACCCGGCGTCGGCAATTGCGATGACCTCTGCGTCCAGGGCAGGGTCGTCGACACCGATGGCCTCGACCCCGACCTGCTGCAGCTGTCGGTAACGTCCCGCCTGGGGACGCTCGTAGCGGAAGAACGGACCGGCATAGCTCAACTTGACCGGCAACTGGCCACGGTCGAGACCGTGCTCGATCACAGCGCGCATCACGCCCGCGGTCCCCTCGGGGCGCAGGGTCACCGATCGATCACCCCGGTCCGCGAAGGTGTACATCTCCTTGCTGACGACGTCCGTCGATTCACCGACACCTCGCGCGAACAGTCCGGTGTCCTCGAAGATGGGAAGCTCGATGTGGCCGTAGCCGGCCAGTCGCGCAGCGCGGGTGAGCCCGTCGCGGACCGCGACGAATTCGGCGGACTGCGGCGGGACGTAGTCGGGAACGCCCTTGGGGGCGGAGAAGGTGCTGGCTTTACTCACTGTCGCTACTTTTCCTTACTTCGAGCCCGGGAGTCCAACGAGGAACGGGTTGGACGTGCGCTCGGCCCCGATGGAACTCGATCCGCCGTGCCCGGGCAGCACCGCAGTGTCGTCGGCGAGGACCAGAAGCTTGTCGGCGATCGACTGCAACAACTGTTCGTGGTTGCCACCGGGCAGGTCACTGCGCCCGATCGATCCCTGGAACAGGGTGTCCCCGGTGAGTGCGAGCTCGACCCCACCGGTCTCCTGCTCGACCCGGGTCCGGAAGACCACGGAACCCTGTGTGTGCCCCGGAGTGTGATCGACGACGAACGAGATGCCCGCCTGCTCGATGCGATCGCCGTCCGACAGTTCGATCACCTCGCTCGGCTCCACGAAATCCATCCCCTCGATGAACGGTTTCATCGTCGGCCCGATGCCCCGTCCGGGGTCGGACAACATGTACCGGTCCTCGGGATGGATGTACGCGGGGATGCCGAACTTGTCGCACACCTCGTGCGCGTTCCAGACATGGTCCAGGTGACCGTGTGTGAGCAGCACCGCCGTCGGTGTGAGATTCGACTGGGCGAGAAAGTCGATCAGCGGGCCGGCAGCATCCTGACCGGGGTCGACGACGACGCACTCGCGGGCATCGTCCTGGGCGAGGATGTAGCAGTTGGTCTGGAACATCCCGGCCGGAAATCCTGTGACGAGCACGCGCGACGCTCCTGTTCGAGTGATCATTGCAGTCGCTACAGCCTAAGCTGCCGCCCCGCCAGCTCGTTCTCAGGTTCGGATGGCAGACTCTGGAGGTCGTGTGCCGGGGGTAGATCACACCGACCAACTGCTATATCGACCGACTGCCAGAGAAGACCGATACGGGAGGACCATCGCAGTGCCGAGCAATGAGCAGCGCCGGGAAGCAGCGAAACGAAAGCTCGAGCGTCAACTCGAGCGCCGCGCGAACAGAGCACGCAAGCGCAAGCAGCTGACCATTGCCGGTTCGGTGCTGGGTGTAGTGCTCGTCGTGGCGGCCGGCGCGGTCGTCTTCGCCCTCACCAGCGGTGACGACGACACGACCGAAGCCTCCGCCGACTCGGTGTCCGCCTCGCCCCAGTCGCCCGGTGTCATGCCCGCAGGACGCGCCGAGCCGCTCCCCGAGAAGGTGTCGTGCACCTACACCCCGGACGGTCAGCCGCCGGCCAGACAGGTGAACCCGCCGCGCACCGAGGACATCGACACCACGGTCAGCGACGTCAGCGTCAGCGTGGAGACCACCCAGGGCAATATCGGACTGACGCTGGACAACGCCGACTCCCCCTGCACGGTCAACAACTTCCTCAGCCTCGCGAGCCAGAACTACTTCGACAACACGCCGTGCCACCGGCTCGTCACTTCCGAAGGCCTCAAGGTGCTGCAGTGTGGTGACCCGACCGGTTCCGGCACCGGTGGACCCGGTTACGGCTTCACGAACGAATTCCCCACCGACCAGTACCCCGCCGACGATCCGTCGCTGCAGGTTCCCGTCACGTACCCGCGCGGAACCATCGCGATGGCCAACAGCGGCCAGCCCGGCAGCAACGGCAGCCAGTTCTTCCTCGTCTACGCCGATTCCCAGCTGCCTCCGCAGTACACCGCTTTCGGAACCATCGACGAGACCGGCCTCGCCACCATCGAGAAGGTCGCGGCCGCCGGTGACGATGCCTCGATGCAGGCTGGCGGCGGCAAGCCGAACCTGCCGATCGACATCAAGTCCGTCCGGATGGACTGAGGCCGCCACATGTGAGGATGGACCGATGAAACGCACCTCGATTCTCGTCGCAGGCGTGGGCCTCGCGGTCCTCCTCGCCGGTTGTTCGGACTCGTCCGACTCGGGCGGTTCGGCAACCGGCACCTCGAAGGCATCCCCCACGAGCGCCGCGGCGCAGTCGCTCGACCTCTCTCGATTCGGCACGTTGCCACCGGTCCCCGCGCCCGCCGCGCCAACCGTCGACTGCTCGTACCCGGCGGGTCGACCACCCGCCAAGGACGTCACTGCCCCGTCCGCCACCGGTGTGTCCACCGCAGGCACCGTCGCGGTGAACCTCACCACCAGCGCCGGCCCCATCGGTCTGACCCTCGATCGGGCCGAGGCACCGTGCACGGTGAACAGCTTCGTGAGCCTCGCCGAGCAGGGATACTTCGACGACACCCCGTGCCATCGCCTGACGACGGAACAAGGGTTGCAGGTCCTGCAATGTGGTGATCCGAGCGGCGTCGGCACCGGCGGTCCCGGCTACGGGTTCGACACCGAATATCCCGAAACGGCGTTCGCGGCCAACGATCCGGCGCTGACCGAGCCGGTGGTCTACCCCCGCGGCACTGTCGCGATGGCGAACAGCGGACAGCCGGGTAGCAACGGCAGCCAGTTCTTCCTCGTCTACGCCGACTCGGTGCTCCCGCCCAATTACACCGTGTTCGGTTCGATCTCCGAGGAGGGCCTCGCAACGGTCGAGAAGGTGGCGGCCGACGGCGACGACGGCTCCATGTCCGCGGGCGGCGGCAAGCCGAACACCCCGGTTCAGATCGAGACCGCGAAGGTCGGCTGACCGCCCGACTTTCCGGCGCCCGGTCCCGTACCCCGTCATGCACGAACGGGACGTTCGTTCGGTCTAACCGAACGAACGTCCCGTTCGTGCATGCGGGACAGGGCGGAGCTGTCAGGCGGCGGAGGTCACCCGGTAGACGTCGTAGACGCCCTCCACGTTCCGGACGACGTTCAGCACGTGGCCGAGATGCTTCGGGTCGCCCATCTCGAAGGTGAATTTGCTGATGGCCACCCGGTCACCCGACGTCGTCACCGACGCCGACAGGATGTTCACCTTCTCGTCCGCAAGAGCCTTGGTGACGTCGGAGAGCAGCCGGTGCCGATCGAGGGCCTCGATCTGGATGGCAACGAGGAATACCGAGGACGGTGACGGCGCCCACTGGACCTCGATGATGCGCTCGGACTGCTCCTGGAGAGACCCGGCGTTGGTGCAGTCGGTCCGGTGCACGCTGACCGCGCCGCCCCGGGTGACGAAGCCCATGATCTCGTCGCCCGGAACCGGCGTGCAGCATTTGGCGAGCTTCGCGACGGTTCCTTCCGCTCCCGGCACCAGGACACCGGCGTCGCCGGTACTGCGCGGGCGCATCGGCATGGTGGACGGCGTGGCCCGCTCGGCCAGCTCCTCCTCCACGTCTCCGACACCACCGAGGTGGGCCACCAGTCGCTGCACCACGTGCTGCGCAGACACGTGGCTTTCCCCGACCGCGGTGTACAGCATCGACACGTCCGTGTAGTGGAGTTCGTGTGCGATGGCCGCCATCGATTCGGCGTTCATCAGTCGCTGCAGCGGGAGACCGACGCGTCGCACTTCCTTCGCGATCGCGTCCTTACCGTTCTCGAGCGCCTCCTCCCGGCGCTCCTTGGCGAACCACTGCCGGATCTTCGTCTTCGCCCGCGGGGACACCACGAACGACTGCCAGTCGCGGCTGGGGCCCGCATTGACCGCCTTGGAAGTGAAGACCTCCACCACTTCTCCGTTGTCGAGGGTGCGCTCGAGGGCGACAAGCCGCCCGTTGACCCGGGCGCCGATACAGCGATGCCCGACCTCGGTGTGGACTGCGTAGGCGAAGTCGACGGGCGTCGACCCTGCGGGCAACGTGACCACGTCCCCCTTGGGGGTGAACACGAAGATCTCCTTGACCGCGAGGTCGTAGCGGAGAGACTCGAGGAACTCGCCTGGATCGGCGGCCTCACGCTGCCAGTCGAGGAGCTGCCGCATCCACGCCATGTCGTCGACCTCGGCGACATCACCGGAGTGCTTGCCCTTGGTCTCCTTGTACCGCCAGTGCGCTGCGATCCCAAACTCGGCGGTACGGTGCATGTCGTGGGTGCGGATCTGCACCTCGAGTGGCTTGCCCTCGGGCCCGACCACGGTGGTGTGCAGCGACTGGTAGACGCCGTAGCGGGGTTGCGCGATGTAGTCCTTGAACCGGCCTGCCATGGGCTGCCACAACGAATGCACCACACCCACTGCCGCATAGCAGTCGCGGACCTCGTCGCAGAGGATCCGCACACCGACCAGGTCGTGGATGTCGTCGAAGTCGCGCCCCTTGACGATCATCTTCTGATAGATCGACCAGTAGTGCTTCGGTCGGCCTTCGACCACCGCGTTGATACGCGACGCCGTCAGGGTGGCGTTGATTTCCGCGCGCACCTTGGCCAGGTAAGTATCCCGCGACGGCGCCCGGTCGGCGACCAGCCGCACAATTTCGTCGTATTTCTTGGGATGCAGAATCGCGAACGACAGGTCCTCGAGCTCCCACTTGACGGTCGCCATTCCCAGCCGGTGCGCCAGCGGGGCAATCACCTCGAGAGTCTCACGTGCCTTGCGAGCCTGCTTCTCGGGCGGCAGGAACCGCATGGTCCGCATGTTGTGCAGGCGGTCCGCCACCTTGATCACCAGCACGCGGGGGTCGCGCGCCATCGCGATGATCATCTTGCGGATGGTTTCGCCCTCGGCCGCGTTACCGAGAACAACCTTGTCGAGTTTGGTGACGCCGTCGACGAGGTGCGCTACTTCGTCGCCGAACTCCTCGGTCAGCTGAGCGAGCGAATACCCGGTGTCCTCGACGGTGTCGTGCAGCAACGCCGCGACCAGAGTGGTCGTATCCATGCCGAGCTCTGCGAGGATGCTCGCGACGGCGAGTGGATGGGTGATGTACGGATCACCGGATTTGCGCTTCTGACTGGCGTGCTTTTCCTCGGCGACGTCGTACGCGCGCTGGAGGAGGGCCAGATCGGCCTTGGGATAGAGCTCGCGATGCAGACTGACGAGGGGCTCGAGAACCGGCCGGATGGTCGCGTTCCGTTGCCCCGTGATACGCCTGGCGAGTCGCGCTCGTACCCGGCGCGATGCAGACGCCGGAACGGCGAATCCCTGCGCTCCGCGGCTGTTGCCGGAAGCGGGATCCGCTACAGGTGACTCGGCATCGGACTGTGCAGACGAAGGGGATTTCGCGTTCTGCGACCGATCGAGATTCGAAGTCATGCCGTCACCTCCTACCACTGGTTAGCTGGGCCTTTCGGCACCACCAGGCACAACTTTAGTACTCAGACCGTGACGAGGGACGTGAGCGGGTACTTTCCGAGCCGCGTCCTGCCACCGAGGGCCGCGATCTCGAGAACCACCGCCACACCGATCACTACGGCACCTGCCGATTCGAGGAGGCGAGCGGTGGCCTCGATCGTCCCACCGGTGGCCAGGACGTCGTCGACGACGAGCACCGAGCGGCCGTCCAATCCAAGGGAGTCGGCAGGGATTTCGAGCGTCGCCGTACCGTATTCGAGGGTGTACGACTGTGCGAGCACCGGCGGCGGGAGCTTGCCCGCCTTGCGCACCGCCACCACGCCGGAGCCGAGCTCGCGGGCGACCCCGCCGCCGAGAAGAAATCCTCGCGCGTCGACGGCGGCGATCACCTCCGCATCCGGCGCGCATGCGGCCAGAGCATCGACCACGACGCGGAATCCGGTGGCATCGGAGAAGACGGGCGTGAGGTCCGCGAACCGCACCCCAGGCTCGGGAAAGTCGTCCGCCCACCGGGTGAGCCGGGTGACGACGTCATGTGCGGAAGAAGTGTCGGTCACCGCCGCAGAACCCACCTGTCCATATTCCATCCGGCGCCGGAACGCGTCGGATTGACCGTTCCGGCCTCCAGACCCGCTGCGAACCCGACGGTGCGAGGCTGATTGAACAACGGCACGGTGGGCACCTCCGACCACAGGATGTTCTCGGCCTCGGTGGACAAGGCCAGCTGTGTTGCGGTCGAGCTGTCGACCGCGAGCTGATCGACGATCTGGTCCACCCGGCCGTTGGCATAGTCCCCGAAGTTGTTTCTGCTACCGCCGCGAAGTGCGTACATCGCGGTAGTCGGCGCCGCAGTCCCGGCCGCGCCCGGAGCGGACGCCGTTCCCGCGAGCAGCGCGTCCACCTGTCCGTCTCGCAGCATCGACGGAGTGAACTCTTCGGACCCCGCGTCCTGCACGGTAATTCCGGCCGGGGCGCACGCCGCGGCCACGGCAGCCACGATCGCGGCACGGCGCGGATCGGGTCCCAGGTATCCGATCCGCACGGTGGCCGCGGTGTTGTCGGTCTCGGCCAGCGCCGCAGTGGCTGCGGTCGTATCCGGCGTCTCGTACCGGCCACCGGCGGTTGCCGCGACCGACTCGTACACGAGGCTGTCGGGTGCCGTGAACCGGGTGTCGACGGAGGGTGCGGCGGCACCGTCCTCCGCGGCCTTTCCGAATTCCGCGGCCAACTCCTCGCGGGGCAGGCAGGAGGCGAAGGCGCGGCGCCCGGCCGGGGTCTCGAACAGCCCCGACGTGGACAGCACGAACTGCTCGACGCTGCGCGAGGGCACGTCTGTCACGTCGAAGCCGCCGAGTTCGATGTCCGGGACCGATCCCGCGGCAACGTCGACCACCTCGACGGACTCGTCTGCGATGCGCGCAGCCAAATCGGCCGCCTTGGGCCACACGACGATTCGGGAGGTGGCGGGACGATTTCCCCACCAGCGGTCGTTCGCCACCAGCACCAGGCCTTCGTCTGCGGAAAACGATTCGACCTTGTAAGGCCCGGAGGCGGGGAAGAGGGCGAGATCGAGCTCGCCGGGCGTCATCGTCCATCCGTCGTTCCAGAAGTCTGCGATCCGGGCGAGCGCCTCGTTGTCCGAATTCTGAACGGCGGCAACAAGGTCGGGAACACCGGCGGCGCGGGCGACCACATGGGCGGGCATCATCGACGTCGCCCCGAACAGCGACCGCCAATCCGTGAAGTTTCGCCCCGCCTTGAAGGTCACCGTGGCTTCCTTTGCCCCGGTCTGGCAGTCGACACGGTCGATGTCCGAGTAGCCGGCGGTACTGGCCGCATCGAACAGCGGAACCGTTGCCTCGCCGGGTCGGGTGAACCGCCCGCTGTTCGCGGCCCAGGTGAGCACGAGATCATCGCAGGACATCGGAACTCCATCGGAATACACCGAATTGGGATTCAGCTTGTACTGCACCGTCAGCGCGTCCCCCGGCACGGCGTTGGCCGTGCCGATGTCGGTGTCGGCCACTGGCCCACCCTCCGGCCCGGTATAGGTGAATCCGGGCAGCACGCGGGCGAACGCCTGCCGTGCCCCCGACACCGAGCCGGCCACGGTTCCGGCGTTGTAGGTGGTGACGGTGCTGTCGATCGCGTACCCGATGGACGGGATCTGCTCCCCCTCGTCGGAGCATCCGACGAGGGTGCCCGCGAGCACGACGGTGGCGAGCAGGCCGGCGCCCGACACCGCCGCAGCGCGGTGGTGTCGGGTTCGAACTCGGGCCGATGCGCGCATGTCAGTGCCTCTTCTTGTGGCGCTTCCCGGTGGGACGCGTTCCGGGCCGGGGCGCACCGCCGGCGGCACGCCGCGGCGCGGCCCCCGCCGCGGCCCCGGCGCTCACTCCGGTCGGGGACGTTGCGGCGGCCGTCTTCACCGACGCGCCCTCCGCGAGCGCTGCTCGGCGAGCGAGCACCTTACGTGTGTGTGCAGCCACGGGACCCCACCGCTCCTTGAGTGACACCAGCAACGGCGTCGCGAAGAAGATCGACGAATACGCACCGACGATGATGCCGACGAGCTGAACCAACGCTAGATCCTTGAGGGTGCCCACACCAAGCATCCACACCGCGATCACCATCAGCGCAAGGACCGGCAGGACGCTGATCAGCGTGGTATTGATCGAGCGCATCAGCGTCTGGTTGACCGCCAGGTTCGCTTGCTCCGCGTACGTTCGGCGGGTCAGGTGCAGAATGCCGCGGGTGTTCTCCTCGACCTTGTCGAACACCACCACCGAGTCGTAGAGCGAGAAACCGAGGATGGTGAGCAGGCCGATCACCGTCGCGGGCGTTACCTCGAAGCCGACCAGTGAATACACGCCCGCCGTCACGGCGATATCGAAGAACAGTGCGACGATTGCCGCGATCGCCATGTCCCGCTCGAAACGGACGGCGATGTACACGCTGACGAGGACGAGGAACACCAGCAGCGCGATCAGCGCCTTCTGGGTGATCTGACCGCCCCACGTCTCGCTGACATCCGCGACGCTGATGGTGTTCTTACTCACCGCGCCGTTGCTGTCCTTGGGCTGGAACTCCTCGTACAGGGCATCCTGCAGCGTGATCACCTGAGCGGCGTTGAGCGCCTCGGAGCGAATCTGCACCGTTGCGCTCGATCCCGACCCCACCGTTTGCACGGTGACGGGATCCGTTCCGAGCGCCTCGCTGTACACCTGTTCCACCTGCGCGGTGTCGACGCCGTCACCCGCGGGAAACTGGATGCGCGACCCTCCCTCGAAGTCGATACCGAGGGTGAACCCACGGACGAGGATGCTCAGCAGGGAGATGAGCACGATGACACCCGTCAGGATGTAGTAGAAGCGTCGCCGCCCGATGATCTCGAAGGCGCCGGTTCCGGTGTAGAGCCGGGAGAGCAGGCTGTGTTTCGGCATGGACGCCTGGTCGACACCCGAGTCGGACAGCGAGGTTTCGGCGTCCGCCGGGGATCCGGCCTGGGACGTGGTCGATTCGCTCATACTCGTGACTCCTTCGCCGACGCTGCGGCAGCCTTACGTTCCTTGGCGATCTGCTGCACGGCTCCCAGCCCGTTGACGCCCGGCCTGGACCAGAACGGCGACTTCGACGCCAGGTGCACCAGCGGCCACGTCACCAGGAAGACGACGACGACATCGAGGATCGTGGTCAGGCCGAGCGTGAACGCGAACCCGCGCACCTGACCGACCGCGAGCACGTAGAGGACGGCGGCGGCGATGAAGCTCACCGCATTTCCCGAGAGAATCGTGCGGCGCGCCCGAGCCCACCCGCGGGGAACAGCCGACCGGAAACTCCGGCCTTCCCTCATCTCGTCCTTGATTCTCTCGAAGAACACCACGAACGAGTCTGCAGTCATACCGATACCGATGATCAGACCGGCGATACCGGCCAGGTCGAGGGTGAAGTTGATGTACCGGCCGAGCAGAACCATGATCGCGTACACCATCACACCCGACAGCACCAGTGACAACGCTGTGAGCACACCGAGCATGCGGTAGTACAGCAGGCAGTAGAGCAGCACGAGGATCAGACCCACGAGGCCGGCGATCAGACCCGCCTCCAGCGAGGCGAGACCGAGCGTCGCCGACACCGTCTCCGCCTCGGATGCTGCGAACGAGAGGGGCAGCGAGCCGTATTTCAACGTGTTCGCCAGTTCCTTGGCACTGGTCGCCGTGAACGAACCGGTGATCGAGGTGGAGCTTCCGGCGGGTGTGGCGCCCTGGACCACCGGCGCACTGACCACCTTGGAGTCGAGGGTGAAAGCTGCCTGTTTGCCGATGTTCTGCGACGTGAACGCCGCCCAGGTGTTACTGCCCTCCGTCTTGAACGTCAGGCTCACCTCGTGCCGCGACTGCTGGGAGTTGTAGCCGGAGGTGGCGTCGGCGATCTCCTGCCCGTCGATGATCGACGGCGCGAGCAGGTACACCGCTTGGCCGTCGGTGGAGCATGCCACCAGGGGCAGCGCCGGATCGTCGTTTCCCCGCAACGGGTCGGGAACCGAGCAGTCGAGCGTCGCCATCGCCGCCTGCTGTACTGCGGGGTCCGTACTCTGTCTGCTCGCGCGTGCCGCTGCGATCTCGTCGGCGGCCTCAGCGGTCTCGGACCCGGAGCCGTCGGCCGGGGCGGCCTCGTCGGACGGGGTCGGTTCGGCGGGTGCGGACGGATCCTGAGCCGGGAACGGACGGTTCTGTGGTGCCGGTGCCGGCGTGGCGGGTTCCGGTGTCCCGGTGGGCTCGGCCGGGGTTTCGCCGGCGGGAGCCTGCGCGCCGGGGGCAGCCGCCGCCTGCGACGTCTGCACAGGACGCACGTAGAGGCGGGCGGTCTGACCGAGCGAACGCGCTTGAGCACTGTCGTCACCAGGAACGGTGATCACCAGGTTGTCACCGTCGATGACGACCTCCGAGCCGGAGACTCCCAGCCCGTTCACACGGGTCTCGATGATCTCCTGCGCCTGACGCAGGCTGTCCGGCGTCGGCTTACTGCCGTCGGGTGTGCGCGCCGTGAGGGTGACTCGGGTCCCGCCTTGCAGGTCGATGCCCAGCTTGGGTGTCGCGGACTTGTCGCCAGTGAAGAACACCAGGGCATACAGAACCGCTACGAGCACCGCAAAAACGGTGAGGTAGCGGACGGGATGCACCGATCCTGTGGAAGGTGCCACGATCTCTATGTCTCCTCAGTACGTGCAGTTCGAGTGGAACGTTCGGTGGGCACCCCGCCGCCCCTGCAGGGCTCGGCCCCGTGCAACGCCCGCCGCGCCTCGGACGCGACGGCTACGCGCGGTACGCAGCGGATGCGTCGATCAATCCTTGGTCAACCGCGGCGTGGTGTCTCCGCCGTTCTCGCGGTCATCGGGCGCAGCGTCAGACGCGGGCTCCCCGGGCTCGATCGGAGAGTCGACGATCTGCTCACGGATGACGAGGCGCGACCAGGTCGTGATCACGCCGGGGGCGATCTCGAGGTCGACCGTGTCGTCGTTCATCGCGACGATCGTCCCGTGCAGCCCCGCAGTAGTCAGGATGCGGTCGCCGACCGAGAGGGATTCCTGGAGAGCGGTGGTCTTGGCCATCTCCTTCTTCTGCCGGCGGATCCCCAGGAACATGGGGACGAGCAGCGCCAGAATGAGCAGCGGGAAGAGAAAGTCCATCGGTAAGTCAACCTCGAGGTATGTCGCACGATACGTAGCGCACCGGTCCCGGTTGAACCGATGCAGTACACCAGTGTGCCATTACCGTCCCGTACATCGGTTCGGTCGGCATGCGGCGGCGCGTTCCGCCCGGCCGATCAGGGGTCTTCCGGATCGAACAACGAGGCCTGCGGTTCGTTGACCCGCACCTCGATTCCACCGGCGACGGCGTCCGGTGGCGGCGTCAGCCCGAGTTGGGTCCACGCGGCGGCCGTTGCCACTCGACCGCGGGGTGTGCGGGCGATCATGCCCGCCCGGACCAGGAACGGCTCGCAGACCTCTTCGACCGTCGCCGGCTCCTCACCCACCGCGACAGCGAGGGTGGACACGCCGACAGGGCCGCCACCGAAGCTTCGGACGAGGGCACTGAGAACGGAACGGTCGAGACGGTCGAGGCCCAGTTGGTCGACGTCGTAGACGGCGAGTGCCGCGTGGGCGATATCGCGGGTGATGACGCCGTCGGCACGAACCTCGGCGTAATCACGCACCCGGCGCAGCAATCTGTTGGCGATGCGGGGGGTTCCGCGGGACCGGCCGGCGATCTCCGCCCCGGCCTCCGCACCGAGCTGCACACCGAGAATCCCTGCCGACCGCATGAGGATCTGCTCGAGTTCGGCGGGTTCGTAGAAATCCATGTGCGCCGTGAACCCGAACCGGTCGCGTAGCGGCCCCGTCAGCGCCCCCGAGCGGGTGGTGGCACCGACCAGCGTGAAGGGGGCCACTTCCAGGGGGATCGACGTAGCGCCCGGGCCCTTGCCCACGACGACGTCGACCCGGAAGTCCTCCATTGCGAGGTACAGCATCTCCTCCGCCGGACGGGCGATGCGATGGATCTCGTCGATGAACAGCACGTCCCCTTCGACGAGGTTGCTGAGCATGGCGGCGAGATCACCGGCCCGCTCGAGCGCCGGTCCGGAGGTCAGCCGCAACGACGACCCGAGTTCGGCGGCGATGATCATCGCCATACTGGTCTTTCCCAGGCCGGGTGGTCCGGACAGCAGAATGTGGTCGGGGGTGCCGCCGCGCATCTTCGCGCCGGTCAGGACGAGTTGGAGTTGTTCCCGCACACGGGGCTGACCGATGAAGTCGTGCAGGTTCTTGGGGCGCAGACTGGCTTCTATGTCGCCGTCGCCGGCAACGAGGTCGGGCGATACCGGTGACTCGTCTTCGAAGTCCGCGTGGGATTCGAGATTCATCGTGTCTTCCCGAGCAGGGACAGGGCGGAGCGTAACGCTGCGGACGTCGTCGATTCAGGCGCTTCCACCAAGACGGAGTCGGTGGCCTGCTCGGCCTGCTTGGCCGGGAATCCGAGGCCGACGAGGGCTTCGACGACCTGATCGCGAATCGAACCGCTCCCAGCGGCGATCGTCACCGCCCCCGACGACGACGCAACCGCGTCCACCTTGTCGCGCAGTTCGACCACCATTCGTTCCGCTCCCCGTTTGCCGATCCCCGGTACCCGGGTCAGCGCGGTCACGTTGCCCTCGGCCAGGGCTGTGCGCAATGCGTCCGGTTCGAGGACAGCCAGCGTGGCCATGGCGAGCCGCGGTCCCACCCCCGACACCGTCTGCAAGAGGCCGAACAGTTCCTTCGACTCGGAATCGGGGAAGCCGTACAGCGTCATCGAGTCTTCACGCACGATCATGGCGGTGATCAGGCGGGCTTCACTTCCGCGGTGCAGCCCGCCGAGGGTGGCGGGGGTCGCGTTGACGCGGTATCCCACCCCTGCGGACTCGATCACCGCATGATCGAGCGCGATCTCGAGTACCTCGCCGCGGACGGACGCGATCATCGTGTACCTGCCTTCTTCACCTCGGCCAACCGGGCCTGGTATCGACGTTTCTGTTCGGCCGCGGCCGCCTCGGCCCGGGCCATGCGTTCGATCATCGGCGCTCGCCAACAGTGACAGATGGCGAGTGCCAGGGCATCCGCGGCGTCGGCAGGCTTCGGTGCGGCCGCGAGTCGCAGGATGCGCGTCACCATGGCCGTCACCTGAGCTTTGTCCGCCGATCCGCTGCCCGTGACCGCGGCCTTGACCTCGCTCGGAGTATGGAAGCAGACCGGGATCCCGCGGCGGGCGGCCGCAAGCGCGACCACACCACCGGCCTGCGCCGTGCCCATGGCAGTGCGCACGTTGTGCTGGGAAAACACCCGCTCGATGGCGACGACCTCGGGTCGGTGGAGGTCGATCCACGACTCGGCCGCCTCGGAGATCCGCAGCAGCCGGGCAGACAACTCGAGGTCCGCGGGGGTACGCACCACATCGACAGCCACGGGGATGACCGTCCGTCCTCCTGCGCCGTCGACCACACCGAATCCGCACCGGGTCAGACCGGGATCCACACCCAGCACACGCACGCCATGCCACCTCTCCCACGCCGAACAGCTGTTCGATAGCTTAGCCGGGGGGTCGGACGGTGAGGCGCACCAACACGCAGGACGAGTCGGGGCGGGCGAGCACCGCTCCCCCGCCCCTCACCGGTTGCCGGCGGTCAGTCCTCCAGCTCGGCGAGGACCTCGTCGGACAGGTCGACATTGGTGTAGACGTTCTGCACGTCGTCGGACTCCTCGAGAGCGTCGACGAGCTTGAAGACTTTGCGTGCCCCGTCTGCGTCGACGGGAACCTCGACGGACGCGCGGAAGTCGGCCTCGGCGGAGTCGTAGTCGATTCCTGCCTCCTGCAGCGCGGTGCGCACGGCGACGAGGTCGGTGGGCTCACTGACGATTTCGAACGTGTCACCGAGATCGGTGACCTCTTCGGCGCCCGCGTCGAGGACGGCCATCAACACGTCGTCTTCGGACTGATCACCCTTCTCCAGGGTGACGACGCCCTTGCGGGTGAACAGGTAGGACACCGATCCCGGGTCTGCCATGTTGCCGCCGTTACGGGTCATCGCGGTACGCACCTCACCCGCGGCGCGGTTGCGGTTGTCGGTGAGGCACTCGATGAGGACGGCGACACCATTGGGTCCGTAGCCCTCGTACATGATGGTCTGCCAGTCGGCACCGCCCGCTTCTTCACCGGCACCGCGCTTGCGTGCGCGCTCGATGTTGTCGTTGGGCACCGAGGTCTTCTTGGCCTTCTGGATGGCGTCGTACAAGGTGGGGTTTCCCGCAGGATCGCCACCGCCGGTACGGGCCGCCACCTCGATGTTCTTGATCAGCTTCGCGAAGGCTTTGCCACGCTTGGCATCGATCACGGCCTTCTTGTGCTTGGTGGTGGCCCATTTGGAGTGGCCGCTCATGCGATTCAAGCCCCTTTCCTGCTGCCTGTGACACGCCGAATGCGCGGTTTCAGCTCTGACGATGTTACCCGCCCCTCCGTTGTTGCTGCGCGTTCCGGTGCACCGACTCGATTTTATCGCCATTGTTTGCATAGAATGCAAACATGTTGATGCGAGTCGACCACGGGTCGAGCACTCCACTGGGCGAGCAGATCGCCGCGAATGTGCGCGGAGCGTTCATGAGGGGAGAGATAGCGGCCGGCGATCGCCTGCCCTCGGCCCGTGCGCTGGCCGAGTCCATCGACGTCAACCTGCACACCGTCCTGCGGGCGTACGCCGTGCTGCGCGACGAAGGACTGATCGACCTGCGGCGCGGACGGGGAGCGGTGATCCGCGCAGACACGAATTCCGCCCACGCCGGACTCACGGAAGCCGCCCGAGCATTCGTGGCCGAAGCACGACGCCTCGGCCTGGACACAGACCAGATGATCGACATGATCAAGGAGATTTCGAAGAAATGACCACCACCCGCATACGCCTCGGCGTCGGTGCCGCCGCCACCGTGCTTCCCCTACTCGCCCTCGTCGTCGCGCGGATCGGCTGGGGGGCTGAAGTGCCTCCCGTGATCCCGCAGCACTGGTCCGGGACGCAGCCGGACCGATTCGGGAACACCACGACGTATTTCTGGATCGCGCTGGCCGTGTGTTGCGTGGCCGCAGTGGTCGCTGGTCTGGTGGTGGCCCGCGACAGAAGTGACGCCGCGCTGTGGCTCCCGATCACCGCACTCACCACCTGGACGGTGTCCTCGGCCTGGATCCTCGGTGTCGCCCTCACCGTGCGCGCCGGATCCCCTGCCGCCGCCACGATGGGCGCATGGATCGTCATCCCGCTACTCGGGTTGGCGTGGGGCGCGGCGGTATTCGCGATTGCACCCAAGGCAACCCGGGCGCGGCTCAGTGGGCCGACCCCGACCCTGTCCCCACCTCTGGCGCCCAGCGAACGGGCCTCGTGGACGGCATACGCCCGCGGCCCCTGGGCCGCTGCGCTCACCCTCCTCATGACGGCCGCCGCGATCGGATCCCTACTGACGGGCGTCTGGTGGCTCGCCCCGCTCTTCCTGATCCTGGCCGTGGCGAGCGGCGTATTCGCCTCTGTCGGTGTGCACGTCGATCGAGCGGGTCTGACGCTGTCGTCGTGGAATGTGCGGTGGCGGCGAATTCCCCTCGACAGCATCGAATCGGCCCAGGTGGCCACCATCCGGCCCGCCGAGTGGGGTGGATGGGGTTACCGTTTCAGCCCCCGAGGCACCGCGGTCGTGGTACGGGGCGGCGAGGGAATTGTGCTTACCTGCCGGGACGGCAGACAGTTCGCAGTCACGGTCCCTGCGGCGGAGCAGGGTGCCGCCCTGCTCAATTCGCTGCTAGTGCGGGCAGCGAGTTAAGCCTCACGGACGAGGTCCACGAACAACTCGTGTACCCGCCGGTCGCCGGTCACCTCGGGATGGAAGGAGGTTGCCACCACGCGGCCCTGCCGGACGGCGACGATGCGTCCGGCAGCGGCGCCGCCCGACTCTGGGACACGAGCGAGCACCTCGACGGCGTCCCCGACCCGCTCGACCCAGGGGGCGCGGATGAAGACGGCGCGTACCGGATCGCCGATGATGCCCTCGAAGTCGAGGTCCGACTCGAACGAATCGACCTGCCGCCCGAAGGCGTTGCGGCGAACCGTCATATCGATCGCGCCGAGATGTTGCGCATCCGGCCGGGTGTCGAGGATCTCGCTCGCGAGGAGGATCATTCCAGCGCAGGAACCGTAGGCGGGCAGGCCGTCCCGTAGTCGCATCTTCAGCGGCTCGAGCAGCTCGAAGATTTCCAGCAACTTGCTCATGGTGGTCGACTCGCCGCCCGGAATGACGAGACCGTCGACCTTGTCGAGCTCTTCCGGACGACGAATACCCACGGCGTCGGCGCCTGCGTCCTGCAGTGCGGCAAGGTGTTCACGCACATCGCCCTGGAGAGCGAGAACACCGACGAGGGGACGGGTCATGCCATATTTCCTGTCTCGATATCGCGCTTGTCCTGGTCGCGCTGGATGCGGGTCAACCCCTCCTGCACCACCGCGGCCACCATCGCGCCGTTCTGGTCGAACATGCGGCCCTGGGTGAGAGCCCGACCGAAACCAGCAGAAGGTGAAGTCTGGTCGTAGAGCAGCCACTCGTCGGCGCGGAACGGGCGCATGAACCACATGGCGTGGTCGAGTGACGCCGTCTGGGTCACCACGCCGGGGTGCGGCACCTTCGACGCTCCGAGCAATGTCATGTCGCTGAGATAGGCCAGTGTGCAGATGTGGAGCACCTGATCGTCCGGGAGTTTGTTGCGGTATCGCATCCAGACACGCTGCTGTGCCGCGAGACCGGGGATCGGCTTGACGGCATCGGACGGAACGATACGGACGTCCCATTCCTTCCACTCCTGATACAACTCGGTGTTCGCGAATTCCTCGACAGTCTGCGCGTCGACGAGTTCCTCCGGATCCGGCACTGACGGCATCGTGTCCTGATGTTCGATTCCGGCGTCCTCTGCGTGGAAGGAGGCGGACATGGTGAAGATCGCCTTGCCGTCCTGGATACCGGTGACGCGGCGAGTGCAGAAGGACCGGCCGTCACGAATGCGGTCGACGAGATACACGGTCGGCTCGGTGGGGTTACCCGGCCGCAGAAAGTACCCGTGGAGCGAGTGAACCCGAAACCTCTCGTCGACGGTGCGGACCGCCGACACCAGCGACTGACCGGCCACCTGGCCACCGAAGGTCCGCTTCAAAACCGAAGGATGCACCGCGCCGCGAAAGATGTCCTTCTCCAGCGCTTCCAGTTCGAGGATGTCTTCAATGCTCGCCATGTGCCCTCCTACGGTGCCCGTCAAGGTTATCTGCCCTGTTCGCGCTCGAGGCACGATGGGTGTCATGACGATGTTCACACCGACGAGCCCGGAAGGACTCGTCACACTCGTCACGACACGCTGCCTGGATATCGACGGCACGGTTCTCGTCGCGATCGACGCACCCGACGGCGCTCGCCCGGAGCTGCTTGCGGACGCAGTCTGCGTAGCCCTGCGCGAGCGCGGGCGCCCCTGTGACGTGGTCTCGCTCCACGACTATGTTCGACCGGCTTCCCTGCGCTTCGAGCATGGACGCGACGACGAGGTGAGTTACCGCACGCTGTGGTTCGACTACGAGGCGCTCGACCGGGAGGTCCTGCGGTCGGCACGCACCGACGGCGTCTGGTTGCCGCGCCTGTGGGACGAAACGGCCGATCGCTCGGCGCGGTGTGCGCGTGTTCCCACCGCGGCGCGGCAGGTACTCCTCGTCACCGGTCCGATGCTCCTCGGGCGCGGACTCGACTTCGACGTCACCGTGGCACTTCACCTGAGCGATGGAGCGTTGCGCAGGCACACACCGGCAGATGCGCTCTGGACCGTGCCCGCGCTCATCCGGCATGCAGCCGGCGTCCTCGATCCACCGGACCTGCTGGTGCGATACGACCATCCACCGAAGCCGGCCGTGCAGACGCTTCGATGACGAGGCAGTGATTTACTTCTCGCGCAGGAACCGGGTCAACCCTTCCTGGACCACCGCTGCCACCAGGTTCCCGGCCCGATCGAAGATTCGGCCCTGGGCCACTGCCCGGCCGAAACCTGCGGACGGTGACGTCTGGTCGTACAGCAACCACTCGTCCGCGCGGAAGGGCCGCAGGAACCACAGCGCGTGATCGAGAGAAGCACCGTTGATCTGCACGTCCTTGTGGGGTGTCATGGCCGAACCGATCAGCGTCATGTCGCTCATGTACGCCAGCGCACACACGTGGAAAACCGGGTCGTCGGGCAACGTCCTCCGCGAACGGAACCACACCTGCTGCTGTGCGGCCGCTCCGCGTCGGCGATCGACCTCACCGTCACCGACCATCCTGATGTCCCAGTCGGACCATTCGCGGGCAAGCCAGGCGATCTCCGGGTCGTCCGAATCGCGGGCAAAAGGCAGGTTGTCCGGCGGCGGCACCACGGGCATGGCGTCGTGGTGCTCGATGCCGCTCTCGGAGACCTGGAAGGACGCGGACATCGTGAAGATCGCTTGACCGTCCTGAACCGCACTCACCCGCCTCGTGACGAACGATCGCCCGTCTCGAATCCTGTCGACGAGATACACGATCGGCATGGTCGTGTTGCCCGGCCGCAGGAAGTAGCCGTGCAGCGAGTGCACCGCGAACTGGGGGTCAACCGTACGCACCGCCGCCACCAGCGCCTGCCCGGCGACCTGCCCGCCGAAGGTACGGGGAAGCGTGGTCTCGGTGGCAATGCCGCGGAAGATGTTCTTCTCGAGACGTTCCACCTCGAGAATTTCATCGATCGTCGCCATCTAGTGTCCCTTCCCGATGTTGTTCCGCTGACACTCTCACATCCCGAGCAGAGGCCAACGCAGGAAGGTACTACCGCCGCTCACCGGCCAGCGCAGCGAAAAGATGGGGATCGTGCGCCGACAACACCACCCGCGCAGACGTCACGCTGGACAATGCCGTTTTCGGCAATCCTGCCGTCGGAGGCCTCGTCGTGGCAGCGTTGGGCCATGGCCCTCTCCACTGCCGTGTCGCTCGTGCGCACCGCGCACCCCGGCCCGGCCGCCGCGGTCACCGTGCTCACTCTGGTGATCGCGGTCGGTATGGATGCGAATCCGGGCACCGTGATGGTCCTCGGAACCGCAGTGCTGAGTGGTCAGCTCGTCGTCGGATGGACCAACGACCTGCTCGATCGCACCCGCGACCAGCTGGCCGGCCGTACGGACAAACCTCTCGTCACCGGACGCATATCCGTGACCGCTGTCCGCCGGGCTGTCGGCATGGCATCCGCGACATGCGTGGTCGCGTCCTTGCTCTGCGGCCTGGCGGCGGGGCTTCTGCACCTGGCTCTCGTCGGTGCTGCCCTGGCATACAACGCAGGACTCAAATCGACGGTGTGGTCCTGGCTCCCGTACGCACTCGCGTTCGGAGGGTTACCTGCCGTCGTGTCACTGGCGCTCGACCCGGCGCAAATTCCGCCGCTGTGGATGGTGGTGGCCGGCGCACTGTTCGGGATCGCGGCGCACCTGCTCAATGTCATGCCCGACCTCGCCGCGGACGCAGCCACCGGCGTGCGGGGACTGCCACATCGCCTGAGCGCCCGCACCATTCGGATCGTCGCGGCACTGACCCTGGCGGCCGCCTCGGCCACCGTATTTCTCGGAACCGGTAACCCAGCCACGGTGTGGCACCGGGTATTGCTGGGCGCCGTTCTCATTCTTGCCGCGATGACCGTCCGGGCGCCGAACAGAACGCCGTTCTACGCAGCGATCGCCGTCGCCGGCGTCAACGGCGTGATGCTCGTGCTCGAGTGAACCGGGCCGACGACCCAGAAAATCGTCGGCCCGGATCGGTCACCGGTCGAGCGTGTAGATCACCAGCCGCGTTCGGCGAGGCGGTGCGGAACCGGGATGTCGTCGACGTTGATCCCGACCATCGCCTCGCCCAGCCCGCGAGAGACCTTCGCGAGCACGTCCGGGTCGTCGAAGAAGGTGGTGGCCTTCACGATCGCCGCGGCCCGCTCCGCCGGATTACCCGACTTGAAGATCCCCGACCCGACGAACACCCCCTCCGCGCCGAGCTGCATCATCATCGCCGCATCCGCCGGGGTCGCGATGCCACCGGCAGTGAACATGGTGACCGGCAACTTCCCCGCCTTCGCCACCTCGACCACCAGGTCGTACGGCGCCTGCAACTCCTTCGCCGCCACATACAGCTCGTCCTCGCTCAGCGACGTCAACCGGCGAATCTCCCCACCGATGGTCCGCATATGCGTGGTGGCATTCGACACATCGCCGGTACCGGCCTCACCCTTCGACCGAATCATCGCCGCACCCTCGGTGATCCGGCGCAACGCCTCACCCAGATTCGTCGCACCACACACGAACGGAACGGTGAACTTCCACTTGTCGATGTGGTTCGCGTAGTCGGCCGGGGTCAGGACCTCGGACTCGTCGACATAATCGACCCCCAGGGACTGCAGGATCTGCGCCTCGACGAAGTGCCCGATCCGGGCCTTGGCCATCACCGGGATCGAGACGGCGGAGATGATGCCGTCGATCATGTCCGGATCACTCATCCGCGACACCCCACCCTGCGCGCGGATGTCCGCGGGCACCCGCTCGAGCGCCATCACCGCGACCGCGCCGGCGTCCTCGGCGATCTTCGCCTGCTCGGGGGTGACGACGTCCATGATGACCCCACCCTTGAGCATCTCGGCCATGCCCCGCTTGACGCGCGCAGTGCCGGTGGTGGGGGTGGTGTCGGGGGTGCTCACAGCGAACTCCTGGGTAGTGGCGTGGTGGAACTTCGATGGCGGCATGCGCGAGCGACGACGTTCACGCTGCTTTGTTCGATTCTAGGACGACGGCCCGCGATGCTCTGTAGCCAGTCTCGGATTGCTGGCCTCGTCGAGTCCGCCCCGCGACTTACGTGATGGCGCGCACTTCGGGGTTGTCGGCGGCGGCTGCGACGGCTGCGGCCTCCTCGAGCAGATCGGCAAGATCGCGTGGATAGACAGCTTCACCGGCAGCCGTCAGTTCCCGGACACAGTCGGCAGTACACCACCGGTGTCCGGTGATGGTGCGCTCCTCGAGTTCTGTGAACCCGCCATGGTGAGGTTCGAAACCCTCCGTCTGCAGCGCGAAGAACAGTTCCTCGGAGCGAATCAGCTCACCGCCCCAGGAGAAGATCGCCACCCGGCGCCACATCGGGCCGCGAAGCGACTCCGCGGAAGCGGTGTACCCGGTCTCCTCGGCGATTTCCCGGACCGCCGCAGCACGCAGGTTCTCCCCCTTTTCGACCGCGCCGCCGATCGTGAACCAGTAGTAGGTGTCGGGAATCTCCGGATCGTGGCCCCTCAGCAACAGCACACGGCCCCGCTCGTCGAGCAGCACCACCCGCGCGGACGTGCGGACGGAGTCGAGCGACAAACCGTCGGTGACCGCCGCAGCCGACGCCCGTTCCGTGATCTCGAAATAGGTGGGTAGCGGTGCGGTGCCGCCCAGGTGTAACCACCGAACGGGTCTGCGGGTACGTAGTGCCAGGGTGTCCCGCACGGCGTCGTTGTGGAAACGGCGCGCGATCAGGACCCTCGCCTCCGCGTCCGCGAGTTCCGCGACGAGCTGAGGTCTGAGATCTTCGGGATCGAGCAGCGAGAGCGCGCTGGACAACGCGTTTTCCGCGCTTTCGCGTTCGGTGCGCTCCGACCGCTCGGCGCGGGCGGCCAGGGCAGTGAGCCTCCTTGCCTCGGGTGGGTCCATCGCCGCAGCCGCAGCCCGCACGACCACCGCCCGACGGGCCAGCGCGGAGTCGAGGGCCTGCCAGGACAGATCGGAACGCACGTGCAAACGGTCGAGGCGGTTGGCCGTTCCGTAGGCCCACAACCCGATCACCAGAACGACCACTGCCACGAGGGCCAGAACGAAGATGGTCAGCGCGGAGAAGGTCACGATCCGACCTCGTGGACGCCGTCGCGCCCGACGGTTACCGTCTCGTACACCCGCAGAATCTGTTCGGCTACCACCGGCCAGTCGTATTCGGTGACGACCGTCCTCCCGACCTCGGTCAGTGCGGCACTGCGCGCCGGGTCGCCGAGCACGGAATCGATACCCTCGGCGAGCGCCGCGGAATCACCCACCGGCACGAGCACACCCGCCTGCCCGTCGCGGAGGACGCGGCGGAACGCGTCGAGTTCACTCGCCACCACCGCGGCGCCGGCCGCCATCGCTTCCACCAGCACGATCCCGAAACTCTCCCCGCCCAGATTCGGGGCGCAGTACACGTCGGCACTACGCAGAGCCGACGCCTTCTCGGCGTCGCCGACCTGGCCGAGGAGGCACAGGTGTCCGAACAGCGGGCCCGCCTCACGACGTAGGCGGTCCTCGTCTCCCCGGCCGACCACCAGCACCTGCAGCTCCGGGTACTTGTCGACCAGCGCGGGAAGCGCGCGCAACAGCACCGACATGCCCTTGCGCGGCTCGTCGTATCGCCCGAGGAACACAATGGTCCGGCCCGGGCGGGGGTAGCCCGGCAACGGTTCGGCGTTCGCGAAGGCCCCCACGTCGACACCGTTGGGGATTTCGACGGCGTCCGACCCGAGCGATTCCACCTGCCATCGGCGCGCCAGTTCCGACACCGCGATCCGTCCGCTGATCCTCTCCAGGTAGGGCTGGAGGACTCCCTGAAAGGTGCTGAGCACCAATGATTTCGTCGTCGACGTGTGAAAGGTCGCCACGATCGGTCCCTCGGCCACCCGCATCGCGAGCATCGACAGGCTGGGCGCATTGGGTTCGTGGATGTGCAGGACATCGAAGTCGTTGTCGGAAATCCAGCGCCGCACCCGCGCGCTCGCGGCAGGTCCGAAACTCAACCGGGCCACCGATCCGTTGTACGGAATGGCCAGCGCCCGGCCGGCCGACACGACGAAGTCGGGCAATTCGATGTCGTCCGAAGCGGGGGCCAGGACGCTGACCTTGTGCCCGCGTTCGATCAACACCTCGGCGAGATCTACGACGTGGGCTTGTACCCCGCCCGGAACGTCGAACGAGTACGGACAGACCATGCCGATCTTCACGGGCTCTCCATACGCGTGAGTCTCGCCTGCGACAGGTCGGACAGCCAGAGCGGCTGCAGCATGTGCCAGTCCTCCGGGTGCTGGGCGATGTTCGCCTCGAACCGTTCCGCCAGCGCCTGGGTGGCCGCCGCCACCCCGACTGACGTATCGATCGGGGGATCGATCCGGAAACCCCACCCGTCCTCGGTGAACCAGCAGTGCACGGGCAGGAGCGGAGCACCGGTGTCGACCGCCAGCTTCGCCGGACCTGCGGGCATCCGCGTCGGTTCCCCGAAAAATGTGACGGGAACGCCCTTCTTCGCGAGATCGCGTTCACCGAGGAGGCACACGATTCCGTTGTCGCGCAGGCGCGCCGACAGTTCGACGAACGGAGGATGCTCTCCCCCGCTGAGCGGGAAGATCTCGAATCCCAGCCCTTCGCGGTAGTCGACGAAACGCTGATACAGCGACTCCGGCTTCAACCGCTCGGCCACGGTGGACAGCGCGCCCCAGTGCTGCACGCACCACACCCCGGCCATGTCCCAGTTACCGCTGTGCGGCAATGCGAGTACCGCTCCGCGGCCCGCGGCTTTCGCGGCGTCCAGATGCTCCTGTCCTTCGATGAGGGCGTCGAGAGCCGCCCCGGTCTTCTCCAAATCCATGCCCGGCAGGCGGAACGCCTCCCGCCAGTACCGCGCATAGGACCGCAGCGACGCACGCACCAGCGACTCCGGAACCTCGTCCGGAGTCACTCGCAGCACGCGAGCAAGGTTGCGGCGCAACTGTTCAGGACCGCCGCCTTTGCGTGCGGCGAAGTCGGCACCCGTGTCGAACAGGGTGACAGCGACTCGCTCGGGCAGGGCGCGGACCAGCCGCCAGCCGGCCGCGTAGCCGAGGTCGGCGACCCGTTCACCGAGGCTCACTGCGCCGTCGCCTGTCCGTCTTCGGGCGTCGTGCCGGGTGCCGGCAGCGGGAGGACGTCCCGTGCGCCGGCCGACCCCCGCACCGCCAGAACCCGCTGGAACACCGTGAGCACGCTGCCCGCAGCGAGGAGCCACATGGCGATGTGGATCGCCCACGGCACGCCGAGCCCGGTGACACCGGCCCCGATGAGGACGATGACCAATCGATCGGGTCGTTCGATGAGTCCGCCGTCCGCGGACAACCCGCTCGCCTCGGCGCGGGCCTTGGCGTAGGAGATCACCTGTGAGGTGACCAGGCACACCAGAGTCGCGATCACGAGCGGCTTGCTCGCCTCGTGGTACACGGCCCACCAGGCGAGACCGGCGAAGATCGCACCGTCCGCCACCCGGTCACAGGTGGCGTCGAGGACGGCGCCGAATCGGGTTCCCCCACCACGGGCCCGGGCCATCGCGCCGTCCAGCATGTCGAACAGGACGAACACGGTGATGACAACCGCACCCCAGAACAGATGTCCGCTGGGAAACAGCACGACCGCCCCAGCCACGGTCGCGACGGTCCCTATCACTGTGACCGAATCGGGGGTCAGCCCGGTCTTGACCAGAGCCCTCCCCAACGGCGCGGTCACCTCGGACACCGGTGCCCGTCCGAAAAAGCTCAGCACCTGCCCACCCCGTTCATCACGTTCTGCCACCGACCCTGCACGGAGGAGTGTGCGACCCCCGCGTCATTCATCTATCGAGTCATTCATTCCAAGCCTTCGCCAGCAGACCGCGGGTCTCGCGCAACAACTGTGGCATGACCTTGACGCCGGCGAGGACCGTGATGAAGTTGGCGTCCCCACCCCACCGGGGAACCACATGCTGATGGAGATGTTCAGCGAGGGAGCCGCCGGCGGCGGCCCCCAGGTTCAGACCCACATTGAAACCGTCCGGCCGCGACACCCGCTTGATGACGCGCAGCGCCTGCTGAGTGAAGGACATCAGCTCGGCGCTTTCTTCCTCCGTGAGGTCCTCGAGCGCGGCGACCTTGCGGTAGGGCACGACCATCAGGTGACCAGGGTTATACGGATACAGGTTGAGCACCGCGTAGACGTGCTCGCCGCGCGCGACGATCAGCCCGTCCTCGTCGTTCATTTTCGGGATGTCGGTGAACGGTTCGTTCGGAGTGTCCGGAGACTTCGGCGCCTCCGCGATGTACGACATGCGGTGCGGCGACCAGATCCGCTGCAGATGGTCCGGCTGACCGGGACCACGATCGACGAGACTACCGGGACTGTCTCGCATCCCGTCGGCGGTCACATCATCCCCTCCTGCCATGTGGTTCACCCTCTCCCACCGGGTTGGAGCAGCTCCGCGGTCGGGGACGCGTTCTCACGACGCGCGACCCATTCGGTGACGATCCGAACGGCATCGTCGACGGCCACACCGTTCACCTGAGTGCCGTCGCGGAAGCGGAAGCTCACGGCACCCGCCTCGACGTCGCGGGCACCCGCGAGGAGCATGAACGGCACCTTCTGCGCGGTGTTGTTGAAGATCTTCTTCTGCATCCGGTCGTCGCTCGCGTCGACCTCCGCGCGGATCCCCGCCGCCTTCAACTGCTTCACCACGTCGAAAAGATGATCGGCGAACGCTTCGGCCACCGGGATGCCCACCACCTGAACGGGAGCAAGCCAGGCCGGGAACGCACCTGCGTAGTGCTCGGTCAGCACACCGAAGAATCGCTCGATGGACCCGAACAACGCGCGGTGGATCATCACCGGCCGCTTCTTCGTGCCGTCGTTCGCCGTGTACTCGAGGTCGAAGCGCTCGGGCAGGTTGAAGTCGAGTTGAATGGTCGACATCTGCCAGGTTCGGCCCAGGGCGTCCTGCACCTGCACCGAAATCTTGGGACCGTAGAAAGCGGCACCCCCGGGGTCGGGCACGAGGTTCAGCCCCGACGCCTCGGCGACCTCGGCCAGTGTCTGCGTGGCCTCTTCCCACACCGCGTCGTCACCGACGAACTTGTCCGGGTTCTTGGTGGACAGTTCCAGGTAGAAGTCGTCGAGCCCGTAGTCCTTCAGGAGCCCGAGAACGAACTGCAGGGTGGTGGCCAACTCGTCGCGCATCTGCTCGCGGGTGCAGTAGATGTGCGCGTCGTCCTGTGTCATGCCGCGCACGCGGGTCAACCCGTGTACGACACCCGACTTCTCGTACCGGTACACGGAGCCGAACTCGAAGAGCCGCAACGGCAATTCCCGGTACGACCGTCCGCGGGACCGGAAGATCAGATTGTGCATCGGGCAGTTCATCGGCTTGAGGTAGTAGTCCTGGCCCGGCTTGCGCACGGTGCCGTCCTCGTTCAATTCCTCGTCGATGTGCATGGCCGGGAACATGCCGTCCCGGTACCAGTCGAGGTGACCCGACACCTCGTAGAGGTGCCCCTTCGTGATGTGCGGAGTGTTGACGAACTCGTAGCCCTCATCGACGTGCCGCTTGCGCGAGTAATCCTCCATCTCGGTGCGGATGATGCCGCCCTTGGGGTGGAACACGGGCAGGCCCGAGCCGAGCTCGTCGGGGAAACTGAAGAGATCGAGTTCGGCGCCCAACTTCCGGTGATCGCGCCGTTCCGCTTCGGCGAGCAGCTCGAGGTGCTGTTCCTGGGCCTCGGCCGATTCCCAGGCGGTGCCGTAGATCCTCTGGAGATCGGCGTTGTCCTGGTTACCTCGCCAGTAGGCGGCGGAACTGCGGGTGAGCTTGAACGCGGGAATGTGCTTGGTGGTGGGGATGTGCGGGCCACGGCAGAGGTCGCCCCAGATCTTCTCCCCCGTGCGCGGATCCAGGTTGTCGTAGATGGTCAGCTCGTTGCCGCCGACTTCCATGACCTCCGGGTCGTCGATGCCCGACTTGTCGTCGATCAGTTCGAGCTTGAACGGTTCCTTCGCCAACTCCGCGCGAGCCTCGTCGAGAGAGTCGACGACACGACGAGAAAACCGCTGCGAGGCCTTGATGATCTTCTTCATCCGCTTCTCGAGGTTCGCGAGATCCTCCGGAGTGAAGGGACGATCGACCGAGAAGTCGTAGTAGAAGCCGTCCTTGATGGGCGGACCGATGCCGAGCTTGGCCTCGGGGAACTCCTGCTGCACGGCTTGCGCGAGGACGTGCGCCGCGGAGTGGCGGATGACGCTGCGCCCGTCCTCGGTATTCGCGGCCACCGGCTCGACGTCGGTGTCCACGTCCGGCACCCACGACAGGTCCTTCAGCTGACCCTCGGCGTCACGGACCACGACGACGACGTCCGGACCCTTGCTCGGGTAACCGGCTTCCCGAACCGCGGTTCCGGCCGTAGTCCCTGCGGGCACCCGGACAAGGGCGGCGGGGGCGACGGATGCGGGCGTGGTCACAGCGATGTTCTCCTAGGTGAGGTATGCGGTGCAGACATGAAGAATGTGCCAGCCCATGCTATCGGCCCAGCTGTGCTACCCAACCATGCGTCCGCTAGAGGGGGCTCTCCAGCCACGGGTAGTCGAGGCCGACCCACGTCCCGACCAGACCGAACGTTCCCAGTAACCACAGGGTGGCCAGCACGATCAAACCCGTCAGTACCGCGCCGGCACCCTTGACGAGCAGCGACTGCCGGGAGAACCAGTCCATGAACGCGTCGTACTTCGTCCGCGCGAAACGAAGCAGTCGATGAGCCCACTCGAACTCGGACGCCAGGATGCCGAGTCCGGCAAAAACGATCAGCCATCCAGGACCGGGATACGGAATTGCCAGCACGCCGGCGACCAGCACCAAGGCGCCGATCACGCCGACGGCGATGCGGTAACCGAGGTTCAGACTCGGCTTGGCGGCGATCCGAGCGCGCCACCGCTTCCAGCGGCTCTCCGCCTCCTGGAACGGCGACAGGTCGGAATCCTCCGTGTCGACAGGGTCGGGACCCTCGGTGTCAATTGGGTCGGACCCCTCCGTGTCGGCCTTGTCGGCACGGTCGGCCTCGTCCGGCCGGACTTCCCCGGTGCTCACGATCTACCTGCCCCTCGTGTGTCGACCCAGTGTGAACGGCAATCCGTGACGAAGCAGGCACGGAGGCGCGAGTGAAACTGCCATCGTCCACCCTACCCAGTGCCCGCCGCACGGTCGCGCCGTCAGGTCCGGTCTAGCCCTTCACACACACGACCTGCCGCAGGTGTGCCACAACCTCGACCAAATCGGCCTGCGCATCGATCACCTGCTCGATGTCCTTGTACGCGGCCGGGATCTCGTCGATCACCCCTGCATCCTTACGCGACTCGACGCCGGACGTCTGACGCCTCAAGTCGTCGACCGTGAAACGCTTCTTCGCCTTCGTACGGCTCATGGTCCGACCGGCGCCGTGCGACGCGGAGTTGAAGGACAGTTCCGACCCCAGTCCGCGCACCACGTACGAACCGGTACCCATGGAACCGGGAATGAGACCGAGATCTCCCTTCCCTGCGCGAATAGCACCCTTGCGGGTCACGAGCATCGTCTCCCCGTCGACGACCTCCTCGGACACATAGTTGTGGTGACACGAGATCGGATCGTCGAAACGGACGGGCCGAGTCGGCAGAGCGTCCCGGAATGCCTGCATGATCAGGGCGAGCATGACGGCGCGGTTGCGGGCCGCGTACTCCTGGGCCCACGACAGGTCGTGGCGGTAGGCGTCCATCTCGGGTGTACCTGCGAGGAAGACCGCCAGATCACGATCGACCAGCCTCTGGTTGTGCTGCAACGTCCGCGCCACGGCGATGTGTCGCTCGGCCAGTTCCTTCCCGATGTTGCGGGATCCGGAGTGAAGCATGAGCCACACCTCGTCTGCGTCGGACAGACACACCTCGATGAAGTGATTCCCGCCGCCGAGCGTTCCGATCTGCTTCATCGCCTTCGATTCACGAGACTGGACGCCCGGGTGCAGATCGCGGAACTCCTGCCAGAAACGCGTCCATCCCTTGTCGACGCCGGCGCCGGACACCGAGAGGGCACCGGGGTCGAGTGACTTCTCGTGCATGGCGAACCCCACCGGAACCGCACGCTCGATGCGCGCGCGCAGCGACCGCAGACTGTCCGGTAGGTCGTCAGCGGTGACATCGGTCCTGACCGCTGTCATGCCGCAGCCGATGTCGACCCCCACGGCGGCAGGTGCGACAGCCTGACGCATCGCGATGACGGAGCCGACCGTCGCGCCCTTACCGACATGGACGTCGGGCATGACGCGGACACCATGGACCCACGGCAGGTCTGCCATGGTGCGGAGCTGGGCAAGTGCGGCCGGCTCTATGGTCCGTTCTTCCGCCCACATCAAGGTCGGCGCGGCAGTGCCTTCGAGGGTGACGGGAAACATTCGACTTCGATCCTTCGACAGCGGCCACCGCGGGTGCGGTTCGGCCTGCCCTGTCATTGTTCGCCGTTTCCGTGTACCCGGACAACCGAATATCGGCACGTGAGGGCACACAGAAGAGGGCGTCTCCGAATTCCCGGAAACGCCCTCTTCGTGTTCTCGGTGGTCCCGGCTGGGATCGAACCAGCGACCTCCCCGGTGTGAACGGGACGCTCTTCCACTGAGCCACGGGACCGAGGCACGCCACATGCTCGCGCTCGAACGAGTTGGAACATTAACACGACGGACCGGCCGAACGAAAATCACGCCGTGGTGATTCGCGGTCACCCGCACACACCACCGCTTTCTGTATGCGTCCCGAAGCCCGGCAGCACTCATGACCTGCAGATTTGTAACTAACAGGCATGGTCGGCTAATGTTCTCAACCGCACCACGGAGAACATTCTCCGCGAGTTACACGGTGCATGCGGACGTGGCGCAGCTGGTAGCGCACAACCTTGCCAAGGTTGGGGTCGCGGGTTCGAATCCCGTCGTCCGCTCGAGAGGTTGGACTCAACCTTCACGGTGGAGTGGCCGAGTGGTGAGGCAACGGCCTGCAAAGCCGTGCACACGGGTTCGATTCCCGTCTCCACCTCGCGCGATTAGCTCAGCGGGAGAGCGCTTCCCTGACACGGAAGAGGTCACTGGTTCAATCCCAGTATCGCGCACCGAGATAGATCGTAGGACTGTAGTACTTGCACGACAGTGAACTCCCCCGGACTCGGGGGTTTTCACGCATGCGGACGTGGCGCAGCTGGTAGCGCACAACCTTGCCAAGGTTGGGGTCGCGGGTTCGAATCCCGTCGTCCGCTCCATTTCTTCTCGATCTCGCGCGATTAGCTCAGCGGGAGAGCGCTTCCCTGACACGGAAGAGGTCACTGGTTCAATCCCAGTATCGCGCACCATCTCTTCGGTCCATCCGAAAAGACGTTCCCAGCGGTTCGGCCCCGGTCATACGACCGGGGCCGAACCGCGGTCTGTCACGCCGAGTGCACCCTGTTTGCGCCGGAAATCATCGCGCGCAGCGCCGACTCGGTGTCGGATTCACCGATTCCCATCGTCCACAATCGCACTCCCCGCGCCTCGCACCTCAGGAACGTTGCCGTGCGGTGCCCGATTCGATGCTGGTGGAAGGCGAGGATCTCGATCGAACATCCGGCGTCGTAGAGCATCGACGTCATCGCGGACACCGGGCCCGGCGCGAGTGCGCTCATCGTGCAGATCGATTCTCCGATACCCAAGGTGGCCTCGAAGACCCACTGGCCTGGGGCGGCTTTCTTCTCGGACCATCGACCGAGGCGGAACGGGCCGGACATCGGCGCATACAGGCTCTCGAACGCGGTCCAGCTCATCCCGGCCGCCTCGTCCGCGAATTCGCGGGGGAGCGGCTTTCCGTGACGCGTCGCGAAGGGATCGGCGGCGCTGCTCGACGTGTGACAAGTTGTGGCAAACGAAGTGGAGGTGCTCATTCTCGTGGTCTTCCTGAAAGTGAAGGGAGGACCAACGCGTAGCTCAACGACCCGCAGCGAGGGGTCGGTCCGTATCAGACCCCGCTACGGCGGAGAACTACGAGAATGCGCTGCATGGGAAGACACTTTAGGCGAGGACCGTCCCGAAGGACAACCTGCCACCTCATCGAGGAGTTCGGCTGCATATCTTCCCGGTGACGAAATCGTTATCCACGGGCCTGGAACGTGAGGAAATCCTCATGTATCGTCGAACGTGCCATCCACCCCCCCGATGGCAATGAGCCCCAGCCATGACCCCCCATCCAAGGCTGGGGCTCAGTCTTGTTCCGGGTCTCCTCCGTCGAACAAAGTCCCGCTCACCGACTCGGGCTGCCATTCCTCCTTGCGCCGGACTCTGCGCAGTCGACAACGAAGCATCGCATACGGTCGGTTTCACACGCCGCACAGGGCGTGGCAGATTGCGGTGAGGACGCAGCTGCGGGACAGTACGCACATAATGGTGAAGAACAGGAAAGACGCGGTGACTGAACGGTGACGGTCGAAATAAATTCCGCGGGGATATGGGACTCCGAGGCGATCGCCGACGTAGCGGCGGCGACGTTTCCGCTCGCCTGCCCACCTGGCGCCACCCAGGACGACATCGCCACCTTCATCGATGATGTGCTGTCGGCCGAACGATTTTCCGAGTACCTCACCGACCCGCGCCGAACCGTGCTCAAGGTGACCCACGAAGGCGCCATCGTCGGCTATGCAATGTTGATCGACGGCGAACCTGCAGATCCCGAGGTGGCCCGGAGCGTGTCACTGCGTCCGGTCACCGAGATCAGCAAGCTGTATGTGCTGCCGGGCAACCACGGCACCGGAGTCGCGTCCGCGCTGATGAACGCCATCGTCGAGCGCGCCGTCGCCGGGGATTGCGCGGGACTGTGGCTCGGAGTCAATCAGGAGAACCTGCGCGCCCAGCGTTTCTACGAGAAGCACGGCTTCGAGACCGTCGGGACGAAGACCTTCCTGGTGGGGTCACAGCTACACCACGATTTCGTGATGCAGCGGGCCCTCTGAGCCTGCCGGCTCAGTTCGCGGCTACCTCGAAGCGCGACAACGCGAGGAGCCGTGAGGTGGCGCGGAGATACTTCTTGCGGTACCCGCCGGCGAGCATCTCGGGCGTGAAGATTGAGTCGAGCTTCGCGCCCGCCACCGTGACCGGGATGCTGGCGTCGTACAGGCGGTCCGCGAGAACCACGAGCCGCAGAGCCACCGACTGGTCGTCGGCCGGATGGACACCGTCCAGGAACACTGCCGGGATGCCCTCGACCAGCTTGTTGTATCGCGACGGGTGCAGGGTGCTCAGGTGGGCACACAGCGCATCGAAGTCGTCGAGTGTGGCACCGGGGATGGCGTCGGCACGCTCGAGGAGCTCCTCCGAGGAGATCGGGTCGGGCGCCGGCGGCAGGTCGCGGTGCCGGTAGTCGGGGCCATCCACCCGGATGGTCTCGAAGATCGAGCCCAGTTTCTTGATCTCCCGCAGGAAGTCCTGCGCTGCGAAGCGCCCCTCACCGAGCTGGCCGGGAAGGGTGTTCGACGTCGCGACGATGGACACACCACGCGCGGACAGCTCGGACAGCAACCGGGACACGAGCATGGTGTCACCCGGATCGTCGAGTTCGAACTCGTCGATGCACAGGACACTGTGGTCGGAAAGCTGCTCGACCGCCTTGTTGAACCCCAGCGCGCCGACCACGTGGGTCAGCTCGACGAAGGTGCCGAATGCCTTCGGCGACGGGACGCTGTGGTAAATCGACGCGAGCAAGTGGGTCTTGCCGACGCCGAACCCACCGTCGAGGTAGAGACCGGCACCGGTGGACGGCGTCTTCTTCCCGAAGAGGCCACGTCGGCCGCCGCTGCGGATCTTGCCGACCTTCTTCGAGAACTCCTCGGCCTTCTGCACAGCCACGGCCTGGCTGGGCTCGGCGGGGTCGGGGATGTACGACGCGAAGCTCACCTCGTCGAACATGGCCGGGGGCACCATTTGAGCTACCAACTGATCAGCCGGCACCACGGGGCTGCGATCGACAAGACGTGCATGCATACAAGCAGGGTATCCACGTGTTGTGATCACTAACATGCAGCGTGTACATATTGCGACCTACCTCACATCGGACTCCGGGCAGCCGGGCACGGATACCGGTGAAGTGACCGGGGACGCCTTGCGTGAGCTGTATGCGTACCCGGTGGAGATGCCGCGACCGTGGGTGCGGGCGAATTTCGTGTGCAGCATCGACGGAGCCGTCTCTGTCGACGGTGTGAGCGGAACGCTGGGAACGCCCGCCGACAAGAAGGTGTTCGACACCCTTCGGGAGGCGGCCGACGTCGTCCTGGTGGGAGCAGGAACCGTCCGCGCCGAAA
Organism: Rhodococcus sp. NPDC019647; assembly: GCF_044389235.1. Lineage (NCBI taxonomy): Bacteria > Bacillati > Actinomycetota > Actinomycetes > Mycobacteriales > Nocardiaceae > Rhodococcus > Rhodococcus sp. NPDC019647. Next base: position 467,592 of record NZ_JBIRXS010000001.1, on the reverse strand, counting down.
ACTACGGTGGCGTGCGAATCGACGCAGACGGCAGGCAACGCCGTATCGCATCGGGATTGTCCGCCGTCCCGCCGATTGCGGTCGTCTCGGCACGGGCACACCTCGACGCCGACGCCCGACTGTTCACCGACACCGAGGTCGCGCCCATCGTGATCACCTGCGCTGCCGCCGATCCGGTTCGGGTGGCTGCCCTCGCCGAGGCCGGTGCTCACGTCGTTCGCACCGGCGGTTCGGAGATCACAGGTCCTGAGGTGATCGCCGCAGTGGAGGGACTGGGACTGCGCAGAATTCTCTGTGAGGGCGGGCCGAGCCTGTTCGGACAGCTCGTGGCCGACGACCTCGTCGACGAACTCTGCCTCACCACGGCACCCGTCCTGGTGGGCGGAACCGCCGGGCGCATCGCCACCTCCCCCCACGTCGCCACGGTCTCGATGACACCTGCGCACGTCCTCGCCGACACCGACGGCACGGTTCTGACACGCTGGGTGCGGCTTCCCCGCCCGTGAAGGAACCTGGCAGGCTGTCCGGCATGCGCAGATTGGGGTTGCTCGCACTGGTTCTCGTGGTGTGCAGTGCGTGTGGAGCCGGACCGTCGAACCGACCGCACGTCGCCGTCGAACGCGAGGGTGGCGGCAGCGAACCCACCCCGACAGAATCCCAGAACGCCGACGCTCCCCCGCCCCAGTTGCAGGTTCCGAAGACGGACCTCACGTGGACGGACTGCACCCAGGGCACCCTCGAAACGCTGGGCCCCGGAGTGGTGGCGCCTTCGGGTCTGATCTTCGAGTGCGCGTCGTACGAATCGGCCGTCGACGAGAGCGGAGTCCTTCCCGGATCGTTCACAATGGGCGCGATGCGGGCGCGACTCGCGGACACCCCGGCAAACGCTGCCCCCCTCGTCCTGACGTCCGGGTCGGACCGGTCGTCGACGTCGACGCTCGCCGCGCTGAGCACGGGAGGGTTGGCGACTCTGCTCTCGACGCGTCCGGTTGTCGCCGTCGATCGCCGCGGAATCGCGTCGTCACAGAAGATCGAATGCCTTTCGCCGCCGACCTCCGACCTTCGGCGCAGGCTGGCCGACCTGGGACAATTCGATCCGGGTGCCGGCGACCAGGTCGACAAGGTGGCCGCTCTCGGGCGAGATGCCACCATCGCCTGCACTGATTATCTGCAACCGCAAGACCTCGCCTTCGACAGCACCCACGCCGCAGATGACATCGAAACGCTGCGTCGCACGTGGGAGGTCGACTCCCTCGGGATACTGGCCACCGGAAACGGGAGCGCCGTTGCATTGAGCTATGCCGCCGAATACCCGGGACGGGTCGGCCGGCTCGTCCTCGACTCCCCCGCGGTGACCACCGTGGACGCCGCGACAGTCACCGAGCAGCAGGTGGCCGGACAGGAAGCGGCGTTCGACGCCTTCGCCCGGCAGTGCACCGCATTGAACTGTTCCCTCGGCCCCGACCCGCGGGCTGCGGTCACCGCAGCCGTTGCCGCGGCCGCGGCCGGTCGGATCCCCGGGGTGTCGTCGAATGCGCTGCTCACAGCGATTTCGGGGGTGCTGGGCACGGCCGGAGGTGACCAGCAGGGCCGGGTACGCATGTTGTCCGACGCCGTGTCGGCCGCCACCGCCGGCAACACCGCGCCGCTGCTGGCCCTCGCAGCGCAGGCGGAGGCGGCCTACGAGTCCGACGGCCAGTTCATCACCCGGTGCACGGACGGGCAGCAGTGGCCTGCCCCGGACCGCGTGCGCCAACTCCAGCGCGTGTGGGGTGAGCAGTTCCCGTTGTTCGGCCCCGATGCGGCCGTGGGCCTCCTGCTGTGCACGTCCTGGCCTGCGACTGCACCGCCCGCGCTCCCCGGTGACCTCTCGATGCCCGTGCTCGTACTCAGCGGCGCGGCCGACCCCGTCGTCGGTAACGCCGGCGTCGGCACCGTCACCGGAGCAGTGGGCAGCGCGGGCGCCACCACCGCCACCCTGACGTGGCACGGCCGGGGTCACCCGGCCACCCACTCGGACTGCGCGCAGAAGGCCATCGTCTCGTATCTCGCCGACGGAACACTGCCACCCGACGGCAGCGCCTGCCCCGCCTAGACGGTGACCGGGCCCGACACCCGCAGGGGGTGCGTGACCGCACGTCACGGCTAGCCGGTGTACCGTGCCGTGGTGTTCCTTCGACATCTCGAACCGCGCACCGGGCGGACTCCTCACGAGGTCATCAACTTCGCGTTGTGGCCAATCGCCGTCATGACCGTGCTGCATCGAGTGGTTGTCAAGGCGGTCAACGGCTACATCACCGACGACTTCCGGCCGGTCTACAACGCCGCCCTGGCGTTCCTCAACCGCCGCCCCGTCTACACCGCCAACTTCGACTGGGTGGACCCGCACTACCTGTATCCGCCGTCCGGAACGCTGCTGATGGCACCGATCGCGATCATCGATCCCGAGAAGTCGCGGTGGCTCTTCATCCTGGCCAACACGATCGCCATCGTCATCGCGTTGTACCTGCTGTTGCGGTTGTTCGGCCTCGGCCTGAACTCGATCGCCGCCCCGATCCTCCTCTTCGCGACGTTTTCGTCGGAAACCGTCACGAACACGCTGGTCTTCACCAACATCAACGGTCTGGTGCTGCTCGGGGAGATCGCGTTCCTGGTGCTGCTCATGAAGCGACGGGACATGTGGTCCGGCGTCGCCATCGGCCTGACGTTCGCGGTGAAACCGATCCTGGCGCCACTTCTCTTACTTCCTCTCGTCCGCGGGCAGTGGAAAGTGTTCGTCACCGCCCTCGGCATCCCCCTCGTCCTCACCGCCGTGGCGTGGCCGCTGTCGGCGGATCCGATGGACTTCGTTCACCACACCGTTCCGTACCTGATGGAGTCGCGCGACTACTTCAACAGCGCGATCGTAGGCAACGGCAGGTACTACGGTCTCCCGACGTGGATGATTTTCACGCTCCGTGGAATTTTCGCCGCACTCGTGGCGGGGTCCCTGTGGCTGCTGTACCGCTACTACCGGCACGACGAACTGTTCTTCGTGGTGACCACGTCCGGAGTCCTGCTGACCGCGTCCTGGCTGCTCGGTTCGCTGGGCCAGATGTACTACTCGATGATGCTGTTCCCGCTCGTCATGTCGGTGGTACTGAAGAACTCGGTGATGCGAAATTGGCCCGCGTGGCTGGCGGTGTACGGGTTCCTCAGTTACGACAGTTGGTTGTCGGGACGGTTCGTCGAGGCAGGCCGCACCGCCGAATACATGAAGACCACCCTCGGGTGGAGTCTGCTGTTGATCGTCATCTTCGGGGTGCTCGCAGTCCGCTACCTCACCGCGAAGCGTGAGGGTCGGCTGGACCAGGGCATCGATCCGGCGTTCCTCCTCGAACCTCGCCCGAAGACCCCGTCGACGGAACCCGAGCTCGAACCGGAACCGGAACCGGAACCGGAGTCGGCTGTCGCCAAGTCGTAGCCGTCTCGCCGCGCGCTCCGGACCCGCGAACGCGAAACGTATTAGCGTGGAGCCATGAGTTCGCAGCAGAAGGATCCCACCCAGTCCGCACCGAAGGTCGTCCTCTCCGACAGTGAATGGCGGGAGAAGCTGACGCCCGAGGAATACGCGGTACTGCGGCAGGCCGGAACCGAACGTCCCTACGTGGGTGAATACACCGACACGACGACCGAGGGTGTGTACCACTGCCGCGCATGCGGCGCCGAGTTGTTCCGCAGTACCGAGAAATTCGAATCCCATTGCGGGTGGCCGTCGTTCTTCGACCCCGCCGATTCCGATGCCGTCATTCTCCGCGAGGACACATCGCTGGGTATGCGCCGCGTCGAGGTCATCTGCAAGACGTGCCACAGCCATCTCGGTCACGTCTTCGAAGGCGAGGGCTACCCCACCCCGACCGATCAGCGTTACTGCATCAACTCCATTTCGCTGGTCCTCGAGCCGACCGAGAAGTGATCGTCGGCGGGTCGAAGGCGCGAATCGGCGGCAGCTCGTCCAGATAGCGTTCGATCTGCACCAGCACGTGCTGGCCCGTGCAGCCGCGGGACAGTGAAGAACTGCCCACGTCCGCGGTCAACACGTTCGGGTTGCCGTGCACGCACAGCGACTCCGGGTCGGTGGGGTCGAGCGGGTCGTACCAGGCACCCGTCGACAACTGCACCACGCCTCGCCGGACACCGTCGTCCACCACGACACCGGCGAGGCAGGAGCCGCGATCGTTGTAGACCCGGACGACGTCACCGGCGACGACGCCGCGAGCCGCGGCATCGTCGGGGTGAATCCGGAGCGGTTCGCGGCCCTTGATCTTCGATTCCCGGCTGGTCGCGCCGTGATCAAGTTGGCTGTGCAGCCGACTCCGCGGTTGATTGGCGATCAGGTGCAGCGGATACTGCTGTGCTCGATCGCCACCGAGCCATTCCTCCGGCTCGTACCAGCGTGGATGGCCGGCGCAGTCCGCGTAACCGAAGCTGTCGATGTCTGCCGAGAAGATCTCGATGCGACCGCTGGGTGTCGCGAGCGGGTGCGTGGCCGGGTCGGCACGGAAATCGCCGAACAGCACGAGGTCGTCTTCGGTGCGCATCCGCACCTGCCCGTCTGTCCAGAAGTCGTCGAAGCTCGGCGCCGGGCCGCCGTCCGCCCGGACGAATCCGCGCCATTGTTCGTAGAGGTGCTCGAGCCATTGCTGCGACGAGCGTCCCTCGGTGAACTTCTCGCCGGCACCCAGCCTGCGGGCGAGCGCGCTGAAGGTGTCGTAATCGTCCTGGGCATCGGCGTACGGGTGCACTGAGGCGTGCATGGCGACGAGCAGCGGGTCGTTGCGGGTGCAGCTGATGTCGTCCCGCTCGAGCGACGTGGTGGACGGCACCACGATGTCGGCGTGCCGTGCCATCGGGGTCCAGTACGGCTCGTGGACCACGATCGTCTCGGGGCGTGCCAGGGCCCGCCTGAGCCGGCCGAGATCCTGATGGTGGTGAAACGGGTTGCCCCCAGCCCAGTACAGCATCCGGATATCCGGATAGGTCAGCCGCTGACCGTCGTAGTCGAAGGGTGCTCCCGGATTCAGGAGCATGTCCGAGACCGCCGCCACCGGGATGAAGTCCGGGACCGGGTTGAGTCCCTGCGGCAGGGTGGGCAGGGGGTATGGCACGGGTGCGAGGCCCGGCTCGTTCATCGAACCGTAGCCATGGCCGAAGCCCCCGCCGGGCAGACCGACCTGTCCGAGCATCGCGGCAAGAGTGACGCCCATCCACGGCGCCTGCTCCCCGTGCCGCACGCGCTGCAACGACCACGTGACGGTCACCATGGTCCGGCCCGCCGCCATCCGTCGCGCCAGTACCACCAGTTCGTCCTCGGCGATTCCCGAAATCTGCTCCGCCCACGCCGGCGATTTGGGCACTCCGTCGGAACGTCCGAGCAGGTACTCCTCGAAACGGTCGTAACCGACGCAATGGCTTGCCAGGAACGCCGTGTCGTGCAGGCCTTCCGTCGCCAGAACGTAGGCCAGGGCGAGCATGATGGCGACATCGGTGCCGGGGACGGGTGCGTGCCGTTCCGCGGCACCGTGGAGGTCGTCACGCAGCGGACTGAAGGACACGATGCAGCCACCGCGACGCCGGAGCGCGTCCAGCGCGCCTCGTGTCGGGTGGTCGCTCGTGCCGCCGTGGTTCACTCCGGTGTTCTTCAGCGGGACACCGCCGAAGCACACCAGAAGTTCGGTGTGCTCGGCGATGACCTTCCAGGACGTCGACCGCGCGAACAACTTCCAGTGCGTACCGACGACGCGGGGCATGATCACGCCCGTCGCACCGAGTGAGTAACTGTGGACGGACCGTGTGTAGCCACCGAGCGAGTTGAGGAACCGGTGCACCTGACTCTGCGCGTGGTGGAACCGCCCGGCGCTGGCCCATCCGTAGGAGCCGCCGAAGATCGCGCTGTTGCCGTACGTGTCGATCACTCGGCGCAGTTCGCCCGAGAGGCGCTCCGTCAGCTCTTCCCAATCGACGGACACGAACTCGTCCGAGCCTCGGGCACTGCTGGAGCCGGGTCCGTTCTCGAGCCAGCCGCGCCGCACGGCGGGGCCGGTGATGCGGGCCTTGTTGCGGACCGAACCGGCGATGTTGCCCAGCGCCGGCGACGGGTCCGAGTCACCCGAATACGGGTGAACCGCGACGACCTCGCCGTCCGACACCTCGGCCTCGAACATCCCCCAATGGGACATGTGCTGGTAGCGGACCCCGCGGTCCGCCTCGTCGACGTCACTCATGGATGGTGCGGTAAATCACGGAAGAGCCGTGACGAGCTTCTCCACATCCACCCGGGGACCGGTGAAGAACGGTACTTCCTCCCGGACGTGCAGGCGTGCCTCGGTGGCCCGGAGATCGCGCATGAGATCGACGATGCGGTACAGCTCGGGCGCCTCGAACGCGAGGATCCACTCGTAGTCCCCCAACGCGAACGAGGGCACGGTGTTGGCGCGGACGTCCTTGTAGGCGCGGGCGGCCATGCCGTGGTCGGCGAGCATCTTGCGGCGCTCCTCGTCCGGCAGGAGGTACCACTCGTAGGACCGCACGAACGGGTACACGCAGATGTAATTGCCCGGGTCCTCCCCCGCGAGGAAGGCGGGGATGTGGCTCTTGTTGAACTCCGCAGGGCGGTGGCAGGCCACATTGCTCCACACGGGTGCGCTCGCCCGCCCGAGCGCGGTGGTGCGCCGGAAGTCGGAGTACGTGGCCTGCAGCGCCTCGATGCTCGGCGAATGGGTCCAGATCATGAAGTCCGCATCGGCGCGAAGACCGGCCACGTCGTAGAGTCCGCGGACGACGACCCCCTTCTCCGCCTGAGCCTCGAAGAAGATCCGAGCCTCCTTGATCACAGCTTCCCGGTCGTCCCCGAGAACACCGGGTTCCACCTGGAACACGGAGAACATCAGGTAGCGGATTTCAGAGTTCAATGCGTCGAAGTCGAGGCGTGCCATGGGTCTATCGTGCCACTCGCTCGGCGAGGCGTGTAGCCGCCGTCGTCGCAGAGGCGACACAGGCGGGAACACCCACCCCGTTGAGTAACGCGCCGGACACCTCGACACCGTCCAGACCTGCGACGTTGCGCTCGATCTCGGCCACCCGGTCGAGGTGTCCGGGGCCGTACTGCGGCAATCCGCCGTACCACCGCTGGACCCGTGCCGCCACCGGTTCGTCCGTTACTCCGGTGACCGTACCGAGGTCGCGTCGCGCCGCCGCGACGAGATCCGCGTCGGGCGCATCGACGATGCCGGCGTCACCGAACCTGCCGAACGACGCGCGGACCACTGCCACGTCCCGACCGGCGAGATGGGGCCATTTCCGGCTCGACAGCGTGAAGGCCTTGGCCGCGAGCGACGCGTCGGTTGCGACGAGGATTCCCGAGTTCTGCGGTAGGTCCGCCGCGGCGGGAAGAGCCAACGCCACAACAGCAGAGGAGGCGAGGGGAATGCGCCCGGCGGCCGCAGACGCACCAGGCGCGATCTCGGCGAGCAGGTCCGCCAGTTGCGGTGCGGGTACGGCGAGGACGATGCCGTCCACGAGGCCGACCGGATCGGCCGACCAGCCGTCGGACTCGCGGGTGATGGTCCGGATCTGTTCGTGGACGACGTGCGCGCGTGCGGCGGCCGCGAGCGCGTCGAGGAGAACGCCGTAGCCGTCGCGCAATGCCCCGAAGACCGGCCCGGCGGAGGGCGCAGGAAGCGCCTCCGCCACGGCGGCAGACAGGCTTGCCGCTCCGCGATCGAGGGCGGCGGCAAGGGTGGGTAGGGCGGCCCGCACTCCGATCGTGTCCGCAAGACCCGAATACACGCCGCCGAGCAGCGGATCGACCGAGCGCCGCACGACCTGCTCCCCGAACCGCTCGCCCACCAGCGAACCCACCGCGACGTCGGAGCCGGGAACCCAGCGCAGGGGCAGCTCCGACTCCTCCTCGATCCGGGCGAGCGTCCTATCGTCGACCAGTCCGGCGAGATCTTCGCGCCGGGCGGGGATGCCCATGAGCGTGTTCTGCGGCAACGGGTGCAGCGAATCCAGGGACCAGATGAGCGGACGCAGGCCCGCCGGATGCACAAGTTGCTCGGTCAGGCCCAATTCGGTCAGTAGCGCAGGCACCTCAGGGCGTCGTGCGATGAAGGCCTCCGCCCCCAGATCGAGGGGCTCCCCCGCCAGTAGGTCCGTGCGCAGCTTGCCGCCGAGTCGCCCGGCACCCTCCGCGAGGGTGATGCGCGCTCCGTCGCCCAATTGCTGACGCAGGCGGTACGCCGCGACCAGGCCGGAGATGCCGCCGCCGACCACGAGCACATTCGGCGACGACACCGTCACAGCGAGTGCACCAACTCGACGACGGCGGTGAGGACTCCCGGGTCGGTGTCGGGCAGAACGCCGTGACCGAGGTTGAAGATGTGACCGGTCGTCCCGGATGCCATCGCGGCATCGGCCTCGGCCACGATCCGGCGGACCTGCTTCTCGACGGCCGCCGGTCCGGCGAACAGCACCGAAGGGTCGAGGTTGCCCTGCAGCGCCTTACCCGGGCCGACGCGACGGGCCGCGACGTCCAGGGGAATCCGCCAGTCGACGCCTACCACGTCGGCACCCGCTTCCCCCATCGCGCCGAGCAGTTCGCCGGTACCCACACCGAAGTGGATTCGCGGAACTCCGGCGCTCTGAATTTCGGCGAACACTCGTTCCGAGTGGGGCAGGACGAACTCGCGGTACTCCGCCAGGGACAGTGCGCCCGCCCACGAGTCGAACAGCTGGACCGCGTCCACCCCGGCGCGCAACTGGGCCTGCAGGAACGTGATCGTGGTGTCGGCCAGGGTGCTCAGTAGTGCGTGCCACGTCTTCGGGTCGGAGTGCATGAGCGCCTTGGTGCGCTCGTGGTTGCGGCTGGGGCCGCCCTCGACCAGATACGACGCGAGGGTGAAGGGGGCACCCGCGAAGCCGATCAACGGGGTCGAGCCGAGTTCGACCGTGAGCAGCCGGACTGCCTCGGCCACCGCGCCTACCTCCTCGGGGACGAGCCGTGGCAGCGCTGCCACGTCCCCGATCGATCGAACCGGGCTGGCCACCACGGGCCCCGTTCCCGCCACGATGTCCAGGTCGATACCGGCCGCTTTGAGCGGCACGACGATGTCGGAGAAGAGAATCGCGGCATCGACACCGTGGCGGCGCACCGGCTGCATGGTGATCTCACTGACCAGCGCAGGGTCGAAGCACGACTCGAGCATTCCGATGCCCGCCCTGATCTTGCGGTACTCGGGCAGCGAGCGCCCCGCCTGCCGCATGAACCAGACAGGACGGTGGCTCGGCGTGCGACCGTTCGCGGCCGCGAGGAAGGGTGCGTCGGGAAGCACCCTCCTCGAGGTGAACGTGGCCCGCTCGGCCATGCCTGCATTCGTGCTTTCCAACCCGCTCATCGGTCCTCACGCTCTCTGCCGGCTCGTATTTCGGCAGCTCTCATGCTGCCATGTCCTCGCGCCGTCGCCGATCGGCCCTGCTCGGCGCGCCTCCGACGAGATGCGAACGTCCGGGTCTAACGTCCCGAGCTGTGACGACTTCGGGATCGCGCGCCGAACCCGCCGAGTTCCGCGCCGCCGTCGATGCAATGAACTCCGCGCAGGTTCGTGCGGACATCGAGCTGGGCCCCATCCGGCCCCCTCAGCGACTGGCGCCGTTCAGCTACGCCGTCGGCGCGGAAGTCGTGCACGAGGACACCGGTGTCGTTGCCGAACAGAGCGAGGGCGACGCGTTCGGCAGGCTGATCCTCCTCTACGACCCGGAGGGCGACGAGGCCTGGAACGGCACGATGCGGCTGGTCGCCTACATTCAGGCCGACCTCGATGCCGCTGTCGCGGCGGACCCGCTGCTTCCCGAGGTCGCGTGGAGCTGGCTCGTCGATGCCCTCGAGTCGCGTTCGGAACCACTCACTGCGCTCGGTGGCACGGTCACCGCCACCACGTCCGTCCGCTACGGCGACATCGCCGGACCACCACACGCACACCAATTGGAACTCCGCGCGTCGTGGACCGCGACGTCCGTAGAACTCGCCGCCCACGTCGAGGCGTTCTGCGAGGTGCTGGCTTACGCCGCGGGCCTGCCGCCGGCCGGTGTCGCCCAGCTCAAGACCCAGAACGGCGACTAGCCGCTACGCCGGTTCCTCAGCCGCCGGAACGTCGGTGGTGGCGCTCCGCGACCATTCCAGGAACCGCCCGACCGCCTGGGTCACCGAGATGCTGCGAATCGACGGAAAGACGTCGAAGGCATGTTGGGCGCCCCGCAGTTCGGCATAGGCGACAGGATTGCGGGACACCTTGCGTAACTCGTCGACGAAGAACCGTGCCTCCGCGACCGGCACGAGGGAGTCGCTCGCACCGTGGATGATGAAGAACGGCGGCGCGTCGGCCCGCACCTGTGCCAACGGTGACGCGGCCCGGTAGTCGTCGGGGAACGTGGCGTGCCTGCCGAGGATCAACGGCATCAGTCCGGAATGGACACGCTGCAGGACGGCCCTGATCCCGGAGTCACCGGCGAAGTCATAGACGCCGTAATACGGGACGCAGGCGTGTACGGAAGTGTCAGCGTCCTCGAAACCGGGCTGAAACCGTGGGTCGTTGGCGGTAAGACCCACCATGGCAGCCAGGTGACCGCCCGCGGACCCACCCGTGACAGCAATGAAGTCGGGGTTGCCGCCGTAGTTCTCGATATTCTTCCTCATCCAGGCCAGCGCCTGCTTGATCGCGACAAGGTGTTCGGGCCACTTGGCCCGCGGCGAGAGCGGATAGTTCACCGCCACGCACACCCATCCGCGCGACGCCATCTCGAACATCAGCGGCAGACCCTGCTGGTCCTTGTTGCCGATGACCCACCCGCCGCCGTGGATTTGCAGCAGGATGGGGCTGCTCGCAGGGCGGTCCTTGTGGTGGTAGATGTCGAGTTGCGCACGACGACCGCCCGGGCCGTACGCGAGGTTGCGGATGCGGGTGACGTCTTCGTTGGCCATCCGGAACGGATTGAGCAGTTGACGCCATACCGGCCGTCCCGAACGTTCGATGGCGTCGTCGCGATCGGTGTAGTTTTCGCCGAGCGCCTCGACCAGCGCGCTTTCGGCTTCCTCACCTGCTCCACGGCCGGTGGCGATCGCGGCGGCCAGTCCGCTCATCGAGGCGATTGCGAGTGCGACCCCGATGCGGTCGGTGCGCGAACGGAGTCCGTGTCGCGCGACGTGGACGGCCGTGTCCGCAGCAGTCGCCGCGAGGAGGTGCGGCGCCAATTCGGTGGTGAGCCATCCGGAGAAGAAGGCGAACACCGACGTCGGTGCGCCGGGCAGGGGACGCAGCGCGTTGGCGGCGAGCGCGGCCCCCACGCCGTGCCGGAGAACGAAGCCTCGAGTCATCCCGACATCGTAGAACATGTTCTATCGATCGACGTCAGGCGCGATCGAGCACCGAGCTGAACAGATGAGTGCGCACCTCCATCGCGCCCGGAGGCCGCCCATCTCGCATTCTTTCCCTTACATGGACCGATTACTAGAACGTGTTCTACTATTGGAAGATGCAGCGACTCAGCGGGCTCGATGCCTCCTTCCTGTACCTCGAAACCTCGACGCAGCTCCTGCACGTCTGCGGGCTCATCGTGCTGGATACGTCGACGGTCCCCGGCGGCTACTCCTATGGCCGGCTGAAGGAGGAACTCGGCATCCGGACCGAAGCCATCCCGTCGTTCCGGCGGAAGCTGCAGGATTCGCGCTTCAATCTGGATCACCCCGTCTGGGTGGACGACGCCGATTTCGACATCGACCGGCACTGTCATCGGGTGGCCGTTCCTGCCCCCGGCGGACGGGAGGAGCTCGCCGAACTGTGCGGGAACATCGCAGGGCAACCCCTCGATCGCGCGCGGCCACTGTGGGAGATGTGGGTCATCGAGGGCCTGGACGACGGGTCCGTCGCGGTCATGTCCAAGATGCATCACGCAGGAGTCGACGGAGTTACCGGCGCGAGCATGATCGCCCAGCTGTGCGGCCTCGAACCCGACTCGCCGAGGCCCGATCCTGCAGACTCCGCCCAGGGCGCCGGCGGGGCCAGCTCACTCGAGATCGCCGTCGGTGGATTGCTGTCCGTCGCGTCACGGCCGGTGAAGCTGTTGCAGATCATTCCCCGGAGCGTCGGCCTGCTCCCCCGCTGGATCGACCGTGCACGGCGTGGAGACGCGATGCCCGCGCCGTTCACCGCGCCCCGAACTTCGCTCAACGGCACGCTGACCAGCCACCGCACCATTGCCTTCACCCAGCTCGATTTCGACCTCGTCAAGCAGGTGAAGAACGCATTCGGGGTCAAGGTGAACGATGTGGTCCTCGCCCTCTGCTCGGGGGCACTGCGGACCTACCTCGATATGCGTCGGGAACTACCCGACAAGTCGCTCGTCGCCATCGTGCCGGTGTCGGTGCGCGGCAGGTCGGACCGGCCCGGCACCAATCAGGTGAGCGGGATGTTCACCGAACTGGGCAGCGATATCGAGGATCCGGTGGAACGACTGCTCGCCATCGCCGAACACAACTCCACGTCGAAAGAGCACAACGAGACGTTGGGCGCGACCCTTCTGCAGGACTGGTCCCAGTTCATCGGGCAGTCCGTGTTCGGAGCTGCCATGCGCCTGTACTCGACACTCGGACTGGCCGAACGCCATCCCGTCGTGCACAACCTGGTGATCTCGAACGTGCCGGGACCAACAGATCCGCTCTACTTCCTGGGCGCCCTGATCAAGGCGATGTATCCGATGGGACCGATCTTCCACGGGGCCGGCCTCAATGTGACGGTGATGTCCCTGAACGGGCAACTCGACATCGGCTTGATGAGCTGCCCGGAGCTCGCTCCACAGCTCTGGGACCTTGCCGACGCCTTCCCCGACGCTCTGGACGAACTCGCCAAGGCCGCGGCCACCCGTGCCTGACACCGCCGAATCGCTGCAGGACCCGGGCGGCGACGTAGAGTCAGGTCTCATGTCCGAAGTCACCGACGAGACCTCGTCCCCTGTCAACGACGAGACCTCGTCCACTGTTGCCGACGAGACCTCGTCCCCTGTTGCCGACGAGCAGACCGCCCGGCAGGTAGTGCCGCTTCTTGCCCCGCGTGATGGGGTACCGCAGGTCGTGACCACAGCGGAGGGCGTGGCGAAGGCGGCTGCCGCCTTGGGTGAGGGCACCGGGCCCTTGGCTGTGGACGCCGAACGTGCTTCCGGTTTCCGGTATTCGGCTCGGGCGTATCTGGTGCAGCTGCGCCGGGAAGGCGCGGGGACGGTGCTGCTCGATCCGATTCCGACGGCGGCCGACCTCGCACCGCTCGCGGAGGCGATCAATCCGCTGGAGTGGATTCTGCATTCCGCTGATCAGGATCTGCCGGGGCTGGCCGAGCTGGGGCTGGCACCGGCGGCCTTGTTCGACACCGAACTCGCCGGTCGTCTCGCGGGCTTCGAGCGGGTGGGACTTGCCGCCATCGTGGAGCGGACCTTGGGCCTCGAGCTGAGAAAGGGGCACGGTGCCGCGGATTGGTCGAAGCGGCCTCTTCCCAACTCGTGGCTGAATTACGCCGCACTCGACGTCGAGGTTCTCATCGAGTTGCGCGAGGTCATGGCGGCGGAACTCGAGAAGCAGGGTAAGACCGAGTGGGCGGCGCAGGAGTTCGAGCACATTCGGCTGGCCGGTCCGCCGAAGCCCAAGCCCGACCGCTGGCGGCGAACCTCGCACATCACGTCGTTGAAGACGCAACGCCAGCTCGCCGCGGCGCGCTCCCTCTGGCAGGCGAGGGAGGACCTTGCCCGCACTCGTGACGTCTCCCCCAGCCGGGTGCTGCCCGACTCGGCGATCATCGAGGCGTCGGTGAAGAGTCCGCGGAGCATCGACACTCTGCGCGCCCTTCCGGTGTTCGGCGGTCCGCGTCAGCGGCGGCACACGCGAATCTGGTTGGCGGCGCTGGAGGAGGCGCGGGCGTTGCCGGACGCCGAGCTGCCTCCCAAGACTCAGCCCTTCACGGGGCCACCTCCGCCGAGTCGGTGGGCGCGGCACGACCCGGCCGCTGCCGACCGGTTGACGGCGGCTCGTGCTGCACTGGCCACTCTCGGTGAGGAGGTGTCGGTTCCGGTGGAGAATTTGCTGACTCCGGATCTCGTGCGCCGACTGTGCTGGGACTGGACGCCGCCCGTGGACGGGGACGTCGGGGCTGCCGTCGACCGCATCCTCGCAGCGGGTGGCGCGCGTCCGTGGCAGCGGGAGTTGACGGTGCCGGTGCTCGGCGCGGCACTGTCGGCGACCCCCGGCGATGAGCCGCCCAGCGCCTGACCGGCACGATCGCCCGGTTCTACTGGGAAAATCCTGATGAAGTACCCATTAAGTTACCCGCGAGTAACGATAGGGGTAGTCTGTGCCCGAGGCCGGACGCTTGGCCGTGATCCGGCACCAGACTGCTCCATCAGGAGGAATTCGCGTGGCTCCATCCACCACATCGCAACGCAACGTCGTGTTCGTCGACGGGATCCGGACCCCGTTCGGCAAGGCCGGCCCCAAGGGCATGTACGCCGAGACCCGGGCAGACGACCTCGTCGTCAAAACCATTCGTGAACTACTCCGCCGCAATCCGCAGCTCGATCCCGCGCGGATCGACGAGGTCGCCATCGCCGCGACCACGCAGACCGGTGATCAGGGTCTGACCATCGGTCGCACCGCCGGCATCCTCGCCGGCCTGCCCGAAACGGTGCCCGGTTTCGCGATCGACCGAATGTGCGCCGGCGCCATGACGTCGGTCACCACCACCGCGTCCGGCATCGGTTTCGGCCAGTACGACGTGGTGATCGCCGGAGGCGTCGAGCACATGGGTCACCATCCGATGGGTGAGGGTGCCGACCCGAACCCGCGATTCCTCGCCGACCGCCTCGTCGACCCCAGCGCCCTGGTGATGGGCAACACCGCCGAGAACCTGCACGACCGGTTCCCCAGCATCACCAAGGACCGCACCGACGCGTACGCCGTCGCCAGCCAGAACAAGTACGACGCCGCCAAGAAGGCCGGCTTCATCGCCGACACCCTCGTTCCGGTGGCCACCCGCTCCGCCGCGGGGTGGGGACTCGCTACCGAGGACGAGCCGCCGCGCCCAGGCACCACGATCGAAGACCTCGCCAAGCTGAAGACTCCGTTCCGTCCGGCGGGCCGCATCACTGCCGGCAACGCCGCCGGTCTCAACGACGGCGCCACCGCGGCGATCCTCGCGGGTGAGGACACGGCACACGAGCTCGGACTGCCGATCGGCATGCGCATGGTCGGATTCGCGTTTCAGGGTGTCGACCCCGCCGTGATGGGCATCGGTCCCGTCCCTGCCACCGAGAAGCTGCTCGCCCGTACCGGTCTGAAGATCGAGGACATCGGCCTGTTCGAGATCAACGAGGCATTCGCCGTGCAGGTGCTCGCCTTCCTCGAGCACTACGGCATCGCCGACGACGATCCGCGGGTCAACCAGTGGGGTGGCGCCATCGCCTGCGGTCACCCGCTCGCGTCCTCCGGCGTGCGCCTGATGACTCAGCTTTCCCGCCAGTTCGCCCAGCGTCCCGACGTCCGCTACGGCCTGACCACGATGTGCATCGGTCTGGGCATGGGTGGAACGGTGATCTGGGAGAACCCGATTTTCGACGGAGCGAAGTAAATGACTTCTATCACCACAGCATTCGCCGACGAGGTCGTGACGAACGCGTACACCAAGATCGTGGCAGTCCCGGGCATCGAGGGTCCGGTCGCCCTGATCACGCTCGACAACGGTTTCGACCACACCAAGCCGTCGTCGTTCGGCCCGGGCGGCCTCGCTGCCCTCGACGCAGCCCTGGACGAGGCGTTCGCGGCGAACCCGGTTGCGGTCGCGATCACCGGCAAGCCGTTCATCTTCGCTGCCGGCGCCGACCTCAAGGGCGTCCCGAGCATTACCGACCGCGAGCAGGCGCTCGAGCTCGGCCGGTTGGGTCACAGGGTGTTCCGTCGCCTGCGTGAGTCCTCCGTGCCGACCTTCGCCTTCGTCAACGGGGTCGCGCTCGGCGGCGGTCTCGAGGTCGCGCTGCACAGCCACTACCGCACGGCATCCGAGAGCGCCGGCGCGCTGGGTCTGCCCGAGACGTTCCTCGGTCTGGTCCCCGGCTGGGGCGGAACGCAGTTGCTGCCCAACCTGATCGGGCCCTCGAACGCGGTGACCGTCGTCCTCGAGAATGCGCTGAACCAGAACAAGATTCTCAACCCGAAGAAGGCTCTCGAGCTCGGTGTCGTCGATGCCGTGTTCGGTTCGGCCGACTTCCTCGAGCAGTCCTTCGCCTGGGCGGCACAGGTTCTCGCGGGTGAGATCACTCCGTCCCGTCCCGAGATCGATCGGGGTCAGGGCTGGGACGAGGCAATCTCGCGCGCGAAGGCCATCGTCGAAGGCAAGACGAAGAACAACGCTCCCGGACCGGTCAAGGCCGTCGAGCTGCTGGAATTGGCTCGCAACACCGACCTCACCGATCCGGCGTCGCTCGACAAGGGTTTCGCCGCCGAAGACGAAGCTCTCGCCGACCTTCTGCTGGCGGACGAGCTCCGCGCCGGGCTGTACGCATTCGACCTGGTGAACAAGCGGGCGAAGCGGCCCGCGGGTGCGCCGGACAAGTCGCTCGCACGCAAGGTCACCGGCGTCGGCATCGTCGGCGCGGGCCTGATGGCCAGCCAGCTCGCCATGCTGTTCGTCCGGCAGCTGAGGGTTCCGGTGATCCTCACCGACATCGACCAGGAGCGCATCGACAAGGGTGTCGGCTACGTCCACGGTGAGATCGACAAGCTCCAGGGCAAGGGGCGGCTGTCTCCCGACGCCGCGAACCGCCTCAAGGGCCTGGTATCGGGATCGCTGGACAAGTCCGCCTTCGCGAAGACCGACTTCGTGATCGAGGCCGTGTTCGAAAATCTCGATCTGAAGAAGAAGATCTTCGCGGAACTCGAGGAGTACATCGCTCCCGAGACGATCCTGGCGACCAACACGTCTTCGCTGTCGATCACCAAGATGGCCGCGGACCTGAAGCACCCCGAGCGGGTCGTCGGCTTCCACTTCTTCAATCCTGTTGCGGTCCTCCCGCTTCTCGAGGTGATCAAGGGTGAGAAGACCGACGACGCCACTCTGGCAACGGCATTCGCGACCGCGAAGGCGCTGAAGAAGTCGGCCGTCGGTTCCGCCGACCTGCCCGGCTTCGTCTTCAACCGGCTTCTGATCCGCACCCTCGGTGAGGTGATGAACGCGGTGGACGAGGGTACCCCGTTCGAGGTGGCCGACAACGCCATCGCCGAACTGGGCATGCCGATGACGCCCTTCACGCTGCTCGCACTCGTCGGACCGGCGGTCGCGCTGCACACCGGCGAGACGCTCGCCGAGGCGTACCCCGAGCGGTTCCACAACTCCCCCGGGCTCGAGGCCTTGGTCGAGGCCAAGAAACCCGCGGTGTGGAGCTACGGCGCCGACGGCAAGCAGGTCGTCGACCCCGAGGTCGCCGAATTGTGGAAGCAGGGCGACAAGGCGTCCACGTCCGAAGAGGTACTGGAGCGCACTCGTCGCGCGTTCGCCGAAGAGATCCAGATCATGCTCGACGAGGGTGTCGTCGCCGCGGCCGAGGACATCGATCTCTGCCTGATCCTGGGCGGCGGGTTCGGTTTCTGGAACGGTGGCATCACGCCGTACCTGGACCGCACGGGCACCTCCGAGGCAGTCAACGGGAAGCGGTTCCTGGCACCGGGCGTCGCAAGCGTCTGATTTCCTGGTGGGGGCGAAGGACGCCACGGCGTCCTTCGCCCCCACCTGTATCAGGCGACCGGGACGCTGTTCGCCGCGTTCAACGCCTGTCGGGCGTAGGCCCGTACGTCGGCATCGGTGTCGCCGAGGGCCTCGGTCAAAGCCTGAGCCGCAGTCCGATCGCCGGCCCACCGTCCGAGTGAGAGCACGGCTGCCTTCCGCACATCGAGGTGCGGATCCTCCAATGTTTCCGCGAGAGCGGGCACGGCAATGCCCGGGTCCGCTCCGGCCAGTCCGCGTGCTGCCCCCTGCCGTATCTGCCAGGCGGATTCGCGCAGTGCCGTGACGACGAGGGCGACATCGTCGTCGCGGCACCCCAATCCGGCGAATGCCGTCAGCGCCGCTGCACGCACCAGCGGGTCGCGGTCACCGGCCAACTCTCGCACTGCGTCGAGTCCACCGAGACCGATGGTGGCGAGCCCGTGCGCCACGGTGATCCGCACTTCCCGGTTCTCGTCGTGCGCCCCTGACGCCACCGACTCCCACTTGTCCAGCGACACCAGGCCTCGCACCGCTTCGATCCGAACGTGGTGATCGGAGTCGGACAACGCCGTCAGGAACTGCTCCGCCGACCCCGCGTGCAGTGCGCGCAGCACGTCGATCACCGCGGCCCGGACCACGGCGTCACTCGACTCCAGATACGCCTCGAGCCCAGCGGCGGAGGTGAGCACCTCGACCAGTTCGCGCAGCCCTTCAGCGGCGGCGCGGCGAACGGTGACGGCCTCGTCGGCGAGCGCCGCGAAGAGTGCTCCCGTGAAGCCGTCGGGAGTTCCCTCGGTCAGCACCGACAGTGCGGTCACCCGGACCTGGGGGTCGTTATTTCGGAGGTACGGCTCCAGCTCGCCGATGCTGGGTGCATCGAGGCCGAGCAGCGCGACGAGGGCGGGCGACGACGGTTCTTGCCGGACCGGCGCGGCGATACGCGAACGCTCCTCGACCGGCGCGCGTCCTCCGACCAGCGGCGGCTGAGCCACCGCGATCACCGTTTGGTCCTGCGGCGGAAGGGAATCGAGGCCCGGAACCGAAACGAAGTAGGGTGCGACCGGCCTCTTGAAGAACTCCATCTCCCCGTTCGCCCCGCGACGCAGGTTCAGGTGATACCCCCATTCCTCGTCGCTCGACTCCGGTAGGTCGGCGCGCTCGTGGTAGAGCCCCCAACGGCTCTCGGTTCTGGTGAGGGAACTGCGGGAGGCCATCTCGGCGCAGTCGCGAATGAACGTGACCTCCGCGCAGCGCATCAACTCGTGCGGGGTGGTGGCGCCCATCCCGGCGATCTCGCGCTCCATCCGTTCGAAGGTTTCCACGGCAATGGACAGCTTGGTGGCCGTCTTCGGCGGCGCGACGTAGTCGTTGACGAATCGGCGCAACTTGTATTCCACCTGCGGCTGCGGGGGGCCGTCGGGGTTGCGCAGCGGCCGGTAGATCAGCTCGTGCGCCTCCTTCAACTGGTCTTCGGGCAGCAGGGTGGGCGCGGGGATACCGGGCAGCGTGCCGGTCGCGTGCGCCCCGGCGAGGTCACCGTAGACGAACGCGCCGATCATGTAATTGTGCGGAACGCAGGCGAGGTCGCCGGCGGCGTACAACCCGGGAACGGTGGTGGCGCCGTGCTCGTCCACCCACACTCCGGACGCGGAATGCCCGCTGCAGAGTCCGATCTCGGAGATGTGCATCTCGATGTCGTGACTGCGGTAGTCGTGACCGCGGCCCGCGTGGAAGGTGCCGCGGGTGGGACGCTCGGTGGTGTGGAGGATCGATTCCAGGGTGTCGAGCGTTTCCTCCGGAAGGTGGCTCACCTTGAGATAAATGGGCCCACGGGCCGACTCGATCTCGCTCTTGACCTCGCTCATCATCTGCCCCGACCAGTAGTCGGAATCGACGAACCGTTCACCGTGCGCGTTGACCTGATAGCCGCCGAACGGGTTGGCGACGTAGGCGCAGGCAGGCCCGTTGTAGTCCTTGATGAGCGGATTGATCTGGAAGCACTCGATGCCGCTGAGTTCTGCGCCGGCGTGGTAGGCCATCGAGTAGCCGTCGCCGGCGTTCGTCGGATTCTCGTAGGTGCCGTACAGGTATCCGGAGGCCGGTAGTCCCAGTCGGCCGCAGGGACCGGTCGCCAGGATCACCGCTTTCGCGCCGACTGCCACGAACTCCCCCGTGCGGGTGTTCAGCGCAGCAGCCCCGACGGCCCGGCCGTTCTCCGTGAGGACGCGCACGGGCATCAACCGGTTTTCGATGCGGATCTTCTCCCGCATCTTCCGCTGCCGCAGCACCCGGTACAGAGCCTTTTTCACGTCCTTGCCCTCGGGCATCGGCAGCACATAGGAACCGGAGCGATGCACGCGCCGCACCGCGTACTCCCCGTACTCGTCCTTCTCGAATTTCACTCCGTACTTTTCGAGGCGCTGCACCATGGCGAAGCCGCGGGTTGCGGTTTGATAGACCGTGCGCTGATTGACGATTCCGTCGTTGGCCCGGGTGATCTCCGCGACGTAGTCCTCGGGTTCGGCCTTGCCGGGAATGACCGCGTTGTTGACGCCGTCCATGCCCATGGCGAGGGCCCCTGAGTGCCGCACGTGTGCCTTTTCCAGCAGCAGGACGTTCGCCCCGTTCTCGGCTGCTGTCAGGGCAGCCATCGTGCCGGCTGTGCCACCGCCGATGACCAGTACATCGCAGTCGAGACGCACGGTCTCGGCAAGGTCGGGGATGTTCATCGGTTCTCCGGATCGTTCGTCGTCGGGGCGTCATCGGTCTGTTCCAGCGCCGCCAGTACCTCGCCGCGTGCGGCTCGGGTTTCGGCGTGGCCGAGGAACTCCCGCTTGCGCGGGTGGGGAATGTCCACGAGCGCCCGCAGTGGTCTGCCCGCGCCCCCCAGGACCGCCACCCGGTCTCCGAGCAGGACCGCCTCGTCCACGTCGTGGGTCACGAAGACCACCGTCGTGGGGTGGGTGCTCCAGGTGTCGACGAGAAGCCGCTGCATCACGCCGCGGGTCTGCGTGTCGAGAGCGCCGAACGGCTCGTCCATCATCACGGCGCGGGGTGCGCCGGCGAGACCACGCGCCAACTGCACACGTTGTCGCATGCCGCCGGAGAGGTTCTTCGGGAGAAAGTCTCCGAACCCGGTGAGACCGACTTCGTCGATCCAGCGATCGGCAGTGGCCCGGCGACCCTTCCTCGGCTCACCACGAAGCGCCAGAGCAAGCTCGATGTTCGAGCGCACGCTGCGCCACGGCAGCAGAGCGTTGTCCTGAAACACCACAGCCCTGTCCCGGGACGTCGACACCACCGACTCACCGTCCGCGACCACCCGGCCGGCGGTGGGTGCCAGCAACCCGGCCAGAGCCCGGAGCACTGTCGATTTACCGCAGCCGGACGGCCCCGTGAGGACGAGGATCTCACCCGGCACCACGGTCAGCGACAGCGAGCGGATGACCGGGGCTCCGGTGTACGACAGTGTGACGTCGTCGAGTATGAGGGACATTCCGGTCGCGAGCGTGGTGGCGGTCATGCGCGCTCCCCTCGGGGCAGCCAGCGGGTGACACGCCTGCCGAGCAGCTCCACCGCTGCCGATGTGGCGAAGCCCAGGATGCCGATGGTGATCATGCCGACGAATACACCGGGATAGTCGACGATCGTGTAGGCCTGCCAGGTGCGGTAGCCGACGCCGAGCCGGCCGGAGATCATCTCCGCGGAGATGACGCAGATCCACGCGACACCGATCCCGACCGACAAGCCTCCGAACACTCCGGGCAGGATCCCCGGAAGCACCACCCGGGCCAGCACATCCCAGCGCCCACCCCCGAGGGTGCGCACCGAGTCTTCCCACAGCGTGGGCAACGCCCGGACCGCGTGCCGGGTGCTGACCATGATCGGAAAGAATGCGGCCACGAAGGTGATGAAGACGATCCCTGCCTCGTCGCTCGGAAACAACAGGATCGCAACGGGGACCACGGCGATCGCCGGAATCGGCCGGGCCAGTTCGGTCAACGGTCCGAGGACGTCGGCGAACAGCGTCGACCTCCCGAGCGCGATCCCGGCGGCGACACCGATCACGGTGGCGAGTCCGAACCCGCTGAGAATACGGATCAGGGACTGGCCCAGGTCGAGGTAGAAGAGGTCGTTGCGCAGCTGGGTGCCGAACGCGGACACGACGTCGGTGACGGTGGGAAGGGTGTCGAATCGCAACCACAGCCGCACGTCGTTGGCCGTCAGCAGCTGCCACGCTGCGATGGCGGCGACGACGGACGTGATGCGCAGAAGGCGGGATCGCCACGACGATGCCGACGCGGGCAGCGGTGCCGGATCGGGCTGCAGTACCGAAACCTCGGATTCGATCGATACGATCGACGGCTGCAGGGTGGTCACTGCCGAACCTCCTCCACAGCGCGGTCGTACGTGACAACCGTTCCCGCCGGGTGGGCGCGCAGGTAGCGGCCGGCGGCGGCGACGGTGGTGAAGGGCAGGAAGGTGTCACCGTCGCGCACCCACACCGCCTTGTCCGCAAACCAGCGGGTGCCCAGTTCGGCATCGGGAACGTACGCGCTGCGGACGTCACGACCCTCGGCGCGTGCCTGTTTGACCGCCCGGAGCAGGCAGGTCGGGCTCGCCGCAGGCTGGGTCTGCGCCGCATCGGCGAACCAGACTTCCCCGGCCAGAGCCGGATCGGTCGCAGGCGTGCCGCACACAGGATCGGTGCCGGTCACCGCTGCGGGGCTGCCGGGGGTCGTGACAGTGGCATCGTAGTTCTGCCCCTCGGCATCGAACGCCGCGCGCAGAGGCGCATCGTCGACGAACCCCTCGACGTCGAGATCCGCGAAGTCACCGATCGATTTCAGATACGGGACGTCTGCCTTCAACGCTTCGACCAGTTCGGGTCGGAGCGTGGTGTCGAACGTCGTACCACCGGGCCCGTTGTACAGGTAGACCACCTCCTGCGGCAGTCCGCTGTCTTCGGCGACGATGCGTGCAGCCTCGAGTGGCTCGGTCCGGATGAAGTGCGTGGCGTCGAGTTGTGCACGGAGGAACGCATCGACGACTTCGGGGTGCTCGTCCGCGTAGGCCTCCCGCACGACGACCCCGTGCAGGGTGGGTGTGTTCAGCTCGGCGCCGTCGTAGAGCAATTTCGCCTTGTCCTGGAACACGAGAAGCCCGGGCCAGGCCACGAACTGTGACAATGCCTCGACCTGACCGGATTCGAGGGCGGAGGATCCGACCGGCGGTTGCTGGTTGAGAACCTCGACGCCGGTGCTCGGGTCGATTCCGGCGCGGTCGAGTGCACGGACGAGGGTGCCGTGCCCGGCAGAACCGACGCTGGCGGACACTTTCCGGCCCGCGAGATCGGCGAGCGTGGTGGCGGGAGAGTTCGGAGGGACGACCACCATGTTCAGTGCACCCTCCGGGTTGTACCCGGTGACCGAGACGATCTCGGTTTTCGATCGCGGATTCGCCTGTGTGCGTGAGCCGTTGATCAACATGGGATAATCACCCATCGAGCCGATGTCGATCTTCTCGGCCACCATCTGCGCGGTGATCGGCGCGCCGGTGTCGTAATCCTGCCATTCGACGGAGTACTTCGTCCCCGTCTCCTCGGTCAGTTCTTGCAGACGCTGTTCGAGGTAGCCCTGGGCTCGCAACAGTGTTCCGGCGGTGACCGTGTTGATCGTCTTCGATTGGTAACCGATCACCACGGGCACTGCATCGTCGCTCCCGGCGGTGGTGTCTTCCAGCGAGCAGCCGGTCGCGAGCAGTGCGACCGCAGCGGTCAGCACGAGAGAGGAGTAGGGACGCAACATGTTTTCGAAGTCTTTCGCTCAGCGGAGGAGGTACGGCATGTTCACGGTGACGGCGCCGGTGGGACAGCGGGCTGCGCACGGGCCGCAGTACCAGCATTCGTCGACGTGCATGAAGGCCTTGCCGTTGTCCGGGTTGATGGCCAGCGAGTCGAGAGGACAGATTTCGACGCACAGCGTGCACCCCTCGATGCACAGTGACTCGTCGATGGTGACCGGTACGTCGGCGCGTGCGTTGACAAGTGTCATGTGAGCTCCCAGTTCGATATTTCGGGACGTCGGATGAGGTTGCTGCGCATGGTGATTCGATCACCGCGCATGCGGATGTATTCGAGGTCGACGGGACGTCCGTCGACGAGTCGGGTGAGACGCTCGAGCAACAGGAGCGCGGCCCCGTCCGGGGTCTGTAGGTTCGCCGCCGAGTGCGCATCCGCATTCACCGATTCGATCGCCACATCCGCGGAACCGAGTGGTTGCCCACAGACCTCCTCGATCAGCGTGAAGACGTCGTTGCGCTCGAGGTCGCGGCCGAGGATGTTACGCCCGATGTCGGGCACCAGATAGGTGAGGTCGAGACTGAGCGGGAGGTCACCGAGATAGCGGACACGTTCGATGTAGACCGCGGATTCCCCTGCTGCCAGCTGCAATCGGCGCACCACAGCCGGTGGTGGCGTGATCTCCCTCGCCACGCGCACGTCGTTGCGCACCTCACCGTGTCCCTTCAAGGTCTCCCTCAGTCCGAGCAGGGCGTCGAGCCCGTGGTCGTACTTGCGCCGCGCCACGTGAGTGCCCACCCGGGGCGCACGGTCGATCAGGCCCTCCTGTTTGAGGAGCGCGAGCCCGTCCCGCACCGCGTTCCGAGACACCCCGAATTCGTGCGCCAACTCCGATTCCGGAGGCAGTCCGCGGTCGGCGAAAGAGTCCGCGTGGATCTGCTGCCGCAAGAGGTCGGCGAATCGGCGAGCCTCGTCGGCGCGAGATCTGCGGGCAGAGGGCTGGCCGTGCAGGGCAGTCGGAGCCACCACCGCCTCTGCATCATCCGCGGCGAGCGCCATGCTTTTCCTCCGTCGATTGTGCAGTGTGCTGAACGACAAGAGACGCTAACTGCTGTGCGACCACCGGAAGTCGCGCCTGCGGACCACCCGGCGCGGCCTCCTCGAATCTGCCGGTTGGACCCCGTGGACTGCCCCGCTCACCTGCGTAAACGCGAATACGGCGCCCCATTACGCCACCACTGAACCGGAAGCAGAGTTCGAATCACGGTGATCCGAAGTCGACCACAGAACCCGGCCCCGGCCCGATATCTAGGTTAGGCTTACCTTTTACTCGCTCGTCGAAGGAGTCGTTGCCGTGTGCACACCCCCACGCCCGATCGCTGTCGCACTCGCCGTGGCCGGCACCGCGCTGCTCGTCGCCGCCTGCTCGTCCGGCGACGGCGGCACGAGCGCGGAAGGCGGCGGAGCCGGCTTTCCGGTCACGATCGAGAACACCTTCGGATCCACCACGATCGACGCCGCCCCGGAGCGCATCGTCACCCTGGGCTGGAACGCCCAGGACGTCGTCTACGCGCTCGGCGAGACCCCCGTCGGCATGCCCAAGTACTCCTACGGCGCCGAGGCGAACGAAGTGATGCCCTGGCTCCAGGACCGCTACGACCCGAGCCGGACCACCCTCCTCGACACCGCAACCACCATTCCCGTCGAGCAAGTGGCCTCCCTGGCACCCGATGTCGTCCTCGCACCCTACGAGGGATTCGACCAGGGCACCTACGAAAAACTCTCCGCACTCGCCCCCACCGTCGCCTACCCGGACAAGGCGTGGCAGACCAGCTGGCAGGACCAGACCACCCTGATCGGTCAGGCGCTCGGTAAGACCGCCGAGGCGGAGGCTCTCGTCACCGGCCTCGACGACCGGCTCGCGCACACCGCTGCCGAACACCCGGAGTTCGCCGGAAAGACGGTGTCGGTGGTGAACTTCGATACCGACGCTGCCACGGTGAACGTCTACATGCCCTCCGACCCCCGCGTGCAGGTGCTCACCGAGCTCGGATTCACGGTCGCACCCGGTGTGTCGAAGCTCGCCGAGTCGAATCCGGACAAGTTCTTCGCCGACATCTCGGTGGAGAACATCGCCGATATCGACGCCGATGTCGTGGTCGCGTTCGTCGCCGACGACAGCACCGTCGCGGCCAACCCTGCCTACGCGAATCTCGGCGCCCTCGGCCGGGGAACCGCGGTGACATTGTCGGATACGAAGGTGATCGCGGGACTCAGCCAGACCAGCGTGCTGGCTACTCCCTGGGCGCTCGAGAGGCTGACGCCGCAATTGAGCGAGGCGGCGAACAAGGCCGGTGCGTGAAGTCCCGCCTGATCAGGCGTCGCGGGCGTAGCGTGATTCCACACGAAATCTCGTAGCCGGCTCACAGCCACGCTCGCCGAAAGCAGGTATGCGATGACGCAGATGTCCGAAAGACACACCGCCAAGGTCATCGGGGTCACGGTCGCCGCAGCGGTCGGGGGTTTTCTGTTCGGATTCGACAGCTCGGTCATCAACGGAGCCGTCGATTCCATCCAGGGGCACTTCGAACTGAGTTCGTTCTTCACCGGCTTCGCCGTGGCCATCGCCTTGCTCGGATGCGCTGTGGGCGCGTGGTTTGCGGGCCGCCTCGCAGACCGGTGGGGCCGCAAGAAGGTGATGCTGCTGGGTTCGGTGTTGTTCGTAGTCTCGTCGATCGGCTCCGGACTCGCTTTCAGCGTCCCCGACCTGATGCTCTGGCGCATTCTCGGCGGCCTGGGAATCGGTATCGCGTCCGTCATTGCGCCGACCTACATCTCGGAGATCGCACCGGCACGCTACCGGGGCGGCCTGGCCTCTCTTCAACAGCTCGCGATCACCCTCGGCATCTTCACCGCGCTGCTGTCGGACGCCGTGTTGCAGAACGCGGCCGGTGGAGCGTCGAACGA
This sequence comes from Rhodococcus sp. NPDC019647, assembly GCF_044389235.1. NCBI lineage: Bacteria > Bacillati > Actinomycetota > Actinomycetes > Mycobacteriales > Nocardiaceae > Rhodococcus > Rhodococcus sp. NPDC019647. The sequence continues at coordinate 440,994 of NZ_JBIRXS010000001.1, read as the reverse complement.
GCTCTGGCTCAATCTCGAGGCGTGGCGGTGGATGTTCCTCGTGGGAGTTGTGCCGGCGCTGGTGTATGGCCTTCTCGCACTGCTCATTCCCGAGTCGCCGCGATACCTCGTGGGTAAGCACCTCGATCAGGAAGCGGCGGACGTCCTCGCGAACATCACTGGTGAACTGGACCCACACGAGCGGGTCTCCGAGATCCGGCTCACCCTCCGCCGGGAGTCGACGGCATCGTTCGACGACATCCGTGGCCCCAAGTTCGGTCTGCAGCCTCTGGTATGGGTAGGCATCACGATGGCCGTCTTCCAGCAGTTCGTCGGCATCAACGCGATCTTCTACTATTCGACAACCCTCTGGAAGTCGGTCGGGTTTACCGAGAACGAGTCGTTCACCACCTCGGTCATCACAGCGGTGATCAATGTGGCCATGACGTTCGTCGCCATCCTGTTCGTCGACCGGATCGGTCGCCGGATACTTCTCATGGTCGGTTCGCTGGGAATGTTCGCCAGCCTGCTGTTGGCCTCGATCGCCTTCTCTCAGGCAACCGGTAGCGGTGACGACGTCCAGTTGCCGAGCCCGTGGGGCGCGCTGGCCCTGGTCGGCGCCAACCTGTTCGTGATCTTCTTCGCCGCCACGTGGGGCCCGATCATGTGGGTGATGCTCGGCGAAATGTTCCCCAACAACATGCGCGCCTACGCACTCGGCATCAGCACGGCGGCGAACTGGATCGCCAACTTCACCGTCACGCTGTCGTTCCCGCCGCTGACCCGTTCGGTGGGCCTGTGGTTCTTGTACGGCCTGTTCGCGTTCTTCGCGCTGCTGTCGTTCTTCTTCGTCCGGTCGAAGGTCCGGGAGACGAAGGGGATGGAACTCGAGGAGATGACGACCTGACGTGGTCTACATACAGATCCGGCCGAATCGTTCCGATTCGGCCGGATCTGTTTTTCACGGGTGTGTCAGCTCTGCCGGCCGCTGTTCTCGATGTGTTCGGCGCTCTCGTGCGCAACCACCCCGTTGGCCGCCGACGGGGGCTGGTTTCCCAGACTCGCCACCCAGCCGGTGATCCGGCGGGCGACATCCTGCGCAGTCAACCCCAGTTCGGCGTGAACCTGGGTACGGGAGGCGTGGTCGAGGAACCGTTGCGGAACGCCGAGATCCCGGCACGGGACATCGACGCCGGCAGAGCGCAGGGCCGCCGACACGGTGGAACCGACCCCTCCATGCAGCCCACTGTCCTCGACCGTGACCACCATGCTGTAGTCCTCGGCGAGCTTGACCAGAGATTCCGGCACCGGGAGGACCCAACGCGGGTCGACGACCGTCGCAGAAATACCTTGCTGCTCGAGACGATCGGCCGCGGCCAGAGTGAGTCCGGCGAACGCCCCGACCGACACGAGCAGGACGTCCTTTCGGCCGGAGGAGTCCCGCAGGACGTCGACGACACCGTCGATTCGGCTCAGCGCGGGCACGTCGTCACCCACGGTGCCCTTGGGGAAGCGCACCGCCGTGGGCCCGTCGTCGACAGCCAGTGCCTCGTCCAGTTCTTCGCGCAGAGTCGCGGCGTCGCGCGGAGCCGCGACCCTCATGCCGGGCACGATGCCCAGCAGCGACATGTCCCACATGCCGTTGTGGCTGGCCCCGTCGTTTCCGGTGATTCCCGCGCGGTCCAGCACCAGGGTGACCGGCAATTTCAGCAGGGCGACATCCATCAACAGCTGGTCGAATGCACGATTGAGGAAGGTTGAATACACCGCGACCACCGGGTGCAGGCCTCCGAGTGCCAGCCCCGCCGCCGAGGTGACGGCGTGCTGCTCGGCGATGCCGACATCGAACATCCGGTCGGGATAGGCGTCACCGAACGCTGCCAAACCCGTCGGACCCGCCATCGCGGCAGTGATCGCAACGATGTCCTCGCGGCGACCGGCCTGCTCGATGAGCTCAGCCGAGAACACGGAGGTCCAGTCGGCGGACGCCGTCGCCGTCGACTTCCCGGTCAGGGGGTCGATCACACCGGTCGAATGCATCTGGTCGGCGACGTGATTCTCCGCGGGTGCGTACCCCATGCCCTTGCGGGTGACGGCGTGCACGATGACCGGTCCCCCGAACGCCTTGGCACGGCGCAGCGCAGACTCGAGAGCAGCTTCGTCGTGCCCGTCGACGGGACCGAGGTACTTGATTCCCAGATCCGTGAACATGACCTGCGGGGCGACCGCGTCCTTGAGACCGGCTTTCATCCCGTGCAGGACGGAGTAGGCGGTACGGCCCACCCACGGCAGTTTCTTGACGATTCTGCGGCCGTTGTCGAGCACCCGCTCATAGGCGGGCTGCAGCCGGAGGGTGGCGAGGTGATCGGCGAGACCCCCAATCGTCGGTGCGTACGACCTGCCGTTGTCGTTGACGACGATGATCACCGATCGGCTCTTGCCCGCCGCGATGTTGTTGAGCGCCTCCCAGCACATACCGCCGGTCAGTGCGCCGTCACCGACGACGGCGACCACGTGGCGGGCCTGGCCGGTCAACTCGAATGCCTTCGCGAGACCGTCCGCATAGGACAGGGATGCGGAGGCGTGCGAGGACTCGACCCAGTCGTGTTCACTCTCGGCGCGGCAGGGGTACCCCGACAGTCCGCCCTGCTTGCGGAGCGATTCGAAGTCGCCCTTGCGACCGGTGAGGATCTTGTGGACGTACGCCTGGTGACCGGTGTCGAAGATGATCGGGTCGGCGGGCGAGACGAACGTGCGGTGCAAGGCGAGCGTCAGCTCGACGACACCGAGGTTCGGTCCGAGGTGGCCGCCGGTCGCCGATACCTTCTGGACCAGGAACTCACGGATCTCCGCGGCGAGTTGCTTCATCTCCGCGGGGTTCAGCTGACGCAGATCGTCAGGCGTCTGGATACGGGCAAGAACACCCAACGAGATCGCTCCCTCCGTGATGCACGCCGCATTACGTGCCTCTGCGTCGTGGCTTCGTGTCACGTCACAGTGCACCCAGTCTACGGAGCCGCGGGACCGGGCGACACACCATGTGCACACAGGCGTCCTCCGAACACGCCCGCATCCTCGACAGCCGCGTGACCGGCCGTGACCGGGTTCACACGACTGCGGCCACACCGGCACCCCTCGGAACCCCCGACTTCGCCGTCGTCAGGCTCTAGGGTCGTCTCATGAGCACCGTCGTCGACGCGTTGATCGGGAAGATCTTCTCCGAGACCTCCAGCAACCGCGGCGGCGAGCTGGCCGACTACATTCCGGAGCTGGCGGCCGTGGCCCCTGATTCGTTCGGTATCTGCATCGCCACGGTCGACGGATACGTATACGAGGTGGGCGACACGCGCCTGCCGTTCACCATCCAGTCGATTTCGAAACCGTTCACCTATGCCCTCGCGCTCGCCGACCGAGGCGCGGAGGCCGTCGCGGAGAAGATCGACGTCGAACCGTCGGGGGAACCCTTCAACGAGATCAGCCTCGACCCGACGACCGAGCGGCCGCGCAATCCGATGATCAACGCCGGTGCCATCACTGCTGCGTCGTTGGTGGCCGGGCCCGACGTGGACTCGCGATTCGAACGAATCCGCGAGGCCTACTCGCGGTATGCAGGGCGCGAGCTCACCTTCAACGAGGCGGTGTACGCGTCCGAGTCGCACACGGGCCACCGGAACCGCGCCATCGGGCACATGCTGCGCTCGTTCGACATCATCACGGGCGACCCCGACGAGGCGGTAGACCTCTACTTCCGGCAGTGCTCGATCGACGTGACCTGTCGAGACCTGAGCCTGATGGCCGCGACGATGGCCAACAACGGGGTCAATCCCGTCACGCACGACACGGTGCTCGCGCCCGTCCTGGTCGAGCGGGTGCTGAGTGTGATGTCCACTTGCGGCATGTACGACGGCGCCGGTAAGTGGCTCTACGAGGTGGGTCTGCCCGCCAAGAGCGGCGTCGGAGGCGGGATCGTGGCGGTTCTGCCGGGCCAGATCGGCATCGCCATCTACTCGCCGAGGCTCGATGCCCACGGCAACAGCGTCCGCGGAGTCGAGGCGTGCAGGGCACTGTCAGCCGAACTCGAGTTGCATTTCCTCCACGTCACCCGGGCGGCACGTGCCGCGATCCGCGCCCGCTATTCCGTGTCGGATGCCCCGTCGCGCATGCGGCGCACCCCGGTCGAGCGGGCCACCCTCGACGATGTCGGCAAACGCAGCCGCATCTACGAACTGCACGGCGATCTGTTGTTCGCCGGCGCGGAGACCGCCGTCCGTGAGATCGGCGGGGTCGACGAGGACCTCGAGGTAGTGGTGGTCGACGTCCGGCGAGTCGACGATGTGAGCGGGGTGGCGTGCCGGATGATTGCCACCCTGCGCGGCACGCTCGCCCAGCGCGGGTGCGCCGTGGCGTTCGTCGACCCCGGCGGATTGCTCGGCAACTCCCGCTCGGATCTCACGGGAGACACCGGACGGGTATTCGCCGACCTCGACGCCGCCGTGCAATGGTGTGAAGACGTTCTCCTCGATCGGCACTGCCGGTCGGCTCGCCAGCCGGCCTCCCTCGCCGTCACCGAACATCCGGTCCTGTCCGCACTCGACCCCGAACAGCTCGATCGGCTCACCCGCGACCTCGAGATCCGAACCTTCGACCGCGGCGAGCACATCGTTCACCGGGGGGATCCCGCCTCCGGGCTCTTCCTCATTCTCTCGGGGAAGGTGAGCACCACGATCACCGATCAGGCGGGGTCGACGTACCGCATCATCACCTTGTCAGCCGGGATGAGTTTCGGTGAGATGCCGATGATGCTCGATTCCCGCTTCCTCAACGACGTCCGGGCCGACACCGCGGTGACCGTCGCGGTGCTGACTCCCGAGCGGTATGCCGACATGGCGTCGAAGGAACCCGCACTGAAAGTCGCGCTGCTCGAGCGACTGGCGTCGGGCGCCTACGAACAGCTCGACCTCATGCTGCGGTCGCTGCTGAGGCAAGGGAACGGCAGCTGAGCGGCATACCGAAATCCGCTTGCCGGAATCGGGAAAATCGGACAGGCTCGGGGTCTCGGGATTCGACGCCATTCGAACGCGAAAGCAGGATGCAATGCTGACAGCCACGAAGCTGGCCATCGAGACGACAGGACTCGTCAAGACTTTCGGTTCCACCCGTGCCGTCGACGGACTCGACCTCTGCGTACCTGTCGGCGGAGTCTACGGCGTCCTGGGTCCCAACGGTGCGGGCAAGACCACCGCGATCCGCATGCTCGCCACGCTGCTGCCCCTCGACGGCGGATCGGCCACGGTACTCGGACACGACGTCGCCACCGAACCGGACGCCGTCCGCGGCAAGGTGTCGCTGACGGGTCAATTCGCTTCGCTCGACGAGGATCTGACGGGGACCGAAAACCTCCTGCTCCTCGGCCGCCTCTTCGGCTACTCCCGCGCGGCAGCGCGATCGCGATGCGAGCGGCTGCTCGCGGCGTTCGGCCTCGAGGAGGCCGGTAATCGACAGGTGAAGAATTACTCGGGCGGGATGCGTCGCAAGCTCGACATCGCGGCGAGCATCATCGTCACACCCGAGATGATCTTCCTCGACGAACCCACCACCGGACTCGATCCCCGCAGCCGCAACCAAGTCTGGGACATCGTGCGCGCCCTCGTGGCCGGGGGGACGACAGTGCTGCTGACCACGCAGTACCTCGACGAGGCAGACCAGTTGGCCGACCGGGTGGCCGTGATCGATCACGGCAAGGTGATCGCGGAGGGCACCACCGGCGAACTCAAGGCGTCCGTCGGATCCGGGTCTCTGCATGTGCGCGTCACCGATGCGGGCACCCGGCCGGCCGCAGCGAGGTTGCTCCGTGACGTACTCGGTGTCCCGGTGACCGAGGAGAACGACCCCGTGGCGCTGACTGCCCGCATCGACGATCCGCGCAGGGTCGCGCAGGCACTCCCGGCCCTCCACGACGCCGGAATCGCCGTCAGCACATTTGCGTTGGGGCAGCCGAGCCTCGACGAAGTATTCCTTTCCCTGACCGGCCGACCCACCGAGGAGCCTGCGTCATGACCTCCACCGCCGACCGGACCACCGACACCACGAAGGCGGTCGCCGACGTCCTGAAGATGCCCGGACCGCGCCCTTCGCGTCCCACTGCGTGGTCGACCTCCCTGTCGTTCGGGTGGCGTGCATTGCTGAAGATCAAGCACGTTCCCGAGCAACTCTTCGACGTCACCATGTTCCCGATCATGTTCACGTTGATGTTCACGTACCTGTTCGGTGGGGCACTCGCCGGATCGACCGACGCCTACGTCCAGTTCCTGCTGCCCGGCATCCTCGTTCAAACCGTCGTCATGATCACCATGTACACCGGTCTGACGCTGAACAAGGACATCGAGAAGGGTGTCTTCGACCGCTTCCGTTCGCTTCCGATCTGGCGTCCGTCGCCCCTCGTCGGCGCCCTGCTCGGTGACGTGGTGCGCTACACGATCGCCTCGATCATCGTCCTGATCCTCGGTCTGGTCCTGGGTTTCCGGCCGGATGGCGGGATCGTCGGAGTGGCGGCGTCGATAGGACTGCTGTTGCTGTTCTCCTTCAGCCTGTCCTGGATCTGGACGATGTTCGCGATGCTCATGCGAACCGAGCAGGCGGTGATGGGGGTGTCGATGTTCATCCTGTTTCCGCTGACATTCGCCAGCAACATCTTCGTCGATCCCGCCACGATGCCCGGCTGGCTTCAGGCGTTCGTGGGGGTCAATCCGATCAGCAAGCTGGTGACGGCCATTCGCGGACTGATGGCCGGATCGGTGCAGTCGGCTGACCTCATCGTGGTCTTCGGCTGGTGTGCCGGTTTCATCGTCATCTTCGGACCCCTGACGATGCGCCTCTACAACCGGAAGTCCTAGTGCCCGGCACCGGCCGGAAGCGGGTGTCTAGTCCTTCTCGGTCCGGACCGGGCGCTGAGGCGGCGCAGCACTCTGCACGCGACCGTTTCGCTGTTGCACAGACGCGGTAAACGTCTCGTTGAGTTGCAGCAGCGACGTCACCGCGGCCGATGCCTGCTCCTGGGACCAGCCGTCCAACATGGCCCGCAGTCGTTCCGCGCGACGTTCGGTTGTCTCGCGGAGGACGTCGAATCCCTTGGGTGACACCTGGATACGCGAAGCGCGTTTGTCGTGCGGGTCTGCCGTGCGCAGGACGTATCCCGCATCGGCGAGTTCGGCGATCTGCCGGCTCAGGGACGACTGACTGACGCAGAGGTCGGCGGCGAGTTCGTTCTGCCGGCACTCACCACGGGTGGACAGCACGAACAACACGCTCGTCAGAGCGGGCGCGATCACCGTCTCACCGCTCGTGAAGACCACTGCACGCAGGGAGCGCCCCAGTGCGAGTACCGCATCGGCGAGCGCCCGCGCTGTATCTGGCTGTACCGACATCCGATCCCCGTCCTAGTCCCGCTGTTGCAGGGAAAACTATACGGAGGTCGGGGTGCGGCACGCCGATGCAGTCCGGTCAGCGCGTGAGCAGGGCGATGCACTCCACGTGGTGAGTCAACGGGAATGCATCGAAGGCCCGGACGGTATCGAGCCGGTAGCCCTCAACGAGGTAGAGACCGACGTCCCGGGCGAAGGACGCCGGATCACATCCGACGTGCACGATGCGTTCGGCGCCTGCCGACGACACCGCCGCGATCACGTCTCGTCCCGCGCCGGTGCGCGGCGGGTCGAGCACCACCACCCGGGGCGGCCTCGCCAATTCGGGCAGCGCACGTTCGACCCGCTCCGGGTGGAAACGGACCTGCGGTAGATCCGCCAGTGCTGCTCTTCCATCGGCGACAGCCTGCTTCGAGGACTCCACCGACTCCACGAGCCCCGCGCCTGCCAGTGCTGCCGCGAACACACCCACCCCTCCGTAGAGGTCCCACGCCGTATCACTCGCGGTCACACCGGCCCACTCCGCTACCACGGTCGAATACGTCTGCGCCGCTCCGCGATGCGCCTGCCAGAAACCGGTGGCAGCCAGCGTCCATTCTCGGTGGTGTACCCGTTCCCGCGACCGCCCGGACCCCTCGAACAGCCGCTCGACTCGCGGCGCCGCGACAGCCGCCCGTCGCGCTGCGGCACCCCGTCGACCGGGACTCGTTCGTCCCGTCTTCGACACCTTCGGGGGCGCGATCTCGACGACGTGGCGCTCTCCGGCCCCGTCGAGAACGATCTGAACCTCGCTGCCCGGCGTCCACTCGTACTCGGCTATGCCGTCATACGCTGCAGTCTCGATCTGCGGGCACTCGAGGTCGGTGACGATGCCCGAACTCCGGTACCGGTGATATCCCGGCAGCCCGTTGCCATCGACAGCCAACCGCACCCGGGTGCGCCAGCCGGTTCCGTCACCGGTGCCGGGCAGTTCCTCCACGTCCACGTTCCGGTCCACCCGCGCGAGCCGCAGCAGCTGCTCGGACACGATCTGCGACTTCATCTGTCGCTGAAAGGCGAGGCGGGCATGAGACATGTCACAGCACCCCGCGCCTCCCGGTCCCGATATCGGGCAGAGCGGCGCGATTCGCTCCGGCGACCCCTCGAGAATGTCGACGGCCTCCGCGCGGCAAAACGATCCGCCGCGATCTTCCGTGACGATCGCGATGACCCGCTCCCCCGGCAGGCCATGACGCACGAACACCACCCGCCCCTCGTGCCGTGCGACGATGAATCCACCGTGCCCCGGATTGCCGAGGGTCAGCTCGAGGCGCCGGCCGGTCCAGTTCTCACTCAACACTGCCATCCGTCCCACACTGCCATCCGTCCAACACTGCCATTCGTCACTTCTCTTCGGGGTCGTACCCACGCCGGGTGGCGCCGGCGGTGTACTCGACTCCGAGCGTCTTCGCCTTCTCCGACGAGTTCAGCTGCCAGGGAACGCTGGTCACCATCACACCTGGTTGGAACAACAGCCTGCTCTTCAATCTCAGCGCGCTCTGGTTGTGCAGGATCTGCTCCCACCAGTGCCCGACGACATACTCGGGAATGAATACGGTGACGACGTCACGCGGAGCATCCTTGCGGACCCGCCGCACGTAGTCGAGGACCGGTTTGGTGATCTCACGGTAGGGCGATTCGATGACCTTCAGGGGCACCGCGATGTCGCTCTTCTCCCACTGCCGCACCAGCGCCCGCGTATCCGGTTCGTCGACGTTGACGGTGATCGCCTCGAGGGTGTCGGGGCGAGTGGCCCGGGCGTACGCGAGTGCTCGCATGGTCGGCATGTGGAGCTTGGACACCAGGACGATCGAGTGGGTCCGGCTCGGCAGCACACCGTCCCATTCCTGCTCTTCGAGCTCGGCAGTGACACTGTCGTAATGCTTCCGGATCATCTTCATCACCACGAAGATGGCCACCATGGCGACGATGGCGATCCATGCCCCGGCCGCGAACTTGGTGATCAACACGATGATCAGGACCGCGCCGGTCATGGTGAGACCGATCGTGTTGATCACCCGCGAACGCTGCATCCGGCGGCGTTGCCGCGGATCGGTCTCCGACGCGAGATGCCGGGTCCAGTGCCGGATCATCCCGGTCTGGCTCAGGACGAACGAGACGAACACCCCGACGATGTAGAGCTGGATCAGCTTGGTGACCTCGGCGTCGAAGAGGACGACGAACGCAATGGCCGCACCGGAGAGGAACAGGATGCCGTTGCTGAAGGCGAGCCGGTCACCACGGGTGTGCAGCTGCCGCGGCAGATACCTGTCCTGCGCCAAGATGGAACCCAGGACCGGGAACCCGTTGAATGCCGTGTTGGCCGCCAGCACGAGGATGAGCGCCGTGACGATGGCAATGAAGTAGAAGCCGATGGGAAATCCGCCGAAGACCGTCTCGGCCACCTGAGCGATCAGTGTCTTCTGCTCGTAGCCGCTCGGCGCGCCGATCAACTGTGCAGCGGGATTGTGTGCGTAGACGATTCCGATCTTCTGCGCCAGGATGATGATGCCCATCAGGAGGACGATCGCGATCGTGCCTAGCAGGAGCAGCGTCGTGGCCGCGTTCCGGGACTTCGGTTTACGGAACGCGGGAACACCGTTGCTGATGGCCTCCACACCGGTGAGCGCCGCGCACCCCGAGGAGAACGCGCGCGCGATGAGGAAGGCGAAGGCGATGCCGTACAGGTGGGAGTCCTCGGCGGCGAGTTCGAACCCCGCGGATTCCGCCTGTAGGTCCTCGCCGAGGACGTAGATCCGGAACAGCCCCCAGGACAGCATCAGCACCATGCCGAAGATGAAGGCATACGTCGGAATCGCGAACGCGGTACCTGATTCGCGGATGCCGCGAAGGTTGATCGCGGTGAGCAGGACGATGGCCGCCACGGCGAAGAGAACCTTGTGCTGAGCCACGAACGGCACAGCCGAGCCGATGTTGGACGCTGCCGACGAGATGGACACCGCGACGGTCAGCACGTAGTCGACCAGCAGCGCGCTGCCCACGGTGAGACCGGCAGTGGGACCCAGATTGACCGTGGCGACCTCGTAGTCGCCGCCGCCCGACGGATAGGCGTGAACGTTCTGCCGATAGCTCGCCACCACCACCGCCATCACGGCGGCGACGGCAAGTCCGATCCACGGCGTGTACGCGTACGCGGAGATGCCTGCCACCGACAGCACCAGGAAGATTTCCTCAGGCGCGTACGCGACCGAGGACATCGCGTCGGACGCGAAGACCGGTAGTGCGATTCTTTTGGGAAGCAGCGTGTGCCCGAGCTTGTCGCTCCGGAAGGGTCTGCCGAGCAGTAGCCGCTTGGTGGCGGTCGAGAGCTTTGACACTGGCAAAGCGTAAGCCGTCCGCGAAGAAACTGGACCGTCGCCCACCGAAGTGTCCGGATTGCGATCTGTGTCTCGGTTGCTCTTTCGCCTGGGCACTGTACGGTTCGATTCGGTATGCACGTGCTCGGGACGTGACACCACAAGTCCATGAACGGAGTAACAGGTGTATGTGGTCATCATGGGATGCGGCCGAGTCGGCTCGTCCCTCGCCGGATCGCTGACCCGCATCGGACATGACGTCGCGGTCATCGACCGCGATCCGGCCGCATTTCTGCGACTCGATCCCGACTTTCCCGGACGCACGGTCGTCGGGATGGGCTTCGACCGCGACGTACTGGTGAAGTCCGGTATCGAACGGGCCGAGGCGTTCGCGGCCGTGTCTTCCGGCGACAACTCGAACATCATCTCGGCACGTGTGGCGCGGGAGACGTTCGGAGTCGAGCGCGTAGTCGCCCGCATCTACGACGCGAAGCGCGCCGCCGTCTACGAGCGGCTCGGAATCCCCACCGTAGCGACGGTCCCGTGGTCGACGGATCGTTTCCTGCACACCCTGACTCGTGACAGCCAGACGGCCAAATGGCGTGACCCCTCGGGAACCGTTGCCGTCACCGAGTTGTCGCTCCACGAGGACTGGATTGGCAGGCCGATCACCGAACTCGAGGCCGCCACCTCGTCACGGGTGGCCTTCATCATCCGTTTCGGAACGGGCATCCTCCCCGACCGCAAGACGATCTTCCAGGCTGACGATCAGGTGTACATCGCGGCAGTGTCCGGAACCGTCGCCGAAGCCGTCGCTCTCGCGGGCAATCCCCCACCCTCGGAGAACTGAGTGTCAGTGAGAAATTTCACGATCGAACACCCGAACGGAAGCAGCCGATGAGAGTCGCAATCGCAGGCGCGGGTGCCGTAGGACGCTCCATCGCGCGGGAATTAGTGCGCAGCGAACACGACGTCATGCTGATCGAGCGCAAGCTCGAACACATCGAGCAGGAGTCCGTACCCGAGGCCACCTGGGTTCACGCCGACGCCTGTGAACTGAGCAGCCTCGAGGCCGCCACCCTGGAAACGTACGAAGTGGTGATCGCTGCCACCGGCGACGACAAGGCGAATCTCGTCCTCAGTCTGCTCGCCAAAACCGAGTTCGGGGTTCGCCGCGTCGTCGCCCGGGTCAACGACCCCCGCAACGAATGGCTGTTCGACGAGTCGTGGGGCGTCGACGTGGCGGTGTCGACGCCACGGATGCTGGCGTCACTCGTCGAGGAGGCGGTGTCGGTCGGCGACCTGGTTCGCCTCATGACCCTCCGTCAAGGGCAGGCCAACCTGGTCGAGGTCACGCTGCCCGACAACACCCCACTTGCAGGCAAAGCCGTGCGCAAGCTCCAGTTGCCGCGTGACGCAGCGCTGGTCACCATTCTTCGCGGTGGTCGAGTGATCGTGCCTCAGCCGGACGACCCGCTCGAGGGCGGCGACGAGCTTCTCTTCGTCGCCGGAGTCGACGTCGAAGACGCTCTCCGGACCGCTGTCGGCCTCTCGTAGGCTCGCGGAGAAGCGGATGAGGCGGTCGGGGCGACCGCCTACGACGACCGTGGATCCTCGCGGGGTCCACCCGCCTCCGTGTCGTCGGTCGGCATGACCGCGCCCTCCGGATGATCGGTGGGCTCGGCCGCCTCCAGATGATCGGTGGGCTCGGCGGCCTCCGGTGGCCGCGGCTCGACGATCCGATCGGCGCGCCGCACGGCCCAGATGGTCACCAGCAGAGCCAATCCGGCGAGCGGCCACCCCATCGCTATGCGGGCGACGGCGAGCCAGCCGGTCTGGTCGGAATCGTACAACTGGGACTGCACGAGGTACCGGGCACCGAACACCAGCGCCCACGCCCCGGTCGCCACGTCATAGGCCCGCACGGCGCCCCGGTGGCGACGCCACAAATTCCCGTGGCCGTTCAGGAACCCCCAGATGATACCGACGATCGGCCAGCGCACGAGGATCGAGCCGAGAAACACCGCCGCGTACGCGAGGCTGGTGTAGATCCCGAAGAGGAAGTAGCCCTTCGCATCACCGGTGCGATAGGCAATGAAGGCAGAAATTCCGACCCCGAAGAAGCCGGAGATGGCCGGTTGGACGGGACTGCGGCGAATGATGCGCCACACAAGGATCGACGCGGCAACCCCCAGGGCGGCCCAGATCGCCGGACCGAGACCCCATACTCCGTTGACCGGCACGAAGACGAGAATGGGCAGGGTGGAATAGATCAGTCCGCTGAACCCACCGAGCTGCTCGAGAACGGACTGCTGCTTCGTTTCGGTCACTCGACGAGAGTGCCACACGAACCGGGACCTACGATTCGCCCCGCAACTCGTAATACGGGTTGAAGATCACCTTCTGGCCGTCACGATCACCGACACGACCCCGGACCAACAGGGTTTTACCGGGTTCGATCCCCGGAATCCTGCGTCGCCCGATCCAGACCAGCTTGACCTGTTCGGTGCCGTCGAAGAACTCCGCTTCGATGCTGGCATTGCCGGACTTGGGACACGCCTCGACGCTGCGGAGCCGGCCCAGCATGGTTACTTCCTCGCCGCGGCTGCAGTCGCAGGCCCGCTGCGCGCCGGACGCCTGAGACGTCTCGGCCATTTCCTCGGCGTCCAGCTGATCGAGGTCTTCGGTGAGCCTGCGAGTGAGCCGACGAAAATATCCTGCCGTGGCGGGTGCCATTGCGCGCTCCTGGAGCATGTGCGGCGCGAGATCTTCGCGCCGCTCGTAGGGCTGTGTAATCGCCACTGTAGACCCAATGCTTCGCGGCAACCACACGACCACAGTGGCTTCACGACGGACCAGGCAAGATCACCTCATGCCTTCGACATGCGGGCCACGCACGGCCGTGGTCCTGCCAGGAACGGGATCCGACGCGGACTTCGTCGCACGGGCCTTTACGGAGCCACTTGCCCGGCGCGGAGTTCGGACGCTGGCCGTCGACCCGGACCCCCGGAGGGTCGTCGGAAGCTACGTGGACGCACTGAACACCGCCGCCGCGGCCGGTGAACCGATTCTGGTCGGTGGAGTCTCCATCGGCGCCGCGGTTGCGTTGCAGTGGGCTGCGACCCACCACGAACACACGGCCGGTGTGCTGGCGGCTCTCCCGGCCTGGACCGGAACGGCCGAGGATGCGCCAGCGGCTGCGAGCGCACGCTTTACGGCGGCCCGACTGCGCGCAGACGGCCTCGAACAGGTGACCGCCGAGATGGTCGCATCCAGTCCGCCCTGGCTCGGCCGCGAACTTGCGAAGTCGTGGCGGTCGCAGTGGCCGCATCTTCCGGCTGCCCTGGACGAGGCGTCGCGGTATCACGGTCCCGCCGAGGACGATTTGGAACGGATCGACGTGCCGGTAGGCATCGCCGCGGCCACCGACGACGCCGTTCACCCGATCGAGGTGGCCCGGACGTGGGCCGCTCTACTACCGCACGCGGGCCTGGTGACCGTGTCACTCGACGACATCGGCGTGGACCCGGCGGTACTCGGATACGCGAGCCTGCGTGGGCTGGACTCGGTGCTGCGCCGGCCCTGAGTGCGTCAGCGGCCCAGCTGCTGCATCGCGGAGCCGGATTCGCCGCGCCGTTGTGGTGGCGGAGCCGGTGCCGGCTGCCCGTCCTGGGGTTGCGCGGGAGCCGTCGCGGGTTGCGTGGATTGCTGCGGAGCAGGCTGGGCGGCGGCTTGCTGCTGAGCCAGCTGCTGCTGGTGGGCCGCCGCGAGTTGCTGGGCGAGAGCCTGCGGCAGGACGACCGGGAGCGGGGTCCGGACCGGGTGTGGTTCGGTTCCCCGCTTGACCACGGTGTCCCGCAGAATGGCCCGGGCTGTGGCGACGAGGTCGGAGTCGGCCGTGTTTCCGCCACTGGGACCGGCGACGACGCACCGCACCATCCACCGGTAACCGTCCACTCCGATGAAGCGAAGGTCTGCGTTGGGCGTCACGGCGAAGACCTCACGTCCCCACGGCCCGTTCTCGATGCTGACGGAGGCGTTGTCACCCCTCAGGGACTCGGCGAGGTCGCCGGCCACTTCCCGCCACTGGCCGGGTGACTTGGGTGCGGCGTACGCCGCGACCGTGATCCGTCCGAGCTGGGTGACCAGATGAACAGCCTGCGGAGAACCGTCGGGCGCCATCTCGACCTGCAACTGAGCGCCCTGAGGCATCGGGACGAGCACCGACCCGAGATCGAGCCGGGTTCCCACCTCGCCCACCGTGAGGTCGGCGTCCGATTCGAGGTCGTCGGCGTCGTAGGGGCCGCCGTCCACGTCGCTGATCGCGTCGTAGTCACCCTCTGCATCGTCGTAGTCGTCAGCGGGGGTTGCCGCGTCGGCGTCGTCGAAGAAACCGGGACGGTCCTCCTCGGATTCGTTCTTCTTGCGGCGTCCGAACATGATCACGCTCCTTCTCTGGCGTTGCCGACGAGGCTGGCATGGCCTCCGCTCGACCCGTGTCCGTCGGTGCCGCGGGTGGTGTCGTCGAGCGACTCCACCTCGACGAAGGACACCAATTCCACACGCTGAACCAGCAGCTGTGCGATGCGGTCGCCGCGGCGGATCTCGATCGGTGTCTCACGATCGTGGTTGATCAGGCAGACCTTGATCTCGCCGCGGTATCCGGCGTCGATGGTGCCGGGCGTGTTGACCACCGACAGTCCCGACTTCGCGGCCAGACCGGACCGGGGGTGAATCAGCCCGACGGTGCCCAAGGGCAGGGCGATCGCGATGCCGGTACCGACGAGGGCGCGCTGACCCGGTTCGAGGGTGAGATCGGAAGTGCTGCACAGGTCGACACCGGCGTCGCCGTCGTGCGCGCGTCGCGGTACCGGAATGGCTGGATCCAACCGCTGGAGGGCAACGGGGGGAAGGGCTGCAGTTCCTCCGAGAGGAAGGCCGGGAGATAGGTCGCTCACGTGCACCGAGCCTACTCGTAGGCAGCGACTATCCTGGTGGCGTGTCAGAAACGTCCAGGCCCGAAGCCGCGCCCACCGACCACACCTCGCCGACGCTGTACTCGGAACGCCTCTGGGTACCCGTGTGGTGGTGGATCGCGGGTCTCTTCGTCGCGGGACTGCTGGCTGCAGAGGTACACATGGGTGCGCCCGGCCTTCGTGCCTGGTTGCCCTATGTCCTGCTACTTCCCCTCCCGATCTGGGGAATGGTGTGGCTCAGCAGAACGAGAGTCGAACTCGTCGACGAGGCGGACGGCTTCCACCTCCGGGTCGGACAGGCTCACCTGCCGGTCGATGTCATCGCGCGGGTTGCCGAGGTTCCGGCCACCGCGAAGAGCGCAGCACTCGGACGGCAGCTCGACCCGGCCGCCTTCGTGCAGCACCGGGTGTGGGTGAAGACGATGGTGCTGATCGTCCTGGACGATCCCGAGGATCCGACTCCGTACTGGTTGATCAGCACCCGACGGCCGGCCGAATTGCTGGCCGCTCTCAACCGGGTGCGTCCCAAGGGACGCTGAACCGGGTCCTGTACCGGCGGTACCGGCACGGTTTGCTCCGCAGACACAAGGCACGGTCGGCTTCGCAGACACAAGGCACGGTCCGCTCCGCAGACACAAGGGACGGATCAGTCCCCGGGCACATAAAACGGACGGTGGTATTCCACCGTCCGTCGCATGCGCTCGTACGTCAGGCTGCGCAGTCCCTGCACACAAGCACTCCGCCTGCATCGGTGGCAAGGCGGCTGCGGTGGTGCACGAGGAAGCAGCTCGAACAAGTGAACTCGTCGGCCTGCTTGGGGATGACCCGCACCGAGAGTTCCTCGCCGGACAGGTCGGCGCCCGGAAGTTCGAACGATTCCGCGGTGTCGGATTCGTCTACGTCGACAACAGCCGACTGAGCCTCGTTGCGTCGCGCCTTGAGCTCCTCCAGCGAATCCTCCGAAACCTCGTCGGACTCCGTTCGCCGCGGTGCGTCGTAGTCAGTTGCCATGTCGTCTTCCCCTCATCTTCTTTCATGTATCCCGGCCTCGCGGGGCCCGTCGAACGGAAGTCGGTCGATCGTCCACACGAAAACCGCCTCGGCGCAGATCACACCCGCGGCTGCACAACGTTGCAGCGGCCGCCCACGTGCCCGGATCCAGCTCCCGGGGACATGATGTGCGCCTCACTTCGTCTCTTCTGTCCGCCCTCGTCGTACGTGCATTTAACGACTGGGGCCGCCAGACAGTAGCCGAAGGGAGTACAAAAGTCGTAACCGAATCAACGGATCGCGCAAATTGTCTGCTAATCGTCACCAACCCCACAGCAAGCTGTGACATTCGACAACAGGGACGGGTACGGAGATATGACACCGGTGGGATCTAAGGTAGGTGCCGAACCTGCGCCACAACGTGTGGCCGGGCCCTGTATCGATGCGCTGTACGGGGTGGACGTAGCCAGCGCTGTTCGTAGGAGAGGTCGAGGCACACTGTGGTTTCACTGATCACCGAAGGCAGTTCGCGCGACGAGAACGGTCGTCCGTTCCGGCGACGGCGAGCGTTGCCCATTCTCGTGGTGTTCGCGGTTCTCGCCCTACTCGGCGCGGTGGTGTGGGCGGGAATTCTGGGCGAGGACGAAAACCTCGCCACCACCGTGGATTGCAACGCTCCTGGGCCGGCGTCGCAACCGGCGGATCCGGGGGCACCGCCGCAACAGACTCTCGGCGAGAAGGTAGACCCGTCGACGCTCCGGGACGTCGAGCCGGCCGCCCTGTCCGCCACGAAGGTGCGGGTGTTCAACGCGAACGGTGAGCACGGCCAGGCAGCCCAGGTCGCCGCCCAGCTGAGCGACTACGGATTCGCGAGCGCACCCGACGTGCAAGCCGGCAACGACCCGATCTACCTCGACCAGAACATGCAGTGCCAGGGGCAGCTGCGGTTCGGTCCCCAGGGTCTCGCTGCCGCGAGCGCCGTCTGGCTGGTGGCACCGTGCGCGGAACTGATCCAGGATGCACGCACCGACGACACCGTCGATTTCGCGCTCGGCACCTACTTCCGGAAGATCTCACCGAACACCGACGCCGAGGAGGTGTTGCGGTCCCTGAAGGATCCTCCTCCGGGAACGCAGCCCGCCCCACTCGACATCGACCTGCTGAAGGCCGCTCGCACCGCCCGCTGCTGATCCCGCGGCCGTTACTCCGGGATGGGCCGGTCGCACCCGACCTCCGCGAACAATGCGTCGAGGGCGTCGGCGATGCCGGGGGCGGCAGCGACGGTGATCTCCCCGTCGGCGCTGGAGGTGTGCGGTGACGGGACGCGTACGCGGGCGCCCGCCTCCGCGGCGATCAGCGATCCGGCGGCCCAATCCCAGGGGCTCAAACCGTGTTCGAAGTGGGCATCCACCCGGCCCGCAGCGACCATGCACAGGTCGAGGGCCGCTGAGCCGATGCGTCGAATGTCCCGCACGCGCGGCAGAATGTCGCCGATCAGTGCGCCCTGTACGGCGCGCCTGCCTGCGCCGTATCCGAATCCTGTGGCGAGCAGAGTCATCGACAGCTCGCGGACAGGGTTGCAGCGTAATTCGCTCACCCGGCCGTCCACATCGGTCATCGTGGCACCGCGGCCCGACGCGGCGGAGTAGGTCGACTGCGCCGCCACGTCGACGACCGCCCCGGCGACCGAGACCCCGTCGATCTGCGCCGCCACCGACACGGCGTAGGCCGGTACGCCGTACAAGAAGTTCACCGTGCCATCGATCGGATCCACCACCCACCGCACGCCGTCGAGCGAATCCCCCTCTCCCCCACCTTCTTCCCCGAGGATCGCATCGTCCGGACGCCACTGCGCGAGGCGCTCCCGGATGACGAGTTCGGCTTCGGTGTCGACCACCGTCACCGGATCGGTCGGACTACTCTTCGACGCCACCGACTCGCCGGAACCGAGTCGGCTCCCGACGATCCCGAACACCTCGGGCCGCCGGGCGCGGACATGAGCTGCAGCCTCCTGCGCCACCGCCACGGCAACCTCGCGGAGATGCTGGGGATCGGGGGCCGTGTGGCCTCGGACAGTGTCTCGACTCTGGGGTGCATGCACACACCCATCGGATCACACTTCCCCTGCCTCCCACCACCGCTGGAGGCTCCGTGTCAACCACCACCCAACTCGGCACGACCCATTAGTGTGACGATCAGCAGCAGCGTTTCCGAGCACGCCACAGTCGACACGGAGGAGTACACGCGATGACCAGGACCGGGTTCGGCGTCGACGTCGGAGGCAGTGGCGTCAAGGGCGGTGTGGTGGACCTCGAGACCGGCAAGCTGGTCGGGGATCGCATCAAGATTCTCACTCCACAACCGTCCACGCCGGAGGCTGTCGCCGACACCGTCGCCGAAATCGTTCGTCAGGCGTCGTGGGACGGGCCGGTGGGGATCGCCTTGCCGAGCGTCGTCACCGGCGGCGTCGCCCGGTCTGCGGCGAACATCGACAAGAAGTGGATCGGTACGGACGCCCGTGCACTGTTCAGCGAGGCGCTCGGCGGACGGAGCGTCACCGTCCTCAACGACGCCGACGCCGCCGGGATCGCCGAGGACGCCCTCGGCGCCGGCAGGGACGCCAAGGGGGTCATCATCCTCCTCACCTTCGGTACGGGGATCGGATCGGCGATCCTCCACAACGGCGTCCTGCTTCCCAACACCGAGTTCGGGCACATGGAAGTGGACGGGAAGGAAGCCGAGCATCGTGCGGCGTCCTCGGTCAAGGACGACAAGGATCTCTCCTACAAGGAGTGGGCGGTGGAGGTGTCCCGGGTGCTCACCCGCTTCGAGGACCTCCTGTGGCCGGATCTGTTCATCGCCGGGGGCGGAATCAGCCGCAAACACGAGAAGTGGATTCCGCATCTCACCAACCGGACCACCGTCGTACCTGCTGCACTCCTGAACTCGGCGGGCATCGTCGGTGCTGCTCTGGCGGCCGAAACGGGCATCGCTCCGTAACTGTTTCGGATAGGTCGTTACAATGGAAGAGCCCGGCTGCGCGCCGGCAAAACCAGTAGACCTCTCCGCCGGATGACCACTCTGGCGTGACGCCGCACGACACCGTCACGAAAGGGCGTACGTGGCAGCCACCGATACACGTCAGACTGCTGATTCGACTTCAGAGTCAGGACCGGAAGCACCAGTCGCACAGGCCGCCGACGGAACTGCTTCGGCAGTCGAGGAAGCTCCCGTGAAGAAGGCTCCGGCCAAGAAGGCTCCCGCCAAGAAAGCGGCGGCAAAGAAGGCTCCTGCGAAGAAGGCAGCAGCAAAGAAGGCGGGCGGCAAGAAGGCCACGTCCGGCAAGGCCGGCGACGGTGAGGACGGCCCCGACGAGGATGTCGCGGACATCGAGGACATCGACATCACCGAGGGCGACCTCGCGGAGGTCGAGTCCGATGTCGTCGAGGTCGTTGCAGTCGGCGAGGAGGACGAAGCCGAAGAGCCGTCCGACAAGGACAAGGCATCCGGCGACTTCGTGTGGGACGAGGAAGAGTCGGAGGCGCTCCGGCAGGCCCGCAAGGACGCCGAACTGACGGCCTCGGCCGACTCGGTCCGCGCCTACCTCAAGCAGATCGGCAAGGTCGCCCTCCTGAACGCCGAGGAGGAGGTGGAACTCGCCAAGCGGATCGAGGCGGGCTTGTACGCCACCCAGATCATGCAGGAACTCGCCGACGCGGGCGAGAAGCTTCCCGCCGCCCAGCGTCGCGACATGAGCTGGATCTGCCGTGACGGCAACCGCGCCAAGAACCACCTGCTCGAGGCGAACCTTCGCCTCGTGGTGTCGTTGGCCAAGCGCTACACCGGCCGCGGCATGGCTTTCCTCGATCTCATCCAGGAAGGCAACCTGGGCCTCATCCGTGCAGTCGAGAAGTTCGACTACACCAAGGGCTACAAGTTCTCGACCTACGCAACGTGGTGGATCCGACAGGCCATCACCCGCGCCATGGCGGACCAGGCACGCACCATCCGTATCCCGGTGCACATGGTCGAGGTCATCAACAAGCTCGGCCGCATCCAGCGTGAACTGCTCCAGGACCTGGGTCGCGAACCCACTCCCGAAGAGCTCGCGAAGGAAATGGACATCACGCCGGAGAAGGTGCTGGAAATCCAGCAGTACGCCCGTGAGCCCATCTCCCTCGACCAGACCATCGGCGACGAGGGCGACAGCCAGCTCGGTGACTTCATCGAGGACTCCGAAGCCGTCGTGGCCGTCGACGCCGTGTCGTTCACGTTGTTGCAGGACCAGCTGCAGTCGGTACTCGAGACGCTGTCCGAGCGCGAAGCAGGTGTCGTCCGCCTCCGCTTCGGACTCACCGACGGGCAGCCGCGCACGCTCGACGAGATCGGACAGGTGTACGGCGTCACGCGCGAGCGCATCCGTCAGATCGAATCCAAGACGATGTCGAAGCTGCGGCACCCGTCCCGGTCCCAGGTGCTGCGCGACTACCTGGACTAGACGCACAGATCACACTCGATGCCCCGGACTTCCGAGTCCGGGGCATCGTCGTGTCGCAGGGACCGGTGTCGGGCCCTCAGGCGCTCGCGCGCACCCGCAGCCAGGCTTCGGCGACCGGTTCGACCACACGCGCCGCGATGGGTCCGATGACCGCCATCAGGAGAACGTAGGCCGTGGCGAGGGCGATGAGTTGGCTTTCGACTGCACCGGCCGCCACGGCGAGTCCGGCGATGACGATCGAAAATTCCCCCCGCGCAATCAGCGCCACCCCGGCCCTGGCACGGCCCAGGCGGCCGACACCCTGTTGCTTGGCCGCCCACGCACCGGTGATCATCTTGGTGAGCGCTGTGGTAACCGCCAGGAGGACGGCCCAGCCGAGGACCGGGGGAATTGCCGTCGGATCAGTGTTGAGACCGAACACGACGAAGAACATGGCGGCGAAGAGATCGCGGAGGGGTTCGAGGACACGGCTCGCGTTGTGCGCGGTCGAACCGGAAATCGCGATGCCCAGCAGGAAGGCCCCCACCGCGGCCGACACCTGCATCGCAGAACTGATCCCGGCGATCAGAAGGGCTGCGCCGAGCAACTTCAACAACAACGTCTCACTGTCCGGGCTGTCCAGCACAGCGGAGACGTAGCGTCCGTACCGCAGGGCGATCACCAGGACGACCGAAATCACTATCAGCGAGATGCCGACCGCCTCGAGGCCACCGGCGATACTGACCCCGGCGAGCAACGCGGTGAGGATCGGAAGGTAGACGGCCATCGCGAGGTCCTCGAACACCAGGATGGACAGCACGACCGGAGTTTCCCGGTTGCCGAGGCGGCCGAGATCGGTGAGGACCTTCGCGATGATGCCGGAGGACGAGATGTAGGTGACGCCGCCCAGCACCACCGCCCCGGTGGTCCCCCAGCCGAGGAAAAACGCGACGGCCGCGCCCGGCGCGGCGTTCAGAACCAGATCGACGACACCGGCCATCCACGATCTGCGTAAACCGGTGACGAGCTCCGAGGCCGTGTATTCGAGACCGAGAAGCAGCAGAAGCAGTACGACACCGATCTCACTGGCGATATGGCTGAACTCACTGATGTCTCCGAGCTGGACGAAGCCGCCACTGCCGAAGCACAGCCCGCCCAGCAGGTAGAACGGGATCGGCGACATGCCGAATCGCGCGGCGAGGCGGCCGAGAAGCCCGAGCGCGAAGAACACCGCGCCCAGTTCGATGAGCGCGAGCGTGGTGGTGTTCACGGGACTGTCAGCCGTTGGCCAGGAGCTTGGCCGCTGCGTCCAGTCCCTCTGTGGTTCCGACGGTAACCAGAAGATCGCCTGACGTGAGCATGAAATCCGGCTTCGGCGAAGGGTACACCTCGCCCGCCCGCATTACCGCGACGATCGAGACCCCGGTGCGGGTACGCATCGCCGTGTCCCCGAGCGGACGCCCGTCGAACCGGGAATCTTCCTTGATGTAGAGCTGCTTGGTGCGGATTCCGGGGAGGTCGCGGTGCTCCTCTTCCAATTGGGCCACCAGTTGCGGCGCACCCAGCAGATTACTGAGGACCGCCGCCTCCTCGGTACTCAACGGCAGGGACGCCGCGCACGCGTCGGGGTCGTCCTGTTTCGACACGATCAGGTCTGTGCGACCGTCACGATGGCTGACGACACCGATACGACGGCCGGAGGCGAGTACGAAGTCTTTGCGTACGCCGATTCCGGGTAGAGGCGTCACTTCTACGTTCATGCCTCCACGGTAGTCCCGCGGGGCGACACGGCGGTGTCGGCCGCGCGAGAGGGTGTTCGGCGACCCGCGCGGCCTTTCGGTTCCGTCACATCAGAGCGGGAAACCGGCCGTCGGCGCCGGGACGGTAGTCCTCGATCGAGGT
This sequence comes from Rhodococcus sp. NPDC019647, assembly GCF_044389235.1. Classification (NCBI taxonomy): domain Bacteria; kingdom Bacillati; phylum Actinomycetota; class Actinomycetes; order Mycobacteriales; family Nocardiaceae; genus Rhodococcus; species Rhodococcus sp. NPDC019647. The sequence continues at coordinate 417,893 of NZ_JBIRXS010000001.1, read as the reverse complement.
GACCGCAGCCAACGGCAGTGGCCCGTAGAGGTGGGGAAAGAGCATCGAGGACGGGTCGGTCGGCACACCGGGCTCCCAGAGCACCGGCGAGCCGAGAGCGGTCGGATCGAGCCACAGAATCACCAGATCCGAGCGCCCCGCGAAGAGCCGGTTGGCCGGCAGGTGCACCTGCGCCGGCGTCGACAGATGAATGAATCCGTCGGCGCCGAACGACTCCGGTACGCGTCGGCCGCTTCCGAGCGCCTCATTCCACTCGTCGCGGCTACAGATGTGCACGAGCGCCTGTTCCGAATTCACTCGGCGAGAATAGCGTTCCGACGCCGGAGGGCGAATCAGCTGTCAGCGAACTCATACCGCGAAGTCTGTTCATATTCGCCCTCGTCACGGGGTGTAGCGCAGGTGTCCGAGCTGTTTCGTGTGTGATGCAACACTGAGAAACGCCTACGGGAACAACGCGTAAACCGCAAACGTCTGAGAGAGTAGATCCACCGCGCCACCCCGACGCGGCGGACCAAGGCCCCAGGCACTCGGCACCAGTCGAAAGCCAGTACGGAGGAGTCATGCCCGGAACACTGACCAGCCCCCCGTTGACCGCAGCCGACCGGTGCGACCGGTGCGGTGCGGGAGCCCGCGTTCGCGCGGTACTTCCGACCGGAGGAGAGTTGCTCTTCTGCGGTCACCACGCCAACGAGCACGCAGACCGTCTTCGCGAGATGAACGCCACGATCGTGTCCGAAGCCGAAGCTGCAATCTGATACGTCAGCCCGGGTGACCCGTCCCAGGCTCACCTCCTCAGACCGAGAGACCGGCGAGTGCCTGCACTCGCCGGTCTCTTCTGTGTCACCCACTTTTGCACGAGCTACCACTGGCGCAGGGTGGCAATCCGATCGGTCAGCTGCTCGACGGTGGCAATGGCCGTCGGCGGTCCACCACAGACGCGGCGCAGTTCCCCGTGGATGGTGCCGTGCGGCTTGCCGGTCCTGTGGTGGTGCATTGCGACGAGACTGTTCAACTCGCGCCGGAGCTGGGCGAGCTGCCCCGCTGCTGCCACCCGCTCGACGACCTGCGGGACCGGTGGCGGAACGACGGGCGGGGCCTCCGGCTTGCTGATCTGCTCCTGCTGGCGTTGACGAAGTAGCGCACGCATCTGCTCGGCGTCGAGCAGCCCCGGCAATCCCAGGTAATCCGCCTCCTCGTCCGACCCGGAGAAGGTCGCCGTCCCGAAGGACGAACCGTCGTAGATCACCTGATCGAGTTCCGCGTCGGCGCCGATCGAGGTGAACGCCTTCTCGTCCTCCCCGAGCTCGTCCTTCTGCTTGTTCGCGTCGGCGAGGAGGTCGTCGTCGAACCCTTCCTTCTCCCGATGCGGCTTACCCAGTACGTGATCTCGCTGCGCCTCGAGCTGGCTGGCAAGGTCGAGGAGAACCGGGACCGACGGAAGGAAGACGCTGGCGGTCTCACCCTTGCGCCGCGACCGCACGAACCGTCCGATCGCCTGCGCGAAATAAAGCGGGGTTGACGCACTGGTGGCGTAGACGCCGACGGCCAAGCGGGGAACGTCGACACCCTCGGACACCATGCGGACGGCGACCATCCATTTTTGGGTGCTTGCGCCGAATTCCGCGATCCGTTTGGAGGCCGTCGGGTCGTCCGAGAGCACGACGACCGGTTCTTCGCCGGTCACGGCCGTCAACGTCTGGGCATACGCGCGCGCAACCGTCTGATCGGTGGCGATGACGAGTCCGCCCGCGTCGGGCATGCCACCCGCACGTAGCTGTCCGAGCCGGGTGTCGGCGGCGTGCAGCACAGCCGGAATCCAGTCACCGGCAGGGTCGAGCGCGGTCCGCCAGGCACGCGCAGTCTGTTCCGCGCTGAGGGGCTCGCCCAGTCGAGCCGAGAATTCCTCGCCCGCGTTGTTCCGCCACCGGGCCTCACCGGAATATGCGAGGAACACCACCGGCCGGACGACTCCGTCGGCGAGCGCATCGGAATATCCGTACGAGTGATCGGCCTTCGACCGGAGAAGCCCTTCTCGGTCGGGTTCGTACGTGACGAAGGGAATCGCGCTGTCGTCGCTTCGAAAGGGCGTTCCGGTCAGCGCAAGGCGGCGCGTGGCATCACCGAACGCCTCACGGATCGCATCTCCCCAGCTCTTCGCGTCACCGCCGTGGTGGATCTCGTCGAGGATCACCAGCGTGCGCCGGCTCTCGGTGCGCACCCGGTGCTTGAACGGGTGGGAAGCCACCTGCGCGTAGGTGACCACCACACCCTGGTAATCACTCGAGGTCTGCCCGGTCGAGTTGGAGAAGTACGAGTCCAGGGCGATCCCGTTACGGGTTGCCGACTCGGCCCACTGGTGTTTGAGGTGTTCGGTGGGTGCGACCACCGTCACCTGGTCGACCGTGCGGTCCCGCAGCAGTTCCGACGCCACCCGTAGCGCGAACGTCGTCTTACCGGCACCCGGTGTTGCGACAGCGAGGAAATCGCGCGGACCGGTGGACAGGTATTTCGCCAGGGCACGACGCTGCCAAGCCCGCAGTGACCCCGCTGCCGGTCGAGCTGGTTCGGTCTGAGCGAGATATGCCTCGGTGCCCACTATCTGCGCCGCCCCGGGACCCACGGTCTCAGCACTCACTGGCGGCCCTCCGCTGACATGGCACTGTTTGCTGCACTCCTCGTGTGTCCGTCCGACGTGTTCCGGTCCAGCCCCGCGGGCGCTGTCCGTCAAGGAGCCTAGCGCCCGAGTCCGACTCGAACCGCATTCGCGGCGCCCGGCAGCGGCAGATTCTTTGCGACACGAGGAAGGCAGCGGTGGGCAACCGGGCGTGTCGTCAGGGATGCTGGAGGAATCATGAGCGAAACGCGCGCGAAGGCGTCGGACAGGGGCGCCGCCCGACACCGAGCGCGGTGGCATCCGCTACGCCGGACGCTGAGCGTGATCACGCACACAGCGAGCCAGGCGTGGGACGACTCGATCTTCGCCAAGGCGGCGACCGCGGCGTTCTGGCAGACGCTCTCGCTGCCCCCGCTCCTGCTGGGACTGCTCGGGATGCTCGGTTACGTGGGGGGATGGTTCGGGCCGGACACTGTCGACATCATCCAGTCCAAGATCATCACCTTCAGTGGAACCGTATTCAGCGACAGTGTGGTCGAGGAGATCATCCGCCCCACCGTCGGCGACGTGCTGCGTCAAGGTCGCCCGGAGATCGTCTCCCTGAGTTTCCTGCTGTCGCTGTGGGCCGGATCGTCCGCGATCTCGACGTTCGTGGACTCGATCGTGGAGGCACACGGGCAGCAGGAGGCACGCCACCCCGTCTGGCAGCGGGTGTTCGCGTTGTTGCTCTACGTTGCTTTTCTCGTCCTCGCGGTGTTCACCCTGCCGCTGGTGGCGCTGGGACCTACCCTGGTCGGCCAGGTCCTGCCCGAGGCGTGGCGCACCATCGGAACGGAAATCGTGGACACGTTCTACTACCCGGGTGTCGGATTGCTCATGATCATCGGCCTGACCACCCTGTACAAGGTGGCGCTGCCGAAGTCGCTGCCCTGGCACCGCCTGCTCGGCGGCGCACTCGTGGCGGGAGTCTTCTTCCTGGGTGCCAGCACGGGCCTGCGGCGGTACCTGAGCTGGGCGACCGGTACCGGATACACGTACGGGGCGCTCGCCGCCCCGATCGCGTTCTTGCTCTTCACGTTCTTCCTCGGTTTCGCCGTGGTTCTGGGCGCCGAGTTCAACGCAACGATTCAGGAGTTCTGGCCGGCCCGCGCGACTCGCATCGATCAGATGCGGGACTGGATCGCCGCCCAAGCCGATAGCCCCTCGGCGGGTCCGGTGACCAACCTCACCCGCCGCATCGCCACGGGACCGATCAACATCATCGGCGACCGCAAACGGCCAGCCGGAAGACATGAGGCCTCCGACGGGGACGCCACACCGGACCGTCCCCGAGACGGCAGCCCGGAAGACGGCAGCCCTGAGAGCGCCGGCCCGGAAGACGGGGTCCTACGGGACAAAACCCCCGCGTCCCCCGGTCTGCGTGAACCGTCGACGCCTCAGTCGCCCTTGCGCAACCCCTCGTAGATCTTCTTGCAATCGGGGCAGACGGGTGATCCCGGCTTCGCGGACTTGGTGACCGGGAAGACCTCACCGCACAGCGCGACGACGTGCGTGCCCATCACAGCGCTCTCGGCGATCTTGTTCTTCTTCACGTAATGGAAAAACTTCGGGGTGTCGTCATCGGTCGACTCGTCAGTGGTGACGTCGGGCCGTTCCTTTGTTTGAGTGCTCACCCCTCAATAATGCCGCAACGGCCCGAGGATCCCACCCCCACGACCCACCGTGTGCATTTGCTCCCCGACAGTGGAACAGTGGAGGCATGGCCCGAAGTGCAGGGTTCGGCGCATCAGGCGAAGCCGGCTCACCGAACAACCCGGTTCTCATCACCGAAGCGGCGCGATCCATCGAGGATCAGCACCGCGCGCGTGTCCGCAAGTACCTGATCATCATGTCGTTCCGCTTCCCCGCACTCATTTTCTCGGCGGCGGCCTACGGCATCTGGGGCAACGCCTGGATCTCCATGGCGATCATCGGTCTGTCCATCCCGTTGCCGTGGATCGCAGTCCTCATCGCGAACGACCGGCCCCCGCGCACCAAGGACGAACCGAGTCGGTACGACCATCGAGACACGACCGCTCTGCCTGCCCCGCCGCACCGAACGATCGAAGGCTGACACCGGAGCGCGACCTGCAACAATGCACCGGTGAACCGCAACACGCTGCTGTCGATCTGCGCTCCCCTGCGAGAAGCTCTCCTTCGCAACCGGTATGACACCGACACCCTGCTCGACACACTGGGTCCGGACATCCATGCCGCACTGGGCCGCAACGAGCCCGTCCCGGTCCGGCGGGCAAGCGCGAGCTGCGGTGAACTCGGAACACTGATCCGGTTGTTCCTGCTCGGCGACGACTGCCCGACCGCCGAGGTCGCGGCAGCACTCCACCCGCTGACCGTCGAGACGGCGGTCGACGCGGGTCTCCTCGAGAGCGATGCCGGTGTCGTCCGCGCGGCACTGGACCTCCGGCCCATCGATACCGGCTCCGGGAATCGGTGGGTGCTATCGGACCTCGACGGGTCGATGCGCCCCCGCGAGACTGCGGTCGATCACGTCATCGGGGTGGGCCACGCGTCTCTGTCCTTGTTGCAGGCCACCCCGGGTGCGCCCGTCGGATCTCTCCTCGACGTGGGAACGGGGTGTGGCATCCAGGCCCTGCACGGAACGACCTATGCGCAGTCCGTCACCGCGACCGACCTGAACGTCAGGGCGGTGGATCTGGCAGCCGTCACGATGGCCCTCAACGAAGAGGAGGTCGAACTGCTGACCGGGTCGTGGTTCGAGCCGGTGGAGGGCCGCACTTTCGACCAGGTCGTCGCGAATCCGCCGTTCGTCGTCAGCCGAGCGACAGTGGGCCACACGTATCGCGATTCCGGCCTCGACCTCGACGGTGCGAGCCAACTGATGATCTCCCGGTCCCCCGACTACCTGGCTCCCGGCGGCACCGCCGCGCTCCTCGCGTCCTGGGTCCACGTGGCGGGAGAGGACTGGCGGAGCCGGGTGGCGTCATGGTTGCCCGCACACGGCATCGACGCGTGGGTGGTCCAGCGGGACGTGGCCGACCCCGCCCTCTACGTGGGCACCTGGATGCGCGACGGTGGTCTGGACACGAAGGATCCCTCTGCCGCTGCGACGGCCGAGCAGTGGCTCGATCACCTCGAGAGCGCCGATGTCGAGGGAGTCGGATTCGGGTTCGTCTACCTGCGTCGGACCGACGCGCCGAGCGACCTCCTGGCCGAGGATCTCACGCACGGTTTCGACGATCCGCTGGGGGCGGAGGCGCTCGCCTACTTCGACCGGGTGGCGTGGTTGCGCGAGAACGACGTGCTCACGGCCCGCTTCCACGTGCAGGAGAGCACAGCGCTCGAGCAAGTCTTCCTCCCCGGTGAGGAGGGGTGGACTCAGGTGGTCGCACGACTGCATCGCGGGAACGGTCCCGCATGGCAGCACGAGATCGACGACCTGGTCGCCTCCCTGGTCGCGGGAATGCGGAGCGACGGTCTCGTTCTGGGAGAACTGATCGATCTCCTGGCTGCCGCCCACGACATGGTCGCCGCCGACCTCGCCGAGTCGGCGATACCGCTCGTGCACTCTCTCGTGCGGCACGGTTTGGTGCTGCCGGTGTAGCCGCTGGGGTTCCGTGCGGTTTCCCTTATACGTGTTCTCAGCAACTTCTCAGGACCGAACGCACGAAGTCGCAGGTCAGAGCCCTCCTACCGAAAAGTGTCCGGGAACTTTCCGTGCCCGTCGGAGCGTTGTTCCCTATGAGACACCACCGATGAGGAGGCAAGTCATGACAAGCCCCAGCACCACTACTCGCATTCGCCCCAGCGCCGCCGATCTGGACGCCCAGAGCCCGGCTGCCGACCTGGTCCGCGTCTACTTGAACGGGATCGGCCGCACCGCTCTGCTGACTGCCGCAGACGAGGTGGAGCTGTCCAAGCGAATCGAGGCTGGGCTGTACGCCGCGCATGTTCTCGAGACCGGCAAGCGACTGTCCCCCGCGAAGAAGCGAGACCTTGCGACCATCGTCCGCGACGGACAGTCGGCCAGGGCGCATCTGCTCGAGGCGAACCTTCGCCTCGTCGTGTCGCTGGCCAAGCGCTACACGGGCCGCGGCATGCCCTTGCTCGACCTCATCCAGGAAGGCAACCTGGGCTTGATCCGGGCGATGGAGAAGTTCGACTATTCCAAGGGTTTCAAGTTCTCGACGTATGCCACGTGGTGGATCCGTCAGGCCATCACCCGGGGCATGGCCGATCAGAGCCGCACCATCCGGCTGCCAGTGCACCTCGTCGAGCAGGTGAACAAACTCGCCCGCATCAAGCGTGAGCTGCACCAGCAACTCGGCCGTGAGGCCACCGACGACGAACTGGCGGAGGAGTCGGGCATTCCGGCCCACAAGATCGCGGATCTCCTCGACCACAGCCGCGACCCGGTAAGCCTGGATATGCCGGTCGGCAACGACGAAGAGGCTCCTCTGGGCGACTTCATCGAGGATTCGGAAGCCACGTCGGCGGAGAACGCGGTCATCGCCGGTCTTCTGCACAGCGACGTTCGCAGCGTTCTGGCCACTCTCGACGAACGCGAGCAGCAGGTGATCCGCCTGCGGTACGGACTCGACGACGGTCAGCCGCGCACCCTCGATCAGATCGGCAAGCTCTTCGGGCTCTCACGCGAGCGGGTCCGCCAGATCGAGCGTGAAGTGATGGGCAAGCTTCGTCAGGGTGATCGCGCGGAGCGGCTGCGTTCCTACGCCAGCTGATCCTTCACTCTGAACCGACTGATTTGTGTCTACCCGCCGCCGGTGCCGGTCTTCGAGACCGGCGCCGGCAGCGTCGCATCTACCGGAGCCTGCGTGGCCCCAGGTCGGCGAAACTCGGTTCCGGACCGATGCGCACCCGTGAGTCGGTGACCTGAGCTCCCTCGGCGGACGCGAGTACGGGTTCGCAGGCCAGTTCCCGTACCTCGGGGAGGTCGTCGGCGAGCGCGGAGATCCGCTGGACCAGATCGACGAGCGCCGACTTGTTCACCGGCACCGCACTCCGGTACCCCGACAGCAGCGGTGCAGCCTTCGGCGCATCGATCAGTTCGGTAGCCGCGTCTTCGGTGAGCGGCAGCACCCGGTACGCGCGGTCCCCGAGAAGGTCGGAAATCACGCCGGCGAGCCCGAACGAGATGAGTGAGCCGAACGACGGGTCGTCCTGCACGCCGACCACGCAGCCGATTCCCTTCGTCGCCATTCGCTGCACGTGAAGGAGGGGTTCACCGGACGCCGCGGCCAGGTCTCGGTACGCCAGCCGAACGGAGTCGGGGCCGACGAGGTCGAGCCGTACACCCCCGAGGTCGGGACGGTGGCGCCACTGCTCACCGGTCGCTTTCACCGCCACCGGGTAGCCGAGTTCGTCGGCCGCGGCAACAGCTTCTTCCTCGGTGGTGGCCGAGCGGAACTCCACCACCTCGACTCCGTAACACGCGAGTAGTTGCGCCGCCTCGTAATCGGACAGCCACCGCCCCGACGACGTGGACAGCCAGGTGTCCACCATCTCTTTCGCCTTCTCGGGGTCGATCCCCGCGGGTCGCACAACCTTGGATGCGGGTTTGCTCTTCCACGCGGCATACCGCCAGGCGCGCGCAAGCGCCAGCGCGGCCCGTTCCGGTCCCGGATAGGACGGAACCGAGCCACGGGTGGGATGCCCGTCCTCGCCCCGCACCGCGAGGACGTCCGGGACGCCCTCCGCTGCGAGGAACGTGGTCAGAACCGGCTTGTCGGCATCGCGGACAGCTTCCTTCAGCGCCTGGGCGAACGGCTCGACCGGTATGGCAACGGGCGGAACGAAGACCGCGATGACCGCGTCGACGTCGGCCGAGGACAGCGCCGTGCGCACGGCACTGGCGAACTCGTCCGGCCCGGCCTGCGGTCCGAGGTCGACCGGGTCGCCGACGTGCAGGCCCTCACTGCGCGCCGCGTCAGCTGCCAGTACCCCCAAGGCAGTGGAATTTCCGACCACAGCGAGCCGCGGCCCCGCAGGCAGCGGTTGATATCCGAACAGGAGGGCGCAGTCGAACAACTGGGAAATCGACCCCACCTGCACGACACCGGCCTGCTCGAACAGTGCCCGCACGATCGAATCGTCCATTTCGACGCCCGTGGCCGCCAGGGCCGGGGGAACCGCGTGCCGGCCACTCTTCACCGCGACGATCGGCTTGTTGCGGGCGACGCGGCGAGCGATGCGCGAAAACTTCCGTGGGTTGCCGAAACTTTCGAGGTAGAGCAGGACCACCTCGGTAGCAGGATCGGAATCCCAATACTGCAGGAGATCGTTACCCGAGACGTCGGCCCGGTTGCCGGCCGAGACGAACGCAGACAAGCCGATTCGACTGCGGGCGGCCTCGTCGAGGATGGCGATTCCGAGCGCACCGGACTGGCAGAAGAATCCGACGTTGCCAGGGCTCGGGAGCACGGGCGCCAGCGTGGCGTTGAGGGACACCGCGGTGTCGTTGTTGGCCACTCCGAGTGCGTTGGGCCCGATGAGTCGCATCCCGTGCGCCCGCGCCGCGTGCACGAGACGCCTCTCGGACTGCTTTCCGTCGAGCCCGGTTTCGCTGAATCCGGACGAGACCACGACGAGCGCTTTGACGCCTTTGTCGAGGCAGTCGTCCAGAACTGCGCTGATCGACTCTGCAGGGACGGCGACCACGCCGAGATCCACCTCGTCGGGAATGTCGCGGACGGTCGGGTAGGCCCGCACACCCTGGACGGAACGATGCTCGGCATTGACCGGGTACACGGGGCCGGTGAACCCGGCCCGCAGCAGGTTGGTGAGCACGGCGTGCCCGACCTTGGCACTGTCGGTGGAGGCACCGATCACTGCAACCGACCGCGGACTGAGCACGTTCCGCATACTGCGCGCCTCGGCCGCCCGCTCCCGGGAATTACGCACCGAGACCATGGCTTCGGTGGGGTCGATCGCGAACTCGAGTTTGAGCACTCCGCCCTCGTAGCTGCGACTGACCTGATAACCCGCTTCGCGGAACACCGTGACCATGTTGCGGTTCTCCGCGAGGACCTCGGCGACGAACATGGTGAGCCCGTTTTCTGCTGCGGCCCCGGCGAGATGCTCGAGGAGGATCGGCCCGAGTCCCCGTCCCTGGTGCGCGTCGGCGACGACGAATGCCACTTCCGCCGACTTGCCGTCCCCCTCACCGACGAGCCGTTCGTACCGCCCGACGGCGATGATCTCGTCGCCGAGCACCACCACGAACGCCACCCGATTCTTGTGGTCGACGGTGGTGAAGTGCACGATGTCGCGTTGGGACATGGTGGGGTACGGGCCGAAATAGCGTAGGTAGCGGGTACGTTCAGACAACTTCGCGTGAAACGCGACGAGCTTCTCGGCGTCCTCCGGCACGATCGGCCGCAGCGCCACCGCGCCGCCGTCCGCTGCCAGCACATCGACCACCCAATGATGCGGGTAGTCGTGCGCAGAATCGGGAGCGCCGTCCGTCGATTCAGTCACGAGGATCCTCCGGGTCGAGGCCGAGTAGCGGGAAGCAGGCCCGGCGGGTGGCGATGACTGCGGAGTCGATGCGGGTCAGTGCGCGGTCGACCGAAGCGTTTCCTGTTTCGGGTGTGCCCCCCGGTCCATCCCAGGGCAGGTAGGCGACCTCGCCACCGTCACCCATCGTCTCGGGTAGATCGACACTGGGTGCGAGCGCGGACGCTTGCTCGCGCCACACCTCCGGTACTGCGGTGCCGGTGTCGATCTCGCGGTCCAGGGCCGCGGCGATGAGGTGTGTCCACGACCGCGGAACCACCCGCACGAGCCCGTAGCCGCCGCCGCCCACAGCCAGCCAGCGACCCTCCGAGTACCGATCCGCAAGGTCACGCATCGCGAGGAACGCTGCACGCTGACCGTCGACCGTCAGTGACAGGTCGGCGAGCGGATCCTCACGGTGGCTGTCGACGCCACATTGGCTGATCACGATCTGCGGGCGGAACGCCGCGATCGCCCCCGGAACGATGGCGTGAAACCCTCTGAGCCACAGTGCATCCACCGTGCCCGGAAGAACCGGAAGGTTGATCGAGGTACCCTCCCCCGCCCCCTCGCCGACTTCGCTCGACCACCCGGTGTTGGGCCACAACGTCGCAGGATGCTGATGCAACGAAATGGTCAGTACACGTGGATCGCCGGCAAACGCGTGCTGGACACCGTCCCCGTGGTGCGCGTCCACGTCGATGTAGGCGATGCGGTCGAACCCGTTGTCCAGCAACCAGGAAATGGCGATGGCGACATCGTTGTACACACAGAAGCCGGACGCCCAGCCGGGCATCGCGTGGTGCATTCCCCCGCCGATGCTCACAGCCCTGCGGGTGCGCCCCGATGCGATTTCCTTGGCCGCAGCGAGAGAGCCGCCGGCGAGGATGGCGCTCGCCTCGTGCATCTGCGGAAACACCGGATTGTCCTCGGTACCGAGCCCGTACGGCGCGTCCGCGCCGAGCACGCCCGACGCTTGCGAGCGCCCGGCCTGCTTGACCGCCTCGACGTATCCGGGGGTGTGGATGCGCAGCAGATCTGCGTCGGCGGCCGCGTCGGGGCGAACCAACTCCACACCCTCGAGCGTTCCCAGCGCACGCGCGAGCGACATGGTGAGCTCGAGCCGAGTGGGATTCATCGGGTGGTCCGCACTCCACCGGTAGCTGAGATAGTCCGGACTCCACACGACTACACGGTTCGATACCACTGCAGCCGAATCCTCTCCGGAACTGAACGACGCGGTCATGAACTCACGCTACTGGTCCTCCGCAGACCGTGCGAGCAGACCCCTCCCGCGGCCCGGGGACGGCGCGAACAGACCTTTCCGGGGCCCGGCCGGGCGCGCTCCGGGAGGGAGCGCGCCGGTGAGGGCCGATGACCGGTAGAATCGGCAAGGACGAAGGGGTGTGAGTGTGAAGGATCTGGTCGACACCACGGAGATGTACCTCCGGACGATCTACGACTTGGAAGAAGAGGGCGTCGTCCCACTTCGAGCACGGATTGCCGAACGACTGGAGCAGAGCGGCCCGACGGTGAGCCAGACCGTCGCCCGGATGGAACGCGACGGCCTTCTCCTGGTCGCCGGTGACCGCCATCTGGAACTGACGGAGAAGGGGCGCGAACTTGCGGTGTCGGTCATGCGCAAGCACCGACTGGCGGAGCGCCTTCTGGTCGACATCATCGGCCTGAAGTGGGAAGAGGTCCATGCCGAGGCGTGCCGCTGGGAGCACGTCATGAGCGAAGAGGTCGAACGGCGGCTCGTGGAGGTGCTCAACAACCCCACCACGTCGCCGTACGGAAATCCGATTCCCGGACTCGCCCTGCTCGGCCTCGAACGCCCGGTGGACGCGCCGGAGACACTCATCCGTCTCACGGACGTTCCTCCCGGTAAGCCGACAGCTGTGGTCGTGCGGCGCCTCGCCGAGCACGTTCAGTCGGATCCCGATGTCATCGGTCAACTGCGTGAGGCAGGCGTGGTTCCGGACGCCCGCGTGACGGTCGAGACCAAACCGGGATCGGTGACGATCACCGTGCCCGGTCACAGCGGGTTCGACCTTTCCGAAGAGATGGCGCACGCCGTCCAGGTGAAGGTCCAGGGATAGTCGATGAAACTTCTCGTCACCGGCGGCGCCGGTTATGTCGGCAGTGTGTGCAGCACCGTGTTGCTCGAGCGGGGACACGAGGTCGTCATCATCGACGACCTGTCCACGGGCAATGCCGACGCGGTGCCGCTCGGTGCCGAGTTCATCGAAGGTGATGTCGCCGACGTCGCCGTGGATGTCCTCGGGACCAGCGGAACTCCCCGGTTCGACGGTGTGCTGCACTTCGCGGCGCAGTCGCTCGTCGGAGAGTCCGTGGAGTACCCGGAGAAGTATTGGCGCGGCAACGTCGTCACCACTCTCGAACTCCTCGAAGCCATGCGACATTCGGGAACGCGGCGGCTCGTCTTCTCCTCGACGGCCGCCACGTACGGTGAGCCGGAGCATTCGCCGATCACCGAAGCGGATCCGACCCGTCCCACGAATCCGTACGGAGCCACCAAACTCGCCATCGACCATGCCATCACGTCCTACGCAGTGGCACATTCGTTCGCCGCGACGAGCCTGCGCTATTTCAACGTGGCGGGCGCGTACAAGTCGGTCGGCGAAAACCGGGTCGTGGAAACGCATTTGATCCCTCTTGTGCTTCAGGTCGCGCTCGGCCAACGCGAGAAGATTTCGATGTTCGGAACCGACTGGCCCACGCCGGACGGGACGGCGGTGCGCGACTACATTCACGTTCTGGATTTGGCCGAGGCGCATCTGCTCGCGCTCGAGTCGTCCATCGAAGGCCGTCACAAAATCTACAACCTCGGCAGCGGTGCGGGATTCAGTGTTCGCGAGGTGATCTCGGCATGTGCCCGGGTCACCGGACTGCCCATCCCGGTGGAGGACGCGCCGCGCCGAGCCGGCGACCCAGCGATTCTCGTCGCGTCCAGTGACCGCGCCATCGCGGAACTCGGATGGCGGCCGGAACACACCGATCTCGATGAGATCGTCGCCGACGCGTGGGCCTATCTGCAACAACTCGGCGACAGGTCCCACGCGGCGCGGCGATGATGCTGTTCTCAGGTGTCGATCGGCGGCGGCAGGGTGACGCCGATCTTCCGCGCTGAGTCGTAGCCGAGACCGGCCAGTTCACGAACCGCGGCCGGCCGAAGTCCCGATTGCAAGGCGTTGTCCAGGAGCGCGGCCAATGCATGATCGGGATCGGATTCCAGTGCCGCGCAGAAGGCAACACCGGCCAGTGGTCCGTCGCCGCGTACGTACGCGCTGTACCCGAGAAGGGCTGCTGCGGTGGCCCGTTCGGGATCGGGAAGATGACGTGCCAGCAGAATCCACAGCTGTTCGGCGTCGTCGGCATATGCGCTGACGGCGAGTGCGAGAAGACTGTCGCGAACCACCAGATTGTCCAGTGCCAGGGCCAGCTCGACATACTCGTGCGCGGCCACTCCCTGCCCCGAATGCAACCGTGCGATGTGGGCCAGCACGAATTCCAATTCGCGACGATCACCTAGTCTGTCGGTGCGTCCCGCGAATTGGCCTCTCGGCGCGGCGGATTCGCGAACATCTTCGAGGAGTTCGGCGATGCGGACCCGCTCGCCAGCCGGACCTGCCTCTACGGTCGCTTCCAGATCCTCACGGGACGACCGGATTGCCCGGCCACTGACGACCTGCGCCACGGCGACATGAGAGGCCGCCGGATCCGACTGCACACCGTATCGTCCCCCACCCAGCAGTCCGAACCACCGGTTGCCGGCGCCGATGTCGGCGGTCACGAAGACATCGAGCAGTTCGGTGGACGTCCGATCCAGGAGGTCCTCGAATTCCGACACGATACTTGCCACTTCGGCCCGTGACGTGTCCGTAGGATCCGCGAATCGGTCGTCGACGAGGACGACCAGCACGCCCGTGGCCTGTTCACGCTCGCATACCACAGCGAATTGATCCACGGCCGCGTACATGGGTGCAGTCGGCGTATCACCGCCTCCGAGCACGAGATCGTGCCTCATCACGGCCCCGACCGTCGAATCATCCGTCAAACACACGGCCACAATGGACCGTTCCGGACGGAAGCCGAGGAGCGCGGGGATCGCGGCGAGGAGATCACCGGGATCGCACAGGCGGAGTTGCTCGGGTGGCAAGAAGTGTCGGCCGGTGGGGTCGGAACCGGACCTGTGTGGAAACGCGGACGTCGTCATGCACTTGACTCTGAACGCGCACCGGAGCCCCTGAATTCACCGACCAGCGACAATGGGTCGGGCTGTGGATGAGCGGCAGGTTGTGGACAAACGGGCAGCCGAGCCGGGCGAATGCGCTGTGGATCCGCGCAGGGTGTCGGAGCCGTGTGCTATCTGCCGCGCTCAGCCTGACCGAACCTTCTGCACCGCTTTCGTGAACACGTCGTCGAGCGCCGAGGTGTCCGCCGTGGCGTGTCCGAAGGACATGAATGTTGCCGACACACGGACGTCTCCTACCTGCGCGATCAACGTGAGCATCGACTGCGTGACCTTGTCGCCGTCACTGCCGGATCGAACCGTGCGGCGCAGGGCCAGCGTGTCGTCCGCTCGAATCGGCGGGGCAGGCATGATGTCGGTGGCGACGGTCGATTCGGCACCGCTGGCCGCTACGGTCATCTCACCGCAATTCGCCGTCTGCTGCTCGAGTTCGTCGAGCGGTGTGTCTGTCTTGGCGAGCTCCACCGTGATCGTCGACCGGCTCGCGTTGTCGGTGCCCACGGCCATCACCGTTCCGGTCGGCCCGTAGTCCTGGGTCGGCGGAGCACACTCCGACGGATCGACGACGGCGTCCTGGGGCACACCCGTGAGATCCGGTGCTGCCATCGACACAGCGTGCGGCGGCAGCACGATCGCCTGATATTGGGACGGGAAGTCGGACGGCTCCAACAACAGTGCCGACAAACCCTTGCCGGAGGGCACCCCGGCCGCGATGCTGCTGGAGGGTTGAGCCACACCCGGGACCTCGGACGCGCACGACGCGAGTGCCCCGGCTACCGCGGCCGCCGCAGCGACAGGAACGAGGACCGCGCTTCGACTCGTCGTACGCCGAGAACTCACCGTCGACCTCCCGTACCGCTGCTGGCGGCTCGTCAACCGAGCCTTTTCCGCCACTCTGCCAGAAGCCCGCAGTGCCCTCGGGGAGGCAGAGCGTTCAACCTCGCGCGGGCGATGTGCCCGCGGATTCGGCACCTCGGTATTCGCGTCCACGCCTTTTTCCGAGAGGAGCTGCGTTTGTCCTGGGCGTATCGTGAAAAGATGAAGACCAAATCGGTTCAATACGAGCTCGCCCGGCGATTGGCCGAGCGGGATCAACTGAACGTCGACATCCTCGAACTCGAGGGTCGGCTCGCACGAGCACAGCGCCGACTTCACGAGTTGTCCACCGAAATCGCTTCGCTGGGGCACGTCGAGCACTGAGTGCCGCCCATCCGCCCAGGTGCGCGGATGCCGTTCGCGGCGACCTGCCCACACCACGCTGGGCATGGGATCTCGCTGTGGGCGAACACGGAAACGGGGTACCCGGGAATTATCTGTTGCCTTCGAGGCGTTCCCCCGAAGCAGACCTCCGCGAAGAATGTCCGACGTATCGATGCCGGAGACGATAGGGGACACTGGAGGTCACGCACGAAGGAGATGAGGTCTGTGATGGACGAACAGTCGAAGATGTACGAGCTCGAGTTTCCCGCGCCGCAGCTGTCCTCCGCGGACGGGCAGGGACCGGTGCTGATCCACGGACTCGAAGGTTTCTCCGACGCGGGCCACGCCGTCAAACTCGCCACGACGCACCTCCGGGAGAGCCTCGAGAGCGAATTGGTCGCCTCCTTCGCGGTGGACGAACTGGTCGACTATCGCTCACGTCGCCCGACCATGACTTTCAAGTCCGACCACTTCTCGGACTACGACCAGCCGGAACTGAATCTGTATGCCCTGAAGGACACCGCGGGAACCCCCTTCCTTCTGCTGGCCGGAATGGAGCCCGACCTGCGGTGGGAACGCTTCACCACGGCGGTGCGCCTGCTGGCGGAACAACTCGGTGTCCGGCGCACGGTGGGTATCAATGCGATCCCGATGGCGATTCCGCATACTCGGCCGCTGGGAGTGACTGCTCATTCGACCAACAAGGAATTGATCAAGGACCACCAGCGCTGGGCCGGCGAACTTCAGGTACCCGGCAGCGCGTCGTCGTTGATCGAGTTACGGATGGCGCAGCACGGTCACGAATCGATCGGGTTTTCCGTTCACGTTCCGCACTACCTTGCGCAGACCGACTACCCGGGGGCGGCGGAAACCCTCCTGGAGAATGTTAGTGAGGTCACAGATCTTCAGCTGCCCCTCAACGCGCTCGGCGAGGCAGCCGCACGGGTGAAGGAACAGGTCGACGAGCACATCGCGGGTAACGAAGAGGTCCAAACCGTGGTTCATGCCCTCGAGCGTCAGTACGATGCCTACGTAACGGCTCAGGAGCAGCAGTCGAGCCTCCTGGCCAGCGAGGAAGACCTTCCGAGCGGGGACGAATTGGGGGCCGAATTCGAGCGTTTCCTTGCCGAGCAAGCGCAGCAGGACGGCCATGGAGAGCGCTCCGATGGCGATTCCGGAACAGCGGGCGGAGCCTGACGGAAACGCGGCTGTGCGGCCGCCACCCGGTGGCTGTGCGACCGCCCTGATCAGTTGTTCACCGGACGCCCGTGCAATAGCGTCGAACCGAAGCGGATGATTGAGAGGTCAACATTCGGGAAGTTCACCTAGTTCAGGAGGCGACATGAGCGACACTCGCATTCGTAAGCTCAGGCCTGTTCCCGACGCCGAAACCCGCATGATGTTTCGCACCATCCACGGATACCGTCGCGCGTTCCGCATGGCCGGTGAGGGCCCAGCCCTCCTACTGATCCATGGAATCGGGGACAACTCGTCCACCTGGACCGAGATCATCCCGCATCTGGCCCGCAACTACACAGTGATCGCACCGGACCTTCTCGGTCACGGACGCTCCGACAAGCCCCGCGCCGACTACTCCGTGGCGGCCTACGCCAACGGCATGCGCGATTTGCTCTCGACCCTCGGCATCGACAACGTCACCGTCATCGGGCACTCACTCGGTGGCGGAGTCGCCATGCAGTTCTCCTACCAGTTCCCGCAGATGGTCGACCGATTGGTCCTGGTCTCTGCCGGCGGCGTCACCAAGGACGTCCATCCTCTGCTCCGCCTCGCGTCGGTCCCGATCCTGAACGAGGCACTCAAACTGCTGCGCATTCCCGGGGCAATGCCGACGGTCCGGCTGCTCGGCAATGCGATCGGCCAGCTCAACGGAACCAGGCTCCGCCCCGGCGCGATCCTGCACGACACCCCGGACCTCGTCCGCGTGCTCGCCGAGCTCTACGACCCCACGGCGTACGAGGCATACCTACGCACGCTGCGCGCGGTCGTCGACTGGCGTGGTCAGGTGGTCACCATGCTCGACAGGTGTTACCTGACCGAGAACCTCCCGGTGCAACTCATCTGGGGCGACCAGGATGCGGTCATCCCGGTCGCTCACGCCCACCTCGCTCATGCCGCCATGCCGGGTTCACACCTCGAGATCTTTCGAGGTGCCGGTCACTTCCCGTTCCGGGACGACCCGATGCGCTTTCTGCGCACCATCGAGAAGTTCCTCGCCGGCACTCGTCCGCTGGCATTCGACGAGGCCAGATGGCGGCAGATGTTGATTTCTGGTGTCGGCGAGGGAACGATCACCGGCAGTGCGTCCACCCGAATGGCTGTTCTCGACGCCATGGGTTCCGACGAACGCAGCGCGACATAGGCGCGAGAGCGGCGCACTGCTGTACGGCTAGCCTGTAGCAGTGCTTCTTCCCGACCTTCTCCCCGAAGACGCGGATCCTGATTCCGTTTTCGACGCCTTCACCTCGTGGACCGAGGATCGAGGTCTGCGGCTCTATCCCGCCCAAGAAGAGTCGATCATGGAGCTCGTCTCCGGCGCCAATGTGATCCTGGCGACGCCCACCGGATCCGGCAAGTCGATGGTCGCGGTCGGTGCGCACTTCTTCGCCATGGCCACCGGGAAGCGCACCTTCTACACCGCCCCCATCAAGGCCCTGGTGAGCGAGAAGTTCTTCGCGCTCTGTGAGGTGTTCGGCGCGGAGAATGTCGGAATGATGACCGGTGACGCCGCCGTCAACTCCCGGGCGCCCATCATCTGCGCGACTGCAGAAATCGTCGCGAATCTCGCGCTACGGGAGGGACCCGACTCCGACATCGGGCAAGTCGTGATGGACGAGTTCCATTTCTATTCCGAGCCGGATCGTGGCTGGGCGTGGCAGGTGCCCCTCATCGAACTGCCCCACGCCCAGTTCCTGTTGATGTCGGCCACCTTAGGTGAGGTCGACTTCTTCTCCACCGACCTCACGAGGCGCACGGGCAGGCCCACCACCGTCGTCGCCGGTACAGAGCGACCCGTCCCGCTGATGTTCTCGTATGCGACCACCCCGGTGAGCGAGACCATCGAAGAACTGGTGACCACCAATCAGGCTCCGGTATACGTCGTGCACTTCACCCAGGCCGCGGCGCTCGAACGTGCCCAAGCGCTGACCAGTGTGAACTTCTGCTCCCGCGCCGAAAAAGATGCCATCGCCGAGGCACTGGGCGGCTTCCGATTCACCACCGGCTTCGGCAAGACCCTCTCCCGCCTCGTGCGGCACGGTATCGGTGTGCACCATGCGGGGATGCTGCCCAAGTACCGCAGGTTGATCGAGAAGCTGGCCCAGGACGGACTGCTCAAAGTGATCTGTGGCACCGACACACTGGGGGTGGGCATCAACGTGCCCATCCGTACCGTGCTCCTCACCGGCCTGACCAAGTTCGACGGCAGCCGCACGCGTCACCTGCGTGCGCGCGAATTCCATCAGATCGCGGGACGTGCCGGCCGCGCCGGGTACGACACCCTCGGCACCGTCGTGGTCCAGGCCCCCGAGCACGAGGTCGAGAACCTGCGGGCACTTGCCAAGGCCGGCGACGACCCGAAGAAACGTAGGAAGGTCCAGCGTAAGAAGGCGCCGGACGGATTCGTGTCGTGGAGCGAGGCCACGTTCGACCGCCTCGTCGCAGCCTCCCCCGAGCCGTTGATCTCACGGCTCTCGGTATCGAACTCCATGCTGCTCAATGTCATCGCGCGACCCGGCAATTGTTTCGCCTCGATGCGGCATCTCCTCGAGGACAACCACGAGTCGCGGCCCGCGCAGCGTAAGCACATCTTGAAGGCACTGTCGCTGTATCGCGGGTTGATCGACGCCGGCATCGTGCAGCGGCTGGACGAACCTGATGCCGATGGGCGGATGGCCCGCCTCACGATGGAACTGCAACGGGACTTCGCTCTCAACCAACCGTTGTCGACATTCGCGCTCGCGGCGCTGGAACTACTCGACGCGGAGTCGGAATCCTATGCGCTCGACGTTGTCTCGGTCATCGAGTCGACCCTCGACGACCCGCGGCAGGTACTCATGGCGCAGCAGCATGCCGCCCGCGGCGAGGCTGTGGCGCAGATGAAGGCGGACGGAATCGAGTACGACGAGCGCATGGAACTCCTCGAGGAGGTCACGTGGCCGAAGCCGTTGTCCGATGTACTGTTCCCGGCGTTCGAGATGTATCGCGGTGGGCATCCGTGGATTTCGGAGTTTGCGCTGTCACCCAAGTCGGTGGTCCGCGATATGGTCGAGCGGGCAATGACCTTCGCCGAGCTCGTCAGCCACTACGGACTGGCACGGTCCGAGGGACTGGTCCTGCGCTACCTCGCCGACGCCTATCGCGCCTTGCGGCAGACGGTTCCGACGGAAGCCCGGACGGAAGAACTCGACGATCTCATCGAGTGGCTGGGTGAACTCATCCGCCAGGTGGATTCCAGCCTGCTCGACGAGTGGGAATCACTTACCGATCCGGGCGCGGAAGGTGACGTTCAGCAGGTCGCGTTCGGCGCCGACGTCCCACGACCCATTTCTGCCAACGAACGTGCCTTCCGAGTGATGGTGCGCAATGCGATGTTCCGGCGCATCGAGCTGGCGTCACGGCGACGGTGGTCCGAGCTCGAGGCGCTCGGCGACGGCATCGACGCGTACGAGTGGGAAGAACAGCTCCTCCCCTACTTCGACGAGTACTCCACCGTGGGCACCGGACCCTCCGCGCGTGGACCCCAGCTCTTCCAGGTAGAGGTGGCCCCCGAGTTCTGGCGCGTGCGTCAGGTCCTCGAGGACCCGCAGGGCGATCACGGCTGGGCCTTGACCGCCGTCGTCGATCTCCCCGAGTCCGATGCCGCCGGAGAAGTGGTGTTCGACGAACTCAGCATCGTCGAGGGCTAGCGGTTCACGAACGTTGTTTCCGGGGCTGATCGCGTCGTGCCGCCTTCTTCTCCTTGATACGCACGGCCTCCTGCCGAACCTCGGCCTGGGTGGCGCGCTCCTGTTGCAACCACTCCGGCCGATCCGCCATGAGGCTGTCGATCTCCTCGGTGGTGAGGGCCTCGGTGACCCCGCCACGCGCCAGGCCCGCGATGGAGACCCCCAGCTTCGCCGCGACCACGGAACGCGGGTGCGGGCCGTTGCGCCGCAGTTCGAGCAACCACTCGGGCGGATCGGACTGCAGCGCGGTGAGCTCGTCGCGGGACACGACACCCTCCTGGAACTCGGCAGGTGTGGCTTCGAGGTACACACCCAGCTTCTTCGCCGCGGTTGCCGGCTTCATCGTCTGAGTGCTCTTGTGCGACGTCATGGTGCCAAGAGTAACGAGGATGCGCAGTGGTTCCGACCACGGCCGGTAGCCTGACGGAGTGACAGACGCGGTAGTGCCCCCTTCGTTCCGCCTTGCGTACGTCCCGGGGGTGACACCCACCAAGTGGATCCGGATCTGGAACGAGCGGATGCCGGACGTACCCCTCACCCTGATTGCGCTGTCCGCGGCCGACGCGCCGGCAGCTCTGCGAGACGGCGAGGTCGACGCCGGGCTCGTCCGGGTGCCGATCGACGGGGAAGGCCTCAGCGCCATCCCCCTCTATGCCGAGACCCCCGTCGTCGTCATCCCCCGAGAGCATGTGGTGGCAGCGGTGGACGAGATCGCCGTGGAGGACCTTGCGGACGACGTCGTGCTGCATCCCCTCGACGACATTCTCGAATGGGCAGAATTGCCCGGAGTACCGGCGAAGGAGCGTCCGGCCACGACGGCGGATGCGATCGAGCTGGTGGCGGCCGGAGTGGGCCTCGTGGTCGTACCGCAGTCGCTGGCCCGGCTTCATCACCGTAAGGATCTGACGTTCCGGCCGGTGACCGACGGCCCCGAGTCGCGGATCGCACTGTCGTGGCCCGAGGATCGGAAAACGGAACTGGTCGAGGAGTTCATCGGAATCGTGCGCGGGCGCACGGTCAACAGTTCGCGAGGGCGTCCACCGGCCGAGCCGGTGAAGAAGAAACGTCCGGAACCCGGCGCTACGCGGCAGCAGCGGGCAGCCGGGAACAAGAATGCCCGTGGAGGTTCGGGGAAGCGCGGTGGCAGCCGCGGGAAACCTCGCCGCCGGTCGTGAGTTCGCGGCGCGGGCTCAGTCCCGAGCTGTGAGCCGCCGCCGGCGGCTCAGTGCGAAGTAGTGACCGGGGCCGAGTTCGTGAGCAGGGCCGCCAGCTGCCCGTAATCTTCGGCGCGCGCACTCGACGAGCGGAAGACGAGTCCGATCATCCGGCCCGGAGCCGGGGCGGCAAAGCGTGCGGTGGCCAAGGGGCCGCGCCCGATCTCTACCCGCACGGCACACTCGGGGACCAGCGTCACGCCGAGCCCGCCTGCAACGCACTGGACCACCGTCGACAGCGACGTCGCGCGGGTGTCGCCCGCCATGGGCTGGACATCCGCCGATCTGCAGAGATCGAGGGTCTGGTCCCGCAAACAGTGACCTTCGTCGAGGAGCAGGAGCGGCAACGCGCCCAGCACCGAGGGCGAGATACCCGTATGTCCGGCCAGCTCATGCCCTTCGGGCACGACCATCACGAAGTCTTCTGTGTACAGCGGTATTTCGGTGAGCCCGGCCGCGCCGCTGGGCAGTGCCATCACCGCGACGTCGAGCGTGCCGGTGCGCAGTGATTCGAGAAGGCGCGCAGTCTGATCCTCGATCACCTGTGGTTCCAGAGCGGGCATGTCCTGCCGGAGGGCCGGCAGCAATGCGGGCAACACGTACGGAGCCACAGTGGGGATCAGTCCGATCCGCAGCGGTCCGGTGAGTCGCTCCCCCACGCCCGCCGCCGTCGCGACGAAACCATCGGTGGCTTCGAGGATGACCTTCGCCTGGCCGAGCAGTCTCTCACCGGCTGTGGTCACGAGGACGCGGCGAGTACTTCGCTCGATCAGCTGTACGCCGAGGCCGCTTTCGAGGGCGGCGAGGGACTGGGAGAGTGTGGGTTGGCTCACACTCAAACGTGTAGCCGCAGTGCCGAAATGGCGATGTTCGGCCACCGCGACGAACGCACGCAGCTGCGACAGTGTGGGTTGATAACTCTGATCAGCCATGCCTATCAGTGTAGAGACATCTATCGGCTTTACCTTTCAGCCAGTTTCGTGCAGAATGGAATCACACCAGAAAACGCGGGTGCACGACCTTCGTGCCACCCGCTTCCGGTACCGAAACCCTCAACTGCGCCTTCGGGTGTGGTTGCACTGCGTTCGACGTGTTCACAAGACAAGTAGGAGGACGAATATGGCTCTGCTCACCATCGGCGATCAGTTCCCCGCGTACAACCTGAAAGCCGTCATCGGCGGTGACCTCTCCAAGGTCGACGCCCAGCAGCCCGACGACTACTTCACCACGATCACCAGCGACGACCACGCCGGCAAGTGGCGGATCGTCTTCTTCTGGCCCAAGGACTTCACGTTCGTGTGCCCCACCGAGATCGCCGCATTCGGCAAGCTGAACGACGAGTTCGCCGACCGCGACGCGCAGGTGCTCGGTGCGTCCGTCGACAACGAGTTCGTCCACTTCCAGTGGCGTGCCCAGCACGAGGACCTGAAGACCCTTCCCTTCCCGATCCTTTCGGACCTCAAGCGTGAACTGGTCGAGGCCACCGGCGTTCTCAACGCCGACGGTGTCGCCGACCGCGCCACCTTCATCGTCGACCCCAACAACGAGGTCCAGTTCGTCTCCGTCACCGCCGGTTCCGTGGGCCGCAACGTAGACGAGGTCCTTCGTGTCCTCGACGCCCTGCAGTCCGACGAGCTGTGCGCCTGCAACTGGAAGAAGGGCGATCCGACGATCGACGCCGGCGAACTGCTGACTGCGAGCGTCTGAGTCATGACTGTAGAGAATCTGAAGAACTCACTCCCCGAATACGCCAAGGACCTCAAGCTCAACCTGAGTTCCATCGCGCGCAGTACCGTGCTGAACGAGCAGCAGCTGTGGGGCACCCTCCTCGCCACCGCAGCTGCCACCAAGTCGGCGACCACCTTGAAGGAGATCGCCGAAGAGGCGGCCGACTCGCTGTCGGCCGAGGCCTACAACGCAGCTCTGGGTGCCGCGTCGATCATGGGCATGAACAACGTCTTCTACCGCACCAAGGGCTACCTTGACGGTAAGTACGACGATCTCCGTGCGGGCCTGCGGATGAACATCATCGGCAACCCGGGTGTCGACAAGGCCGATTTCGAGCTGTGGTCGCTCGCGGTCTCCGCGATCAACGGCTGCAACCACTGCCTCGAAGCCCACGAGAACACCCTCCGGCAGGAAGGCGTCGACCGTGAGGTGATCTTCGAAGCGATCCGCGCCGGTTCGATCGTCGCGGGTGTCGCTCAGGCCGTCGAGGCCAACGAGACCCTCGCCACCGCGAGCGTCTGACACCTCGCAGAGGTACTCCCGAAGGGCCCCGCTCGCGTACTGCGCATGCGGGGCCCTTCGTCGCTCATCGGAGCGATAGAGTGCGTCAATGCCTCTTCACGTAGACGTCGTCCGGGTATTCACGGACGAGAACGGACGCCACGGCAATCCGCTCGGCATCGTCGATGCGTCGACCGTCCCGCCCGGCGACCGGCAGAAAGTCGCCGCTGCCCTCGGATACAGCGAGACGATCTTCGTCGATCTCCCCGCCCCGGGCGACGACTCCACCCGCGCGGTAATTTTCACACCCGGAACCGAGCTTCCCTTCGCAGGACACCCCACCGTCGGGCTGTCCTGGTGGCTGCGTGAACGCGGTACCGCAGTGAAGACGCTGGACGTACCAGCCGGACCTGTGACCACCCGGCACTCGGGTGCGATCACCTGGGTGCGGGCAAAGCCGGAGTGGGCGCCCGAATTCTCGCTGTACCCGATGAACAGCGTCAGGGACGTCGAGAATGCCGATCCGAAGAAGTTCGGCAAGGGCCACCACTACCTGTGGGCCTGGACCGACAAGGTGGAGCACTCGATTCGTTCACGAATGTTTGCGCCCGACATGGGCATCGTGGAGGACGAGGCGACTGGAGCCGCCGCCGTCCGTATCACCGCTCACCTCCGGCACGCCCTGCTGATCACGCAGGGCCGCGGCTCCGAACTGCGCACCACGTACGACCCCGCAGGCTGGGTCGAGGTCGGCGGGCGTGTGCGTGCCGAAAAGTCACGAACCCTCTGACGGGCGGCGGCCGCGCCCCGCGGCGAGATCGGCGTCGCTGAGGACGACCTCGATCTCGCGGCCCAGCGTGACACCGGGGACAAGGGGAAGCCGGTCGCCACTCCAGAACTTTCCGGGGTCGTACCAACTCGTGCGGTGATCCCCGGCGAGAAGGCCCATCTCTTCGTAGGTCGTGGCGACCACCTCGGCACAGTAGGCACTTTCGAGACTCCCTGAACGCCTCCTCGTACGACGGCCGAGAGGGAGCCGTCCACCGAACCAGCGAGAAGCGAGTTTCGCGGTCGAGGGGAACGGAGTTCCGTCGAGTCGCGCAATGGTCCGCATCAGCGCGTCTTCCTGTTCCTTCGTCGCGGGCTCCGCGAGCTGCCGCAACCACCCGCGCTGTCCGTAACGGGCACCCCACACCTGGACGGCGGCGCGTAGATCGTGCAACTGCACGCCGCGTTGAAAACGCCCGGTCCACATGTCCTGCAACGAGTGCCCGAGTTCCGCGTGCCACATCAGCGGCGGCAGATCTTCGAGCACCACCGACATGCCCACGTGGTTGACGGGGCTGTTGGTCAGCGTCTGAATGGCCCGGTCCGCCGGCGATTCTCCGCGGAAGATCCAGATGTCTCCGGTGCGGGTGACGTTCACCGCGGTGTCGAGGTCGATACGGGAGCCGGCCGATCGAGCGTCGGTGTGCGAGGGCGCGTGCATGGGCTCTAGCCTAAGGCGATGAGACCCCGAGGCAGACAGTGGTGGAAACTCGTCGGGCTCGCCGGTGTGGTGGGCGTGGCAGCGACCGGTGTCGTTGCGGCCCGCGCAGACCGGCAACGCAAGGCATACACGCCGGACGAGGTCCGCGCCCGGCTCCACGAGCGCTACACCCGCGCCTACGCAGCACGCGACGGGAAGCAGGAGATTCCGTTGACACCGCCTACCTGGCGGGCTCGCTCGGCCGCCGCCCTGCACCGACTCCTCAGCCGGCTACCCGGATCGCACTAGCCGAGTGCGCGTCCGAATCCGTCGGCGAGCGCGCCCACCTGCTCGTCCGTCATGACGAACGCGGGTGAGATCTGCATCGCACCTTGACCGGCGGCACGGCTCGAAATTCCGTGCTCGCGAAGAGTCTTTACGAAGGGCAAGGCCTCCGCGGGGTCGGCGAGTTGCACGGCGGCGACAGCACCGAGGCCGCTGCGGATCTCCGCGACCCGCGGGTGGTCGGCGAGCGGTGCGAGGTGCCGATGTAACGAAGCCTCGAGGCGCTTCGACTCCGCGAGAAGGTTCTCCCGCTCGATGATGTCGAGGTTGGCAAGTGCAGCGGCCGCCGCGCCCGCGTGACCACCGTAGGTGTATCCGTGACGCCACCAGACACCGCCCGCGAAGAAGGGCTCCGCCACCCGGGGTGCGATGAAGACCGCTCCCATGGGGACGTAGCCGGAGGTCAAGCCCTTCGCCGTGGTCATCATGTCGGGTTCGAGACCGAACCGCGTGGACGCGAACCAGTCGCCGCCGATTCGCCCGAAGCCCGTGACCACCTCGTCGACGACGAACAGGATGTCGTGTTCACGGCAGATGTCCCGGACCTCGGTGAGGTAACCGTCCGGCGGCAGGTACACGCCACCCGCGCCGATGATCGGCTCGCAGAAGAACGCCGCGATCCGGTCGGCGCCGACCTTCTCGACGAGCTCGAGGAGACTTTTGGCGTCGTCCCATGCCACGGTCGCGGCGTCGGCCATCAACTCGCCGTAGCCCTCCCGGTTGACGGGGATTCCTGCCAGAGCGGTACCCGCGACATGCATGCCGTGGTACGCCTTCTGCCTGCCGACCACGATCGTCTTGTCGGGCCTGCCCATTTCGTGCCAGTAGCGGCGCGCCAGTTTGGCTGCCGTGTCCACGGAGTCGGATCCACCGGAGGTGAAGAAGATCTTGCTGCCCGGCACGGGAGCCAGCGCGGCCAGCCGGTCGGCGAGTGCTGCCGTGGTTGCGGGGACGAAATCGCCGAAATTCGAGAAGTGCGCGACGGTCCGAAGTTGGTCCGCCACAGCGTCCGCGATCTCCGAGCGCCCGTGGCCGACGTTGGTGAACCACAGACCTGCGGTGGCGTCGAGGTAGCGGTTACCCTGATCGTCCCAGATGTACGCGCCGTCGCCGCGGGAGACGACGAACGCGCCGTTCTCCTCCACCGCGCCCATATCCGCGAAGCCGTGCCACAGTGCCGACGCCATGATCATCCCTTCGTGAACCCCACTCCGAGGCGACTATGCCATGTCGCCGGGCAGGGATCTCGCCCGCCTACTTCTCGGCGTAGGCGGTGGGATGCGGTTCCGTGTCGATTCCCGGCAGCCCCCGGCCTCGGATGGAGGCTCCTGCCGTTTCGGCCACGAAGTAGAGCGCCACGAGACCGATCCCGCACGCGATCATCATGTAGAACGCGGGCATCAGCGTGTTGTCCGTCCACTCGATCAGCAGTTCGTTGACGGCAGGCGCCGTTCCCCCGAACAGCGAGGTGGACACGTTGTAGGCGATGGCGAATCCGGCGAAGCGCACGTGCGTGAGAAACATCGCCGGGAACGTTGCGGAGATCGTCGACAGCTGCAGCACATACAACAACCCCAGGACGGCGAAAGCCAAGATTGCCCAGGCGAATCCCTGGCGCATCAGCAGATACATCGGCACCGCCAGCACGATGAGACCGACGAGCGAGACGTACCACAACGGTTTTCGTCCGAATCGGTCCGACAACCCGCCCGCGAACGGGATCACCGCCATCATCACGAGTTGCCCGACGATGAACAGCGTCAACGACGCGGTGGACGACAAACCGATCTGGGTTTCCAGATACGTCGGCATATAGCTGAGCAAGGTGTAGTTGGTGACGTTCAGAGCGACGACGAGACCGGCGAGCAGCAACATCGGCCGCCAGTACTCCGTCACCAGATCCTTGAACTCCGTCGCGGCCCCCTCCTCGATCGCCCCTTCCTCGTCGAGTTCGCGGAAGACGGGTGTTTCCTCGAGTTTGGTGCGCAGGTACAGGCCGATCAGACCCATCGGGCCCGCGATCAGGAAGGGAATGCGCCATCCCCAGGTCTCCATGAACGGTTCGGTGGACGCCAGCTCCACCGTCAGAACCACGATGGCGCCCAGCGCGTAGCCCCCGAGCGTGCCGAATTCGAGGAAACTACCGCAGAATCCTCGCTTCCGGTCGGGCGAATACTCGGCCATGAAGGTTGCCGCGCCGCCGTACTCACCTCCGGTGGAGAAACCCTGGATCATGCGAAGAAGCACCAGCAACAAGGGTGCCCAGAATCCGATGACGTCGTATCCGGGAACAAGTCCCACACAGAACGTCGCTCCCGCCATCAGCAGGATGGTGAGCGCCAGAACCTGACGGCGGCCGAGACGGTCACCGAGCGGGCCCCAGACGAGCCCGCCGAGGGGTCGCACGACGAAGGAGACAGCGAACACCAGCAGGGCATACAACGTGGCAGAGCCGGTGTCGCCGGGAAAGAAGGACGCCGAAATATACGACACCGTGAACGCATACACGCCGTAGTCGAACCATTCGGTGGCGTTGCCCATTGCCGAAGCCGCGATTGCGCGTCGAAGAACTCCTGGCGGCAGGGCATCCTGGTCGGCTGGTGGATTCTCGTATGCCATGTTCCGCCCCCTCGAGGCCGCTGTCAGGTGAATCCATTGTGTCCCGAGTGGCGGATGTTGTCGCCACTTTGCCGATTGCCACCGTGTCCGCGGACGCCGATAGCTTCGACCAGCGGCAGTGTGCGCCGACTCATCGACGGGTAGTCGACCGGGATGAACAGTCGCATCATCGCCGTGGCCGTCGACTGCCGCGACGCGCACTCACTGGCCCAATTCTGGTGTGAGGCTCTGGACTATCCGTCGACCCGCCAGTGGAACGACGCGTACGGCCGCACCTACGTCGAGGCGAATCGACCGGGATTTCCGACGCTGCTCTTCCAACCCGTCGCGGAGGAGAAAGCGGCCAAGAATCGACTGCACCTCGACATCGCCCCGTCGTCGCGCACGCAGGACGCCGAGGTGCAACGACTCCTCGCGCTCGGGGCCCGGCTGCTGAGCAACGATTCGAGGGTGCCGTGGGTGGTGCTCGCCGATCCGGAGGGCAACGAGTTCTGCGTTCTTCCCCCGCACCCGGAGGGCGACGATGTGGGCGGATAGCGACGCCCTTCGATCAGCGAAGAGACCGCGACACCCGCTGCCGGACCACCCGCCCCCATGCCGCCACCCGGCGACGAGCGGTGTCGATCCACGGATGCTCGGTGACCAGCAGCACGGCGTCCCGCCAGGCACTGGGTGCGGGCAGCGATTCCACCGACCTCGTGACGAGACGATCGAGCGCCTCCGAGACCAGTGACGCCCGTTCCAAGTGCACCATGTGTCCTGCGCCGGGCACCCTGACGAGTTCTGCCTCCGGCAATTGCTCGGCGATCGCCTTCGAATACCGGAACGGCGTCAGGAGGTCCCTGTCGCCGCACAGCACCAGAGTCGGAACCGGTTCGAGGAGCGGCACCGCGGCGGTTTCGTCGTGGTTCTTGAACGAGGGCAGAAAATCGACGAGCGTCTTCAGGGGTGTGTCGTTGATCATCTGTTCGGAGTGCCAGACGATGGCCGGGCTGATACGACGATCACCGAACGACGCCGACCGCAGAATCGGCGCCAGCACGCGCTTGCTCGCGCCCCGGCCACCCTGGACTACGCGAGGCAGGGCACGTGCCGCCGTGCTGAATCCGGCGACCACCGGCGTGTTGAGGGTCCGCGCGAGGCCGACGTCCCCCAGTGCACCCGCCGCGGTCGCGATCAGTCCGACCCCCACCACCCGGGAACCGATCAGGTCGGGATGCCGGCCGACATAGGAGAGCACCGCCATTCCGCCCATGGAGTGCCCGACCAGCACGATCGGCCCCTCGGGGACGAGTGCCCGGATCACGGCGTCGATGTCCCGGGCGAGGTGCGGAATCGTGCAGGTCTCACGTCGCGGCACACCTGAATTGCCGTGCCCACGCAGATCGAAGAACACCATGCGTATCGTCGGTCCCCACACCTCTTCGAGGTGTACGCGCTGGAAATGCCAGCCGGTCATCCGGTTGCAGAAACCGTGCACGAAGACCACGGTGAGCGGCGCATATTCGGGACCGACCTCGCGGACGGCCAGCGGAACGCCATCGTCGGCCGCGACGACGCTGCCGCGGTCGCGGCTGAGCAGGTCGAAGTTCTCACCTGCGAACTCGTCGAACATAGTCTCCCAGCCGTTGCCGATATCGGGGTACGCGTCTGACGTTGGTCGTCCTGGAGAATAGCGCGTGGTGACGACCTGCCCCTGCCGCTACGCCCGAGCCGTCGGCTCGTCGACCGCGTTGGCTAGGCTGTAGCTCAGCATGTCCATCACAGCACCGAGCCGGCGAGATCTGAAGAACTCCCTCGGCGAACTCACTTTGCGCGACGAGCACCGGCTCCGCAGGCGACTGGACCGAGCGCGCACGCCCCAGGCGCTCGCCGGCGTCTCGGACGAGATCGCGACCGCCCGCGCCCGCCTCGAGCGCCGACGGGCGAGCGTTCCCCGCATCGACTACCCCGACGCGCTTCCGGTCAGCCAGCGCCGTGACGACATCGCGCACGCCATCTCGGAGCACCAGGTGGTAATCGTCGCGGGTGAGACCGGCTCGGGCAAGACCACGCAGATTCCGAAGATCTGCCTCGAACTCGGCCGCGGGGTACGCGGGCTCATCGGGCATACGCAGCCCCGCCGGCTCGCAGCACGGACGGTAGCCGAACGGATCGCCGAAGAGGTACACAGCGAACTCGGGGAGACCGTCGGCTATACGGTGCGGTTCACCGACCAGGTGTCGGACGGCACACTCGTCAAACTGATGACCGACGGCATCCTCCTCGCCGAGATTCAGCGCGACAAGATGCTCCGCCGGTACGACACCCTCATCATCGACGAGGCTCATGAGCGCAGCCTGAACATCGACTTCATCCTGGGGTACCTACGCCAGCTACTCCCCCGGCGACCCGACCTCAAGGTCGTCATCACCTCGGCCACGATCGACCCTCAGCGGTTCGCCGAGCACTTCGCCGTCGACGGCGTGCCCGCACCGATCGTGGAGGTGTCGGGGCGGACCTTCCCTGTCGAGATGCGTTACCGCCCTCTCACCGTCGAAGTGGGCGATCAGACCTTCGATCGTGATCCCGTCGACGCGGTGTGTGAAGCCGTCGAAGAACTGTCGGCGGAAGGGGACGGCGACATCCTCGTCTTCCTGTCCGGCGAGCGGGAGATCCGCGACACCGCGGACGCGCTGCGGGACAGACGACTGTGGGGTACCGACATCGTTCCGTTGTATGCGCGACTCTCCGCGGCGGAACAGCACAAGGTGTTCACTCCCCACACGGGACGTCGGGTCGTCCTGTCGACGAACGTCGCCGAGACGTCCCTGACCGTGCCCGGCATCCGTTACGTCGTGGATCCGGGAACTGCCCGCATCTCGCGCTATTCGGTGCGCACGAAAGTGCAGCGTCTTCCGATCGAGCCGATCTCCCAGGCCTCCGCCCGCCAGCGCTCCGGTCGCTGTGGACGCGTCGCGGACGGCATCTGCATTCGGCTGTACTCGGAAGAAGACTTCGAGTCCAGGCCCCCGTTCACCGAGCCGGAGATTCTTCGCACCAATCTCGCATCCGTCATTTTGCAGATGACCGCCCTCGGTCTCGGTGACATCGCCGCGTTTCCGTTCGTCCAACCGCCCGATCCGCGCGCGATCCGGGACGGCATCGGCCTGCTCGAAGAGCTGGGCGCGATCGAGCAGTCCACCCAGAAGGAGCAGCCCGTCCTGACCCCGGTCGGACGCGAACTCGCCCAGATTCCTGTGGACCCTCGCATGGCCCGCATGCTCGTCGAGGCGCACCGGAACGGCTGCCTCGCCGAAGTCCTCGTGATCGTCTCCGCCCTGTCGATCCAGGACGTGCGCGAACGTCCCGCCGAATTTCAGCAGGCGGCCGACGAGAAACATGCCCGTTTCGCCGTGGAGAACTCGGACTTCCTGGCCTTTCTCGAGCTGTGGAAGTACCTCGGTGAACAACGGAACGAACTGTCCTCCAACCAGTTCCGGAAGATGTGCCGCAACGAATTTCTTCACTGGCTCCGCATCCGCGAATGGCAGGACCTCCATGGTCAGCTCCGCCAGATCACCCGCGGACTGGGCTGGGAGGTGAGCAGTACCTCCACCGCCGGGGAGGCGGCGATTCACCAATCGCTGCTGGCGGGACTGTTGTCGCACATCGGACTTCGCGAGGGCGACAAGCGCGACTTCCTCGGTGCGCGTGGAAGCCGATTCGCCATCTTCCCCGGTTCGAGCCTGTTCAAGAAGCCCCCGCGGTGGGTGATGGCCGCAGAACTCGTCGAGACCTCTCGGTTGTGGGCGCGCATGTCCGCGAGGATCGAACCCGAGTGGGCCGAGAAGCTCGCGCCGCACCTCGTGAAACGCACCTACTCCGAACCGCACTGGTCGTCCAAGCGCGGATCCGCCATGGCGTACGAACGCGTGACGTTGTACGGAATCCCCCTCGTCGCCCGGCGCGCGGTGAACTACGCTGCCATCGACCCCGAAACGTCCCGCGAACTGTTCATCCGCCATGCACTAGTCCAGGGCGAATGGCAAACTCAGCACACATTCTTCCACGCCAACCGCGCACTGCTCGAAGATGTCGAGGAACTCGAGCATCGCGCGCGTCGCCGCGACATCCTCGTCGACGACGACACGTTGTTCGAATTCTACGATCGGCGTGTGGGCGCCGAGGCAGTGTCAGCCCGCCACTTCGACTCCTGGTGGAAGGTGGCCCGCCGCGCCACGCCGGACCTCCTCACCTTCACCCAGTCGACGGTCGTCAACGCCGATTCGGCCGTCGTGCTGGGCGGCGACTACCCCGACGCCTGGCGTCAGGGAGACATGCAGTTCCCGCTCACCTACCAGTTCGAGCCCGGGAACCAGGACGACGGCGTCACCGCTCGCATCCCGATCGCCCTGCTCGCCGGTCTCCGGCCGGTGGGCTTCGATTGGCTCGTCCCCGGCATGCGCGTCGAGTTGGTGACGGCCCTGATCAAGACTCTCCCCAAAACCCTACGCCGGCAGGTGGTTCCGGCCCCCGACTTCGCGGCAGCGGCCCTCGCGGCGGTGAAACCGCGTTCCGAACCGCTCGTCACAGCGATGGCTCGGGAGTTGTCGCGACTCGGGGCATGCCGCATCGATCCGAAGGACTTCGATGTCGCGGCACTCCCCGACCACCTACGCATGACGTTCGCGGCCGTGGACGAGAAGGGCACCGTTCTGGGCCGCGACAAGGATCTGGTGGCGCTCCGCACGTCCCTCGCTCCCCGCGTGCAGAAGGAAGTCGCGAAGGCGGCCTCCGCTTCCGAGCGGCCCCCTGCGCTCACCTGGACGCCGGACACGCTCGGTTCCCTCGAGCCGACGGTGACCCGCGAACTGGGCGGGCAAAAAGTCACCGGCTATCCCGCCCTCGTTCCCGAGGGCGACGGTGTCGCCGTCCGTGTCCTGAGCACACCGTCCGAGCAACGGGCGGCGATGCGCGCCGGAACCCGCAGGCTCCTCCTGGCCGCCGTACCGACCCAGGCCAAGACGGTCGTCTCCGGGCTGAGCAACACCCAGCGGCTGACCCTCGGCCAGAATCCGGACGGCAGCCTCGACGCATTGATCGACGACTGCCGCAATGCCGCGGCTGACCAGTTGATCGCCGCCCACGGGGCGCCGATCCGCACTCCCCGTGACTTCGACGCGCTCGTCGCCGAGGCGCGAGCGGCGATGGCCCGCGAGGTCGCAATTCTGCTACGCCTCGTCCTGCCGATTCTGGAATCTGATCACCGACTGGCCGTGGTTCTCGAACGGGCCACCGGGGAGGCTGCCGACGATGTGCGGGAACAGCGCGCGGCGCTGCTCTTTCCTCGATTCGTTGCCGAGACCGGATCCGCGCGGCTCCGTGAGCTACCTCGGTATCTCTCCGCCGCCGCCGCACGCCTCGAATCGCTCCCCGGCAGTGCACCCCGCGATCGGAAGGGAATGGACGTCCTCGACCGCGTATATGCAGCATATGAACGCATGCTGGCAACGCTGCCGGAGGAGCGGCACCATTCGCCCGACATCGACGCGATCCACTGGATGATCGAGGAACTCCGAGTCAGCTTGTTCGCCCA
This sequence comes from Rhodococcus sp. NPDC019647, assembly GCF_044389235.1. Classification (NCBI taxonomy): domain Bacteria; kingdom Bacillati; phylum Actinomycetota; class Actinomycetes; order Mycobacteriales; family Nocardiaceae; genus Rhodococcus; species Rhodococcus sp. NPDC019647. Next base: position 383,853 of record NZ_JBIRXS010000001.1, on the reverse strand, counting down.
GACGATCGGGACACCGATACCGGTGTCCGAAAAGCGGGTTCTCAGCGCGATGCAGAAGGTGCGCTGATGGCCGAATCGGGTGTCATTCGCTTTCGCGGGACTCGCGATGAGCGCGTAGTTCTTTGATTTCGCGCGCGAAATCTTCCGCCGAACTGAACGAGCGGTACACGGACGCGAAACGCAGATACGCGACCTCGTCCAGATCCCGGAGGGGACCCAGGATGGCGAGCCCGACCTCGTTGCTGGGAATCTCCGCGGAACCCGAGGCCCGCACGGCATCTTCGACTTGCTGGGCAAGAAGATTCAGTGCGTCGTTGTCGACCTGGCGGCCCTGGCAGGCGCGCCGAACGCCGCGCACCACCTTCTCCCGACTGAACGGTTCGGTGACACCGCTGCGCTTGACGACCGAGAGGACCGCGGTTTCCACGGTGGTGAACCGGCGGCCGCACTCGGGGCACGAGCGTCGCCTGCGGATGGCCTGACCTTCGTCGGCTTCCCGGGAATCGACCACACGTGAATCGGGGTGCCGGCAGAACGGGCAGTGCATGGCGATTCCTTCGTCGTAGCCGTCGTGGCCGCGGCTTTTCGCCTCCCCCGATGGCGAACCGACGAATACGGATTCACGCAGCGGATGCACGATCTCGACGCGACCACACGAAGTGGTGGGACTGACAGCATTCGAGACTACTCGTCTGTCGATCGGCGGAGGCATGCAGAGCCACCACGATCACCGGGTGCCGGACGCAGGAACGATCAACGTCTGCCCCGGATGCACGACGGAGTCCGACATGGCATTGAGTTCCATGATCTGTTCGACGACCCGCGCCACAGGACGGTCCGGTAAGACAGTCGCGGCCACGGCAGCGAGAGTGTCGCCCTCCCGGACCTGAACGACCTCGGTCGCGCCCGACGACCCCATGTCGTCGACGGTGGCAAACTGCGCCACTCCCACGAGCCCCAACAGAACTGCGGCCGTGATCGCGATGCTTGCCAGGACCATCCGCCAACCCACGTCGCTTCCCCGATGCGCGTGCTCGGCCCGAGACATGGGTGACCGGGTGCCGTAGGCGACCGTTCCGGCTGCGGGACGGCGAAGGTCACCCTCGACGAAACGCCGGTCACCCTCGACGAAACGTCGGCGGGGCCGTGTCCGGTACGACCGCCCCCCACGCGAGCGGACGACGCGTGACCCGGCGCCCGACCGAACCGCGCGCGGGCCGAGTGCCTGCCGATCCAGGACGGCCTGGCCATCCACGTTTCGGCCGTTCAGTACTGATTGCCGATGGAGAACTGATTGCCGATGGAGAACTGCGTTGCTCATCGGGACCTCCGCTGCTCGAATCCGATTCCGTCCCGCCAGGCGTGGGAGTCTGCCGGGTGTTCGATCACGCGTTCGAAAGAACACATGTTCGATTTCTACCACGCGGGTCCGACAAAGTCTTCCCTTCGCGGTCGAACACGTGCACGACACGGTCGAACAGGTGTTTGATACTGCGGCGGAACCGAGATAGATTCGAGGCAACGAAACAACAGTCACATACGACCCATTTTCGAGTGGATCCGCACGACCCACACCACACGATCCACATCCGCACGGCAGAAGATCGACACGACAAACGGAGGCCCCTCGCCATGAAGGACGACAGCTCGACCGACGGTTCGGCTCCACAGGTGAGCGGCGGCACCGCCGCCGGGTTGACCGATCGGCAGCGCCGCGTCCTCGAGGTGATTCGGACGTCCGTGAACGAACGGGGTTACCCGCCGAGCATCCGGGAGATCGGCGACGCGGTGGGCCTCACCTCTACGTCGTCGGTCGCCCACCAACTCCGCACGCTCGAACGCAAGGGCTTTCTCCGCCGCGACCCCAATCGTCCACGCGCCGTCGACGTGCGCGGTGTGGACGAGGTCGCCGCAGGCGCCGCCGCGAACGCTGCCAATGCGGGCAATGCTGCCCGCGCCACCACCGCCCCCTTGGCCGCGGTTCCTACCGGTGTCGAGGGCGCACCGCTACCGGAGCCGACCTTCGTGCCGGTTCTCGGCCGAATCGCCGCAGGTGGCCCGATCCTCGCGGAGGAGGCTGTCGAGGACGTCTTCCCGCTTCCCCGCGAACTCGTGGGCCAAGGGTCGTTGTTCCTGTTGAAGGTGGTCGGTGAGTCGATGATCGACGCGGCGATCTGCGACGGCGACTGGGTGGTGGTGCGTCAGCAGAACGTGGCGGAGAACGGTGACATCGTCGCCGCGATGATCGACGGCGAGGCCACGGTAAAAACCTTCAAGCGCACGAAGAACGAGGTGTGGCTGATGCCCCACAACGCGTTGTTCGAGCCGATCCCCGGCAACGAGGCAGTGATCCTGGGCAAGGTCGTCACCGTGATGCGCAAGATCTAGAGGGCAGTCCTCACACGGAAGAGCCCGCGGCACACGCCGCGGGCTCTTCCGTGTCCTCGAGATGTCGCTGACCGGGTCAGAGGTTGAGCCCCCGACCGATGATCTCTTTCATGATCTCCGTGGTTCCGCCGTAGATCGTCTGCACACGGGAATCCATGTAGGCCTTGGCAATCGGGTACTCCTTCATGTACCCGTACCCACCGTGCAGCTGCAGGCACCGGTCGATGAGCCGGACCTGGGCTTCGGTGGTCCACCACTTGGCCATGGCGGCTTCCTGGACGGAGAGCTTCTCGTCGTTGAGCAGTTCGATGAACTTGTCGACGAGCACGCGTACAGCTGTTGTCTCCGTAGCGAGCTCGGCGAGTACGAAGCGCGTGTTCTGGAAACTGCCGATGGACTTGCCGAAGGCCTTCCGGTCGCGGCAGTACTGGATCGTCATCTCCAGCGCCGACTCCATGGCCGCCGCGGCCACCACGGCAATCGACAGACGCTCCTGCGGGAGATTCTTCATGAGGTAGAGGAAGCCCATTCCCTCCTCACCGAGCAGATTCGCCGCCGGAACACGCACGTCGGTGAAGCTCAATTCCGCGGTGTCCTGGGCCTTCATGCCGATTTTGTCCAGGTTGCGGCCGCGTTCGAAACCCTCCATGCCCCGTTCGACGACGAGGAGGCTGAATCCCTGCGCGCCCTTGTCGGGATCGGTACACGCGACGACGATCACGAGGTCTGCGTTAATGCCGTTGGTGATGAAGGTCTTGGAACCGTTGAGAACCCAGTCGTCGCCGTCACGAACCGCACGGGTCTTGATTCCCTGCAGATCACTGCCGGTACCGGGTTCGGTCATGGCGATCGCCGTGATCAGCTCACCGGAGGCGAACCCGGGCAACCAGCGCTGCTTCTGCTCCTCGTTGGAGAGCTCGAGCAGGTAGGGGGCCACCACGTCGTTGTGCAGTGTGAAGCCGATGCCGCTGTATCCCCCGCGCGTGGTCTCTTCGGTGATGATCGCGTTGTACCTGAAGTCGCGGACACCGCCGCCGCCGAACTCCTCCGGCACCGCCATACCGAGAAAGCCCTGCTTACCGGCCTCGACCCACACGCTGCGGTCGACAATGTTCTGTTCTTCCCACTTGGCATGGTTGGGTTCGGCGTGCTGGGCGAGAAACTTTCGGTACGACTCCCGGAACAGTTCGTGCTCCGGTTCGAACAGGGTGCGCTCCACGCCGACTCCTCATATCAAACATGTTCGGGTACGTCTCGTTCGACGGTAGAGGTGGCGGACGCAGCGGAGAATGACCCAGGTGATCGCGATTCGTGACCCATCCGGTTCGGTCAGGACCTGCGGAACCTCGCGAGCGACCGCATGACGGGATAGGCGACGAGGATGCCGATCGAACCCCAGGCGATTCCGCCGAGCTCCACCGAGCCCATCGTCAGCGTGAGGTCCCCGATGCCGGCAACAAGCGCCGCCGCAACGACGGTCAGATTTACCGGGTCGGTGAAATCGACCTTCGCCTCCATCCAGATGCGGACACCCAGGACGCCGATGAGCCCGTACAGCACCACAGTCGCGCCGCCGATGACACCGCTCGGGACGGTGAAGACCAGGGCACCGAACTTGGGGGAAAATGCCAGGACCACGGCCGTGGCGGCAGCAACCCAGTACGCCGCGGTCGAATAGACCCGTGTCGCGGCCATGACCCCGATGTTCTCGGCGTAGGTGGTGGTGCCGGAGCCACCGCCGAATCCCGCCAGGGTGGTGGCGAGTCCGTCCGCGACGAGTGCGTCGCCGGCAACGTCGTCGAGTGATCGGCCGGTCATCGCGGACACCGCTTTCACGTGGCCGACGTTCTCGGCGACGAGGACGATGACGACGGGCAATGTCAGCGCGATCACCGACCATTCGAACGTGGGCCCCCGCAACTCGGGCATTCCGAACCAGGCTGCATCGCGCAGGGCGGTCACGCGTTCGTCGGCGAGGCCCCCGGTGATCGCCGCGAAGATCCAGCCGAGGACAACGCCGACCAGGATCCCGAGGCGGCCGAGCAATCCGGGTCCGAGAACGGTGACGACAAGAATCGCGAGCAGGGTCACGCCCGCGATGAGGGGTTGTGACTCGAACGAATCGACCGCTGTCGGAGCGAGATTGAGCCCGATCAGCGCCACGACAGCGCCCGTGACGACGGGCGGCATGACCGCGTCGATCACCCGGGAGCCCGCCAGTTTCACGGCCACGCCGACCAGCAAGAGGAGCACACCCGCCGCCGCCACCCCGCCGAGCTGGGCGGCGGGACCGGATGCCTGGGATGCCGTCAACGGGGCGATGAATGCGAAGGAGGAACCGAGGTAGCTGGGAATGCGGCCGCGGGTCAGGAGCAGGAAGAGCGCCGTTCCGATCCCCGAGAACAACAGCGTGGTGGTGACCGGGAAGCCGGTAATCGTCGGCACCAAGAGGGTGGCACCGAACATCGCGATGACGTGTTGCATCCCGATCCCGACCGTACGGGGCCAGGTCAAACGCTCGGCAGGTGCAACGACCTCTCCATCGGCAATCCGCCTACCGTCACCGTGCAGGGTCCACCCGAAGGCCTTCGCGGGGGCGGCCCGGTCGGAACCCCCTCCGACAGGGCCGTCGGAGGCGTCGGTTTCTCTTCTCGTCACAGTTGGCCAATAGTAGGGACGATCTGCAAATTTCGCGCCGTGGGGCCCGAAACGACACGGCAAGCGTCGTCAGCCCAAGACCCGAGCCGCGACGTTCCGCGCCTCCATGGGATCGCTGGTGGCCAGTACCTCCTCGGCGGCGCGACGGCACTGTTCCTGGGACACCGTGCCTATCTTGGCGCCAACGCCGGACACCGCAGCACCTGCGCAGGACAGCGACGTCACCCCGAGCCCCACCAGCACGCATGCGAGAAGAGGATCGGCTGCTGCCTCGCCGCACACTCCCACGGGCTTCCCGGCCGCGAGTCCCGCCGCAGCGGTGCGCGCGACGAGGTCGAGGACCGCAGGCTGCCACGGATCGGTGAGCGCCGCGAGTTCGGAGGACATGCGGTCGGCAGCCATCGTGTACTGCGCAAGGTCATTCGTACCGATGGACAGGAAGTCGACGTGCCGGAGCAGGCGGTCCGCGAGCAGCGCCGCGGCCGGTACCTCGATCATCACGCCGGGGGTCAGACCCCGCGCCCGGACCTCGGCCGCAAAGTTCTCGGCCTCCGCGGTGGTGGCGATCATCGGTGCCATCACCCACGGCTGTGACTGAGTCTGTTTCGCCGCAGCAGCGATGGCGTCGAGTTGCCTACCGAGAATGCCCGGGTTCTGAACCGCGATGCGGATTCCCCGGACGCCGAGCGCCGGGTTGGCCTCGTCTGCCGTAGTGGCGAAGCGCAGCGGCTTGTCCGAACCGGCATCCAAGGTGCGGATCACTACCTTCCGACCGGAAAACGCCTCGAGCACCTCCGCGTAGATGTCCGCCTGCTCGTCGACACCGGGTTCGGAATCACGGTCGAGGAAGCACAGTTCGGTGCGGAAGAGGCCGACGCCTTCGGCGGCGGTCTCCCGTGCGGATCTGGCGCCGGCGCCATCCTGCACGTTGGCGAGGATCGATACGGGTCGGCCGTCGCTGGTCTGCCCCGGACCCGACCACGTCGAAATCCTCGCCCGCTCCGCTCGGCCGTGCTCGACCGCGGCCCGCGCTTCGGCCGGATCCGGCTCCACCACCACTTCGCCTGCCGCACCGTCGAGCAGCACGGGAGTGCCTGCCGGAACCGACTCGAGATCGTGTACTGCCACCACGCACGGAATGCCGAGCTGCCGCGCGATGATCGCGGTGTGGCTGGTCGGCCCCCCGAGCAGGGTGACGAGTCCGACGATCGACGCGGGGTCGAGACCTGCGGTGTCTGCTGGAGCCAGATCCCGCGCGCACAGGATCGACGGCGCGTCGGGAACGGGAATGCCTGGTTCGGGTAGACCCCGGAGTTCCGACACGACCCGATCGCGGATGTCGCGCAGATCGGTCACGCGTTCGGCCATCAGCCCACCCATCTTGGTGAACAGCGCCGCAAACTGCTCGGTTGCTTCAGAGGCTGCTTCTTCGGCGGGCGCCCCGCCGGCAATCAGCTTCTGAGCTGCGCCCAGCCATCCCCTGTCTGCCGCCATGGCCGCGTTGGCCTGAAGGACCTCCGCAGCAGCTCCCGATACGGTGGCTGCCCGATCGCGCAGGCGCTGAGCGACCACCGCTGCAGCTTCCTCGAAGCGAACTTTCTCCTGGTCGCGCCCGGATTCGTCCACCCTCGGCAGTCCGCTGGTGACCTCAGGTCGAGCGGCGGGCCAGATGACCGGCGCATAGGCGATGCCCGGCACCACCGGGGTACCTCGCACGATTTCACGGTTCTCGGTCATCGGGTCCTCCTGGCCGGTCGGTTCAGTCATCGCGTGGTTCGCACACGCATCAACTCTGTGACGGAGATTACTCTCAACTCTTGACATGTCAACACAGTCGGGCGTAAAACAACATGACACAACATTTCGTGTGATGCGGACCATATCGGACTTCGCCCCGATCGGACTTCCTCACCGAACTTCTTCGAGACAAGGAACGGGGAGACGGTGTACCCGGAAGAACGTCAGCAGGCAGTCACCACACTGATCTCGCAACGCGGCCGCATGTCGGTCGCGGATCTCTCCGACACCTTCGGCGTCACCACCGAGACGGTCCGGCGGGATCTCGCCCTGCTCGAGCGGCTGGGACACGTCCGACGCGTGCATGGTGGCGCGGTGCCCGCAGGATCTCTCACGGTCACCGAACCGGGCATGACGGAGCGGGACCACACCCGCGCCGAGCAGAAGGACCGGATCGCCAAGCGCGCGGCCTCGTTCCTGCCTCCCTCCGGGGGAAGTGTGCTGTTCGATGCGGGAACGACCACCGGCCGGATCATCCCGGAACTGCCGTCCGACGCCGACCTCACAGTGATCACGAACTCCGTGCCCATTGCCGCCCGGCTTGCCGGACTGAACTCGGTCACCCTTCATCTGCTCGGCGGCCGGGTGCGGGGTGTCACCCAGGCTGCAGTCGGCGAGGAGGCATTACGCATTCTCGACGTTCTTCGGGTGGACGTCGCATTCATCGGCACCAACGCCCTGAGCGTCGGCCACGGTCTGTCCACACCGGACACCGACGAGGCGGCGGTGAAGCGGGCCATGGTCCGATGCGCCAACCACGTCGTGGTGGTGGCCGACTCGTCCAAGGTGGGGCGCGAGCACCTGGTGAGTTTCGCACCCATCCACAGCGTCGACATTCTCGTCACCGATTCCGACATCAGCCCCGCAGACCGAGCCCATTTCCACGACCAGGGAATCGAGGTGGTGATCGCATGATCGTCACGCTGACCGCAAATCCGAGTATCGACCGCACCGTGACCCTCGGGGGACGGCTCGAACGCGGCTCCGTCCTTCGCGCTGTCGCCACCCATAACGATCCGGGTGGCAAGGGTGTCAACGTGGCGCGCGCCCTGACCTCCGCCGGCGTCGCCACGGTGGCGATCCTCCCCGCCAACGCCGGCGATCCGTTGCCGTCCACCCTCAGGGACAACAAAATCGAGCACGTCACCGTGGCCATGTCCGGCTCGGCCCGCACCAACATCACGATCACCGAACCCGACGGCACCACCACGAAGATCAACGAACCCGGTGTCCCGATGACGGCTCAGTCCCTCGCCGATCTGCACACCGCGCTTTCCGAGTTCGGTGCGCGTGCCGACTGGGTCGTGCTGGCTGGTTCCCTGCCGCCCGGTGTTCCGACCGACTGGTACGCCACGCTTGTCGAGTCGCTGCGCTCGGCGTCCTGCAAAGTGGCGGTCGACACCTCCGACGCTCCCCTGCTGGCCTTGGCGGAACGCTTTCCCGCCGCCGCACCGGACCTCGTCAAACCGAACAGCGAGGAACTCGCCCAGCTCACCGGCTACGACGGTCGCCTACTCGAAGAGGCCGCGCTGCAGGGCGATCCGACTGCGGCCGCCCACGCAGGAAGGCTGCTCCTCGATCGCGGCGTCGAGACGGTACTCGTCACCCTGGGAGCGGCCGGTGCCGTTCTGGTGACGAACGACGGTTCCTGGTGGGCGACGCCGCCACCCATCGTCGCGCGAAGCACCGTCGGGGCCGGCGATTCCTCGCTGGCCGGTTACCTGGCGGCGCACGTCGCCGGTGCAGCCCCTCCGGAGTGCCTACGATCCGCCGTCGCCTACGGCAGCGCGGCGGCGGCCCTCCCCGGTACCACCCTGCCGAGTCCCGAACACGTGCACAGGGACGCCGTCACTGTGACCGCCCTCACCTCCCCCGCCCCCGATCCGGCCTGACCCGAAGGACACCCCATGTCTCACTCCACTCCCGACCGCGATTCGGGGCCGCAGATCATCAGCGAAGATCTGATCTCCCTGGATTCCGACCTCGGAGCATCCAAGGAGGACGTGATAGCCGCGCTCTCCACCCGGTTGGCCGACGCCGGCCGGGCCACCGATTCGGACGCTCTTCGCGACGCCGCGCTGGCACGCGAATCACAATCCGCGACAGGCCTTCCCGGTGGAATCGCCATTCCCCACTGCCGAGCGGAGGCCGTGTCGGCTGCCTCCCTCGGCTTCGCCCGGCTCGCACCCAAGGTCGACTTCGGCGCCCCGGACGGCCCCGCCGACCTGGTGTTCCTCATCGCCGCCCCGGAGGGCGCCGGCGCCGAGCACATGAAGTTGCTGTCCTCACTCGCCCGGGCGCTGGTGCGTCCCGACTTCGTCGGTGCACTGCGCGAGGCGTCCGCCCCGGCCGACGTGGTCACCCTCGTCCAGGACGTGCTGTCCCCGGCGCCGGCCACTGCCGCGGCCTCGACGCCCGCTGCCGCCACACCCGAACGGGCCGCCGCCGCACCCGAACCCGCCGCCGCACCTGAACCGGCCGCCGAGGATGCGTCCCGCCACATCGTCGCGGTCACGGCGTGCCCCACCGGAATCGCGCATACCTACATGGCCGCCGACTCCCTCGTCGCCGCCGGTGAGCGTGCGGGCGTGAAGGTGCACGTGGAAACCCAGGGTTCGAGTGGCAGCACTCCACTAGCCCCCGGACTGATCGCAGGCGCCTCCGCTGTCATTTTCGCCACGGATGTCGGCGTGAAAGGCAAGGAGCGGTTCGCGGGCAAGCCCGTGGTCGCCTCCGGCGTCAAGCGCGCAATCAACGAGCCCGACGTCATGATCACCGAGGCTCTGCGCGCAGGGATGAACCCGTCGGCCGCGACGGTGGGGGGCAGCGCATCCGCCGAGCCCGCGGAACCCGCCGGCTCGATCGGCTGGGGCACCCATCTACGTCAGGTCCTGCTGACCGGTGTCAGCTACATGATCCCCTTCGTCGCCGCGGGCGGCCTGCTGATCGCCCTCGGTTTCCTGCTCGGCGGGTACGAAATCTCCGGACCCGCCGAGGACATCGTGCTGAACAACTCCCTCGGCAGCCTGCCCGAGGGCGGTCTCACCACCTATCTGGGTGCAGTGCTGTTCCAGCTCGGTTCGCTGGCTTTCAGCTTCCTCGTTCCGGCCTTGGCCGGTTACATCGCCTTCGCGATAGCCGACCGACCCGGCATCGCACCCGGTTTCACCGCCGGCGCGGTAGCAGTATTCGTCGGAGCCGGCTTCATCGGTGGCCTGGTCGGTGGGCTCATCGCGGGTGTCGTCGCCCTGTGGATCAGCCGGATCGCCGTTCCTCAGTGGTTACGCGGCCTCATGCCGGTGGTCATCATTCCGCTCTTCGCGACCCTCATCGTGGGTGCGCTGATGTTCCTGGTGCTCGGCCGTCCCCTCGCCGCCATCACGTCCGGCCTGACCAATTGGCTCAACGGGCTGTCCGGTACTTCGGTCATCTTCCTCGGCATCATCCTCGGACTGATGATGTGCTTCGACCTCGGTGGTCCGGTGAACAAGGCCGCCTATGCCTTCGCGGTGGCAGGACTCAACGTCAACGATCCCGCCTCACTCCGCATCATGGCGGCCGTCATGGCGGCCGGAATGGTTCCGCCGCTGGCCATGGCACTCGCCTCCACCGTTCTGCGGCCGAGCTTGTTCAGTGAGGCGGAACGGGAGAACGGTAAGGCCGCCTGGCTCCTGGGTTCGGCGTTCATCTCCGAGGGCGCCATCCCGTTCGCCGCCGCCGATCCCCTACGCGTGATCCCGTCGATGATGGCCGGGGGCGCTGTCACGGGCGGCCTGATCATGGCGTTCGACGTGACCCTGAGCGCACCCCACGGCGGCATCTTCGTGTTCTTCGCCATCGGCAACCTGCTGTGGTTCCTGGTCGCCCTGGCCGCCGGCGTGGTCGTCGCCGCTCTCTGTGTCGTCGGAGCCAAAGAATTCATCAAACCCGGCGCGTCCGACGCCGAACTCGACCCCGACGTTGCGACAGTCGCAGCATAGGAAATACCACCGCGAGACAACCCGAACAGACCAAGGAGAGATCCATGCCCAGCACCACAGTCGCCGTTGGTTCGTCCATCGGACTGCACGCCCGCCCCGCCGCCGTCATCGCCGAAGCGGTGGCCGCTGCCGGAGTCCCCGTCACCCTCTCGGTCGCGGACGGCGAACCGGTCGATGCCGGCTCCGCACTCCTCATCATGACGCTCGGCGCCACCAAGGGCACCGATGTGACAGTGACCAGCGACGATGCGGATGCCGTCGAGAAAGTGGCTCAACTGGTGGCGGCAGATCTCGACGCATAGGACACACGAAGCCACCTCGTTCCGCGTCCGGAGCCCTGCACGCGCCACGCGCCACCACACCCGGCCGGGCAGGGCCCCGTTCGCGTTGCTACCCCGCGCCGCCGGCTTCGACAGCGGTCAGTCTCCGCTGCAGATGCAGGCGTTCGGGTTCCGTGCCGACGAGGGCGAGCGCCTCCCGGTACGCCGCCGCGGCCTCGGAAAACCGACCGAGGCGGCGCAGCAGCTCACCCCGGGTGGCCGGGTAGGGGTAATAGCCGCGCAGCCGAGGCTCGTGGTCCAGCTCCTCCACCAACGCCAATCCTGCTTCGGCTCCGTCGCGCATCGCCACCGCGGCCGCCCGGTTGAGGGCCACCACCGGCGACGGTGCGATCGCGAACAGGACGTCGTACAGCGCCACGACCTGCGGCCAATCGGTGGTCGCCACGTCCGCCGCCTCGTCGTGGAGTGCAGCGATCGCCGCCTGCACTCCGTAAGGCCCGGGCGGGCCACCGGTCAGCGCGGTCAGCACCAGCGCGCTGCCCTCCTCGATCGACGCGCGATCCCAGCGTCCGCGGTCCTGGTCCTCGAGCAGCACAATTTCTCCATCCGGGCCAGTTCGGGCCGCGCGCCGAGCATGAATCAACAGCATCAGTCCGAGGAGCCCGGCGACCTCTCGTTCGGCGGGTAACAACCTACGAAGGATGCACCCCAGCCGGATCGCTTCCTCGGCGAGATCGAGCCGTTGCAGGTCCGGGCCCGAACTCGCTGCGTAACCCTCGGTGAAGATCGAATAGATGACCTGAAGCACTCCCGGGAGGCGTTCCTGGAGCTCGTCGGCGCCGGGAACACGGAACGGAATCCGAGCGTCACGAATCTTCTTCTTCGCCCGCACGATCCGCTGGGCCATCGTCGCGGTCGGAACGAGGTATGCCCGCGCAACCTCCGGCGTCGTCAGGCCAGCGAGGCAACGCAGCGTCAGGGCACCCCGATCTTCGGCGGGAAGGGCCGGATGGGCACAGGTGAAGAAGAGCTGCAGCCGCTCGTCCGGCAGGTCGCTGCCGACCTCCACGGGTGCGACGGGATCGGCCCGATCAGCCTCGACTTGGAGGACTGCGAGCCGGGCGGCATAGGACTTGTCGCGCCGCAACCGGTCGACCGCCCGTCGCCGCGCCGTGGTCAGAAGCCACGCCCCCGGCTTGGCAGGCACACCTTGCACCGGCCAATGAACGAGCGCGGCCTCGATCGCTTCGGAAGACACCTCTTCGGCCAGGTCGAGATCGCCGAAGCGACGGACGAGCGACGCCAGCAACCGACCGCGTTCCTCGCGGAACACAGACTCGACTGTCCGTTCGATCCCAGGCGTCCCCTCGTCCCTCACGGTCAGGCCCCGAAGTCCGCGATCGGTCGCACCACTACGGAACCGCCCCCGCGTGCGCCGGGACAGCGGGCCGCCCAATCGAGTGCGACGTCGAGGTCCGGCACGTCGATGACATAGAAGCCGCCCAGCACCTCGCGGGTCTCGGCGAAGGGCCCGTCCGTGGTGATCGACCGGTCACCGTCGGGCCCGACGCGCACCGTCGTAGCGGTGGTCAGGTCGGCCAGCGACTCGCTCGCGACCACGATGCCTGCCTCGGTGACCTGCTTGTCGTAGACCATCCAGTCTTCGACGGTGCACTGGGAGGTCGCATCCGCCGAAGCGGCGTTGATCAGCATCATGTATTTCATGTTCGACTCCTCTTGTCGTTCCGGCACGGTTGCCGTACACCATGACGACGAACGGGACGCAGCAGAATCGACACGCCCTTCAGAACATTGTTGCGATCGGGGCTATTTTGGGCGATCGGCCCTCACGCCGCACCTATTCAGCGGGGGCGCCGAAGGCACGCGTAGGCCACGACCGCGATGAGCCCGCACAACGCGACTGCCCCCACTCCGATCGACAGCCCGGCGGAGGAACTCTTCTCCTCATCGGGCACCGCTGCGGAAGAGGCGTGACCCTGCGCCATCGCCACCGCCCCTCGGAGCACCTGAACCGGGGGTATGGGACCGTCCCGCGCCTCGGAGGCAATGAGAAGATCCCCGTCCTCGGTGAACGCCACCGCCTCACCTTGCGGCTGCGCAGGCAGGTGCACCCGGACGGTGGGACCCGCGGCCAAAGCCGCCGCGACATCACCATCCGGGGCGGCGAACAGGAACACGTCGGAGTAACTGCGCACCGCCGCAACGGTTCCGTCCGCGGATACCGCACCTCCGGTGAGCATGGTGGAATACATCGCCGGGGCCGTGGTGCCTGCGCCCGTGGTCGCATTGCCGGCCCCGTTCGGTTCCGCGACGTCGAGTGACCCCACCCTCTCGAGCGGGGTCGGCCCGGGACTGGCCAAGGCGTCGACAGAAAGTCCTCCCGCAGGCCGGTACACGATGCCCGGCCCGAAGACCTCCTTCGTCACGATCAGCGGTGTGCCGTCACGCTGGACCAGCACCGTCTCGGCGTCGTGCGGGCCATCCGGATACGTGAGCCGGTGCAATTGCCCCGCCCCGGTCGCGCGGTCCATTCCGATCAGCGCGACCGTCTCCCGCTTGCGACCGTTGTCGCCGATGTCGGCCAGCCACAGACGCCCGTCCGGGCCGGTTGCCAGATCCTCGACGTCGTAGGGATCGACGGGCACCGACAGCCAGCCGGTGACGCCGCAGGAGCCGTCCAGGTCCGCGACAGCACGATCGGAGCCGCTGTCACCGACCGCGTAGGACCGGCCCCCCACCGACACCAGTCCGGACAACTCGTCGAGCGACGCTTCGTCGGGGATCGATCCCGGATCGACTGTGTGCGGGATGCAGAACGGTTCGAAGTCGGACGCTTCCACGGTGATCTGATCACCCAGGATCGGCTGCGCCGAACCCGACCCGGTAGTCACCAGGGGTGCACAGACGGCCACGACTGCGACCACTCCCGCAGTCAACCACCGGGACCGCTCAGGCACTGCCGGCGTACTGCAGCAGCGCCGACGCCAGGGCCTGCGGCACACGCGCGTGGATCAACGTGCCGTCCTCCTCGTGCGAGGATTCGAGGATCTGTCCGTCGGAGTGGATCCGGGCCATGAGATCGCCCCGCGAATACGGGAGACGCACGTTGACCTCGATCTCGGGTCTGAGCAGCACCTCGTCGAGCTGTGTCCGCAGTTCGGCGATTCCCTCACCCGTGCGGGCGGAGACGAACGCCGCACCGGGCAACAGTCCGCGGAGCTGGGTCAACGTGACCGGATCGGCTGCGTCGATCTTGTTCACCACGATGAGTTCGGGCGGCGCCGGCGCGTCGTTCTCCCGGATCACCTCGGTGATCACGGCATGGACGGCGCGGATCTGATCGAGCGGCAACGGGTCGGACCCGTCCACCACGTGCAGCAGAAGATCCGCATCCGTCACCTCCTCGAGTGTGGACCGGAAGGCCTCGATCAACTGCGTGGGCAGGTGCCGCACGAAACCGACGGTGTCGGTGAGGATGTACTCGCGGCCGTCGTCGAGCGCAGCCCGACGGGTGGTCGGGTCGAGGGTGGCGAACAGGGCGTTCTGCACGAGCACCCCGGAGCCGGTGAGCGCGTTGAGCAAACTCGACTTTCCGGCGTTGGTGTAACCGACGATGGCGATCGACGGCACCTCACTGCGCAGGCGCCGGGTGCGCTTGGTGTCGCGGGCGGCCTTCATACCCTTGATCTCGCGCCGCAGCTTCGCCATCCGCTCACGGATGCGACGCCGGTCGGTCTCGATCTTGGTCTCACCCGGTCCGCGCAGACCCACACCACCGTTGCTGCCGGCGCGACCACCGGCCTGCCGGGACATGGACTCACCCCAGCCGCGCAGACGCGGCAACATGTATTCCATCTGGGCCAGCGCCACCTGGGCCTTGCCCTCTCGGGAGGTGGCGTGCTGGGCGAAGATGTCGAGGATCAGGGCCGTCCTGTCGATGACCTTGACCTTGACGACCTTCTCCAGTGCGGTGAGCTGCGCAGGAGTGAGTTCACCGTCGCAGATGACGGTGTCCGCCCCGGTGGACAAGACGACCTCGCGTAGCTCCTGCGCTTTACCCGAGCCGATGTAGGTGGCGGCATCAGGCTTGTCCCGCCGCTGCACGAGGCCTTCGAGGACCTCGGATCCCGCGGTCTCGGCGAGAGCGGCCAGTTCGGCCATGCTCGACTCGGCCTGCGCTGCGGTGCCCTGAGTCCAGACACCGACCAGGACCACGCGTTCGAGTCGGAGTTGTCGGTACTCGACCTCGGTGACGTCGGTGAGTTCGGTGGACAGGCCGGCAACTCGGCGCAGCGCGCTGCGATCCTCGAGTTGCATCTCGCCGACCGAGGGCCGCCCATCGTCGTGGGCGAACTCACCGGAGTCCGAGATCGGCGATTCTTCTGTGCGATGTGATTTCGTCATACACCCTCATGATCCCACGGAATGTCGAGGGTGCGCACGTCCATTTCGCGCAGGGCGATCAGGTGAGCGCGTTCCACCACGAATCGTCGACAGTGCCCGACGCCACCAGGACGGACGGCCCGCGTAGGGTCGCCCGTCCGTTGGACAGCGAAACAGTGACCTGACCACCGGGAATGCGGACGATGACTTCCCCCGAGTCGGCGCCCTCGTGACGCAAAGCAGCTGTTGCCGCGGCGACCGTTCCGGTCCCGCAGGAGCGTGTCTCCCCGACCCCACGCTCGTGGACCCGCATGTCGACTGCACCCGAATCGATGCGGGTTAGGATCTCGACGTTGACGCCGTGCGGGAAGAAGCCGGGGTCGAAACCGGGCGCGGCGGTCAGGTCGAGCGCGGAGAGTGATGCGGCGGTGAGGTGGGGGTCGACGCACGCCAGATGCGGATTTCCGACGTCGATGCCGATTCCGTTGAACACTTTGCCGTCGAGGGTGGCAGCGCTCGATCCGAGGTCGCGAACCTTTCCCATGTCGACGGTCACCTCACCGAGCGGACCCGCGGCCGAGTGGACGACGACAGGCTTACCCCCGGCACGGCTGCCGACCACGAACTCGTCGCGTGTCTCGAGTCCGGTGGACAGAAGGTAGTGGGCGAAAACCCGGACGCCGTTGCCACACATCTCGGCGAGAGAACCGTCCGCGTTGCGGTAGTCCATGAACCAGTCGTCGGCGGACGTTCCGTCGGGCAGGTCGGCGAGGACACCGGCCTCGGCGAGCGCGCCCGCCTTGGCGACCCGCAGGACGCCGTCGGCGCCGAGTCCGCGCCGGCGATCGCACAGTGCCTTCACCCGCGGCACCGTCAGGTCGAGGCGCACGTCGAGATCGGGAAGGACGACGAAGTCGTTCTCGGTTCCGTGCCCCTTGCTGAAGTCCATGGGTCCCACCTTATCCAACCGGGGTGCGCGCCCACCCGGACCGCGCTTGTCCGCGGCCGCTCATCGTCGCTGCCGGGCGATTTCATAGAGAGCCACGGCACCGGCCGACGGTGCACCGAGCGAACTGGCGGCGCCGCCGATGGGAATGTTGACCACGGTGTCGCAGGCCGCTCGCCACGCGGCGCTCATGCCGCGAGTCTCGTTGCCGATCACCAGAAGTGTGCCTCCGGTGAAGTCGTGGGCGTCGATCGTGACGGAACCTGTCTCATCCGTTCCCACGATGTGCAGATCGGTGCCGGCCGCTCGACGTGCGTCCCGGAAGGCGAGGATGTCGTCGACCGAGGACACGGTGACGACCGGCATCGCGAAGAGCGAACCGGTGGAGGCGCGCACGCTCTGCGGGTCGAACGGGTCGGCGCCGTGCCCTACCACGACGACCGCGTCGGCACCGAATGCGTTGGCGGACCGGACAAGGGTGCCGAGGTTGCCCGGCGAGCTCGGCCGGTCGAAGACCACGATCAGCGGACTCGCCTGCAGCTGCAGATCTTTCAGTCGCGGTGCGCGGATCTTCGCCACGGCGATCAGTTCCGGGGCGGTGTCGGCCTTCTCGCCCAACTCCCCCATCAGTTCGGCACTGACACCGATCTGTTCGATCGACCGGGCGCCGCGTACGTCGCGGGCCCACTCCGACAGGGGTGGGCCGTCGACGCGGTACAGCAGCGATTCGATCGGCCACTCGTAGTCGAGCGCCAGCGTGAGGGGGCGCACACCCTGAATCAAGAAGCGCCCCGCTTTCGAGCGTTTGCTGCGGTTGGTGAGGTAGGACTGCCACTGCTGGAAGCGGGCATTGCGAGCGGTGACCAGGAGATTCGAGGTCGGGCGGTTCCGTCCGGACGGCGTGCGGCTCATCGTTCTCCCGGTGTCGGCGGTTGTTGCAGCATTCGGACGGTCGTGTCGGCGAGGTGTGGATCGCTGCCGTCGACCCAGCGGATACGCGTGTCCCGGCGGAACCACGACCGCTGACGGCGCACATAGCGACGAGTCCCGATGAACGTGCGCTCCCGGGCCTCGTCCAAGTCGTATTCCCCGTCGATCCACGCGAGTACCTGCGCGTAGCCGATGGCGCGCGGTGCGGTCACCCCTTCCCGCAGGCCCACGTCGATCAGACCGCGCACCTCCTCCACGAGACCGCGATCGAACATCAGCTCGGTCCGGAGTCCGATGCGTTTATCGAGCTCCGCGGTCTCCCTGTCGACACCGACAATGCGTGTGCCCCAGCGTGGTTCACCGATGCGGGGCGCAGACGCCGAGAACGGCCGACCGGTGATCTCGACGACCTCGAGGGCCCGCACCAGACGTCTGCCGTCGGTCGGAAGGATGGATGCGGCGGCATCAGGATCCACCCGGCTCAGCTCCGCATGTACTGCGGCGACACCGTGCTCGGCGAGGACGGCTTCCCACCGGGCGCGCACCGAAGGGTCGGTGGCCGGGAAGCTCCACTCGTCGAGCAGGGACTGCACATACATCATCGATCCGCCGACGATGATGGGGACGACGCCACGCGCCGCGATCGCCTCCACGTCACGGACCGCAGCCCGTTGGTAGTTCGCCACCGTGGCGGTCTCGGTCACGTCGAGCACGTCGAGTTGGTGGTGCACGATGCCGCGTCGCTCGTCGGGTGCCAGTTTCGCGGTTCCGATGTCCATGCCGCGATAGAGCTGCATCGCGTCGATGTTGACGATCTCCCCGCCCCACCGTTCGGCAAGGTCGAGGGCAAGCTCCGATTTCCCGGTGGCCGTGGGCCCGACGACCGCCACTGGAACCGGCGACGTCATGGACGCCACTCCCCCACGTGGTACGCCACTCCGTACGGCGCCGCGCTGTAGAGCGTCCGGCAGGAGGAAGGGGGCGCGTCGAACACGCCGGCGAGCACTTGCCACGGAACCCGTCCACCGAGCCCCAGTTGGTTGCACAGCCCCGGTTCGAGGGCGAGAAGAGCATCGCGGTCGCCTGATTCCAGCGCCGCATCGACTCGGGCCTGTACTCCCTCCGCTCGCGGGTCGAACGCACCCGGCGCCTTCGCGGTAAGGGTGTTGGCCCCGTCCGCGACAATCACGAGGCCGCGGGGCTCGTCATCTCGGTCGAGGAAGTCCCGCAGTGCCGCGCCGTACTCGGCGCACCGCTCGACCGGCAGGTCGGCGGCTAATATGCGGGCGTCGACCACCGCGTCCGGCGCCCAGGTTCCGCGTATCCATCCGGCTGTCAGTGCCGCGAGCGGTAGCTCCGGGTCCGGATTCTCGGCGTGTCCGGGCCGCAGCGTGACCCGAACGTCGACCCCGTAGCCCAGGTACGTGCCCTGCGCCTCGGAAGGCACATCGACGGTGGTGGCGCCCGCACCTACCGCAACCCACTCGGAGGAGAGCGCCGACAACGCCTTGGCGGCCACCGCCACCGCGTCCCTCAACGATGCCGTCTCTGCTGCCGCTGCGCCCGCCAGTTCAGGGACCAGAAGCGGCGGTGAGGGCACGAGAATTGCGGCGGTGAACACACGCGTCACGCTAGTCGACCGCCCGAACGGACCCGACATCCGATTCGGCGCCTGCACTCGTTCGGTACCAACGGTGCCAGTCTGACCTGATTCAATAGTCCCCAGAGCCCGTACCGGGTTCAATGGAACCAGCCCTGCCGGGTCGGTATGGAGCCGGTAATGCGTTCAGGCAGCCGTGACGCGCGGCAGAGATGAGGAAGCGATGACCGACAGTAGCGACGCACAGCCCGCCGTGGAGCCTGCCGCCGAGCAGCACGACACGCCGAAGCCGAGTGTCCCTAAACCGGGCGGCGCCGCGAAACCGGGTGCACCCAAACCGGGCCCCACGCCGAAGCATGCACTCTCCGCCCCCGCCGTCGCAGCCCCGCCCGGGAGCGACCCCAGCAAGTTCGGCCGGGTGGACGACGACGGCACCGCGTGGGTCAAGACCGCCGACGGTGAACGGCAGATCGGTTCGTGGCAGGCCGGTGACGCTGCCGAGGGGCTGGCACATTTCGGTCGGCGATTCGACGACCTCGCCACCGAGGTGGCCCTCCTCGAGGCCCGGCTCAACTCCGGAGCCGGAGACGCGAAGAAAACCAAGGCCGCGGCGATCGCCCTCGCCGAATCGTTGCCGACCGCAGCGGTGATCGGTGACATCGAATCGCTCGCTGCCCGACTCGATGCCGTCATCGCCGGCTCGGACGAAGCCGCCGCGCACGCGAAACACGAGAAGGAAAAGTCGCGGCAGGCACATACCGAACGCAAGGAGGAGCTGGCCGCCGAGGCCGAGCGGATCGGCGCGGAATCCACACAGTGGAAGGCCGCGGGAGATCGCCTCCGCGAAATCCTGGAAGAGTGGAAAACCATTCGCGGAATCGACCGGAAGGTCGACGATGCGCTGTGGAAGCGTTACTCCAAGGCGCGCGAGGCATTCAACCGACGCCGCGGCGCGCACTTCGCCGAACTCGATCGCGAACGGGCGGCGGCGAAGACGAAGAAGGAAGAGCTCGTCGCCCGCG
Organism: Rhodococcus sp. NPDC019647; assembly: GCF_044389235.1. Taxonomy (NCBI): domain Bacteria; kingdom Bacillati; phylum Actinomycetota; class Actinomycetes; order Mycobacteriales; family Nocardiaceae; genus Rhodococcus; species Rhodococcus sp. NPDC019647. The sequence goes on along the minus strand of NZ_JBIRXS010000001.1, from coordinate 363,847 downwards.
CCGAGGCCCTTGCCGACTCCACCGAGTGGGGACCCACCGCCGGGGCGTTCCGTGATCTCCTCGCCGAATGGAAGGCCGCCGGCCGCGCTCCCCGCGAAGCCGATGACGCACTGTGGAAGCGGTTCAAGGGCGCTCAGGACATGTTCTTCGCCGCGCGCAACGCCGCCTCCTCCGAACGCGACGCCGAGTTCGAGGAGAATGCGGTCGCGAAGGAGGAGCTGCTGAAGTCCGCCGGACACATCGATCCCACCAAGGACATCGACGCTGCCCGAGCCGCGCTACGCGACTTGCAAGAGAAGTGGGATGCCATCGGCAAGGTGCCCCGCGAGCGGATGCACGACCTCGAGGGCAAGTTACGGGCCATCGAGAAGCGCGTGCGCGACGCCGCCGACGAACAGTGGCGCCGCACCGATCCCGAGGCTCTCGCCCGGGCAGCGCAGTTCCGCGAACGCGTCAGCCAGTTCGAGGAACAGGCCGCCAAGGCGACCGCGGCGGGCAAGACCAAGGACGCCGAAAGTGCGCTCGCTCAGGCGCAGCAGTGGCGTGAATGGGCCGAGGCCGCGGAAGGCGCCGTCAGCGGACAGTAAGTCGCGAGAACGGCGTCTTCAGACGTTCCAGTCGCCGCGTCGCTCCGCTTCGGCGGCAGCGGCGCGGCGTTCCTCTTCTGCGGCCAGCTGCAACGCCGTCCTGCTCCACACGACTTTCAGCCAGTGGAAGGTCAGTACGATCACGGTCAGCCAGCCGATGATCAGGCCGATACCCGGACCCGCCGCCTCGACACCCGGCGCCGGAGTCTGTCGGGTCCAGATGGCGAGCATCCCGAAGACGATCGACACGGCCGTTCCCGCGAGCGCAACCCAGGCCAGTGCCCAACGGCGCGTGATCAGCGCCAGCATCGACGCGACGACGCCGAACACCACTTCGAACCAGACGAACAGTCGCGACGGCAAAGTGATGACTTCTGCGCGGGCATCGTCCCCGTAGACCAACACCTCCCAGCCGTTCGCGACACCGGAATGCGGCAAGGTCAGGGACCCCAGCAGAATCACGACAGCGATCGCGACGACCAGCGCCCGCACTCCCGGGTCGATCTCACCGGCGACCTTCTTCTCGGCCGCGTCGAAATCTTTCAGATAGCTCTCGATCGGATCGCTCTCGCCGCTCGGACCGTTGTCCCCGCTGGTGCGATCGTCGTCGTGCGAGGAGGTCATGCGCTGCATCCCATCTGAGCGGGTAGTGGTGCCGGTGCACCGATCTGCGGGAGTCCGAGCCCGACACCGATAGGCGGAGTCTTGGGGGTGACGCCCTTCTCGAAGGAGTCACCGGCGCGGGTGCGACGGTGGGTGAGGACCGGCGTGTCGGCGACCAAGTGGTGCGGGGCCGCCGCGCTCACCACCAGGGTGACGACATCGCCGGGCCGGATGTTGCCGTCGATGTTGCCCTCGGGACGGAAATGGACGAGCCTGCCGTCGCGGGCGCGTCCGCTCATCCGCAACGTTTCCGCGTTCTTGCGACCCTCACCGGCAGCGACGAGGAGTTCCACCTCGGCACCGACCAGCTTCCGATTCTCCTCGAGCGTGATCTCCTCCTGAAGTGCAATGAGACGCTCGTACCGTTCTTGAACGACGGCTTTGGGGAGCTGACCCTCCATGTCGGCGGCGGGCGTGCCCGGACGCTTGGAGTACTGGAAGGTGAAGGCACTGGTGAACCGGGCCTGCCGGACGACGTCGAGTGTGCCCTGGAAGTCTTCCTCGGTCTCACCGGGGAAACCGACGATGATGTCGGTGGTGATCGCCGCGTGCGGCATCGCAGTGCGGACCTTCTCGATGATGCCAAGAAACCGCGTCGTCCGGTACGAACGCCGCATCGCCTTCAGCACGCGGTCGGAGCCGGACTGCAGCGGCATGTGCAGTTGCGGGCAGACCGCCGGAGTTTCCGCCATGGCCTCGATGACGTCGTCGGTGAACTCGGCCGGGTGCGGCGACGTGAACCGGATCCGCTCGAGTCCGTCGATCTCGCCGCATGCGCGGAGCAGTGAGGCGAACGCCCCCCGATCGCGCGGCTGCTCCGGGTCGGCGAATGACACGCCATAGGCGTTGACGTTCTGGCCGAGGAGGGTCACTTCGAGGACGCCCTCGTTCACGAGAGCCTGAACCTCGGCAAGAATGTCGCCAGGCCTGCGGTCGACTTCCTTGCCACGCAGGGCGGGCACGATGCAGAACGTGCAGGTGTTGTTGCAGCCCACCGAGATGGACACCCACCCGGCATACGCCGACTCTCGCTTCGCGGGCAGCGTGGACGGGAACGCCTCGAGGGCGTCGAGGATCTCGACCTCGGCTCGCTGGTTGTGACGCGCACGGTCCAGCAGCGCAGGCAGCGACCCGATGTTGTGGGTTCCGAACACGACGTCCACCCACGGCGCCTTCTTCACGACGACATCGCGGTCCTTCTGGGCCAGGCAACCACCGACCGCGATCTGCATGTCGGGGTTCTTCTCTTTCGCAGGCGCGAGATGACTCAGATTGCCGTACAGCTTGTTGTCGGCGTTCTCGCGCACCGCGCACGTGTTGAACACCACGAGGTCGGGCGTCTGCCCGGTGGCCGCCTTGGTGTACCCGGCGTCCTCGAGCAGACCCGACAGGCGCTCGGAGTCGTGCACGTTCATCTGGCAGCCGTAGGTGCGCACCTCGTAGCTGCGCTGAGAGTTCTGGTCGATCGTGTCCACGTTCCCAGGGTACGGGCCTCGACAAATCGCCTCGTCGGGGCCGCTGTGCACCACGACACACCGTCGGCACCCGGCAGTAAAGTTTCCGTGACATCCCGAGGATTCTCGGAGTAAATGTCGAGACTGCCGCTTCCACCACATAGGGTCTTCGACTATGACGCAAGCCGACGATGCGACGCCGACACCCCCGACGGGTACGGCCACGTCCATGATCTCGATGCAATCGGTGAACAAGCACTTCGGCGCCCTCCATGTTCTTCAGGACATCGACCTCGAAGTTCCGCGCGGGCAGGTCGTGATCGTCCTCGGGCCCTCGGGTTCCGGAAAGTCGACGCTCTGCCGCACCATCAACCGCCTCGAGCCGATCGACTCCGGGGTCATCGCAGTGGACGGCAAGGTCCTGCCCGCCGAGGGCAAGGCTCTGGCAGCGCTCCGCGCGGACGTGGGCATGGTGTTCCAATCCTTCAATCTGTTCGCCCACAAGACAATTCTCGAGAACGTGATGCTCGCTCCGATGAAGGTCCGGAAGAAGAGCACCGCGGATGCGAAGGCCACCGCTCGCCAACTGCTCGAACGGGTCGGTATTGCGAATCAGGCGGACAAGTACCCCGCTCAGCTGTCGGGTGGACAGCAGCAGCGCGTAGCAATAGCGCGTGCGCTCGCCATGAATCCGAAGGTGATGCTGTTCGACGAGCCGACCTCCGCACTCGACCCGGAAATGGTCAACGAGGTCCTCGACGTCATGACCTCGCTCGCCAAGGAAGGCATGACGATGCTCGTGGTCACCCACGAGATGGGGTTCGCCCGCAAGGCCGGTGATCGCGTCCTGTTCATGGCCGACGGCCAGATCGTCGAAGACTCCGATCCCAGCACCTTCTTCACCGCTCCGGAATCGGAGCGCGCGAAGGACTTTCTCGGCAAGATTCTCAGCCACTGATCCAGTCGAGGGCCGCGGGCGGTCATCCGCTCGCGGGCTTCGGTGGACTTCCCCTGTCTCAACCCGTTATTTCTATGGAGAGGAACTCGATGAGGATCAATCGCGCGATTCGTTGGGGAATCGGCGTCATGGCAGTCGCCGTCGTCGCGTCCGGCTGCGGCGGAGGTGAGGAGAAGAGCGCTTCTCAGAGTGCATCCGAGGGCAAGTTGACCGTGGGCATCAAGTTCGACCAGCCCGGTCTCGGCCTGCGTAACCCCGACGGAAGCTTCAGCGGCTTCGACGTCGAGGTGGCCGAATATGTGGCCGGCAAGCTGGGCGTCGCACCCGAGAACATCGAGTTCAAGGAGTCGCCGTCCGCGCAGCGCGAGACCCTGATCCAGAACGGTGAGGTCGACTACATCGTCGCCACCTACTCGATCACGGACGCCCGCAAGGAAAAGGTCGACTTCGCGGGACCGTACTTCGTTGCGGGACAGTCACTTCTGGTGAAGTCGGAGAACACCGACATCACGGGCCCCGATTCGCTGCGCGGTGGAAAGAAGCTGTGCTCGGTCACGGGTTCCACTCCTGCGCAGAAGGTCAAGGACCAGTACGCCCAGGATGTGCAGCTGCAGGAGTTCGACACCTACTCCGCCTGTGTCGAGGCCCTGCGTAACGGCGCGGTCGACGCCGTGACCACCGACGACATCATCCTGGCCGGTTACGCCGCCCAGTACCCGGGTGAGCTGAAGGTGGTCGGTGAACCCTTCACCGAGGAGCGGTACGGAATCGGCCTCGCCAAGGGCGACGACGAGACCCGCGGCAAGATCAACGACGCCATCGACGCCATGATCGCGGACGGTTCGTGGCAGACCGCGTTCAACGACACCGTCGGAGCTTCCGGCTACCCGCTGCCTGCACCGCCGACCGTCGATCGTTACTGAGTATTTTTTCTCTCCGTGTCGGACGGCCTCGCTTCGGCGGGCCGTCCGACACGGTTCGACTCCAACCACCGGGATCTCGGGAGACGGTAAGTGGACCTACTGAGCAAGTACAGCGATCAGCTGATCGACGCCTTCTGGACGACGGTGCAACTCACCGCCTTCTCGGCCATCGGCGCGCTGATACTCGGCACCATCCTCGCCGCGATGCGGGTGTCGCCGATTCCCGTCGCACGCGGCGTCGGCGCCGCGTACGTGACAATCTTCCGGAACACTCCCCTGACGCTCATCATCATCTTCTGTTCGTTCGGGCTCTTCCAGACGATGGGCGTCACTCTCGCCCCCGAACAGTCACCGACTTTCTTCACCGAGAACAACTTTCGTCTCGCCGTTCTGGGTTTGAGCATCTACACCGCAGCCTTCGTCTGCGAGTCGCTCCGGTCCGGTATCAACACCGTGCACGTCGGGCAGGCCGAGGCCGGACGGTCGCTCGGCCTCACGTTCTCCCAGAATCTGCGCCTGATCGTGCTGCCCCAGGCTTTCCGAGCCGTGACCGCACCCCTGGGTAGCGTCCTCATCGCCTTGACCAAGAACACCACGATCGCCTCGGTGATCGGCGTCGCCGAGGCGTCACTGCTCATGAAGGAGATGATCGAGAACGAGGCCGCAATCTTCGTCGTCGGTGGCATCTTCGCCCTCGGATTCGTGGTTCTCACACTGCCGATGGGCCTTCTGTTCGGCTACCTGAGCAAGCGATTCGAGGTTGCACGATGAGCAATTCGGCCACTGTCCTCTACGACGCCCCCGGACCCCGCGCGCGGAACACCTACCGCTTGATCTCCGTGGCGGTGGCCGTCCTCCTCCTCGGCATCGGTTACCTCGTCTTCGTGGCGCTCGACGACAAGGGACAGCTGACGTCCGCGAAGTGGAATCCCTTCGTCGAGTCGACATCGTGGACCACGTATCTGATTCCCGGCATCCGCGGAACGCTCGTGGCTGCAGCCGTGTCGATCGTGTTGGCGTTGATTCTCGGCGCGATTCTCGGTATCGGCCGACTGTCGGATCATCGCCCGATTCGGTGGATTGCCGGCGGGATCGTGGAACTTTTCCGTTCCATCCCGGTGCTGATTCTGATGATCTTCTCGTACCAGCTCTTCGCCGAATACGAGGTCTTCAAGTCGAAGTATCTGGCCCTCGCCGCCGTCATCGTGGGTCTCACTCTCTACAACGGTTCGGTGATCGCCGAAATCGTGCGCGCAGGGATCAACTCACTCCCCAAGGGGCAAAGTGAGGCGGCGATGGCCCTGGGTATGCGCAAAGGCCAGATCATGCGGACGATTCTTCTTCCGCAGGCCGTCACCGCGATGCTGCCGGCCATCATCTCGCAGATGGTGGTGGCTTTGAAGGACTCCGCTCTCGGTTACCTCATCGGGTACGTGGAGGTGGTGCGCTCGGGGCAGCAACTCGGCGCCTTCTACGGCAACTACCTGCCCGCGTTGATCGTCGTGGCCATCATCATGATTGCGCTCAACTCGACACTGACCGTGGTGGCGACCCGAGTGGAGAAGCGACTGCGTTCCGGCCGCAAGGGTGGAGCGATCCCCCCTGCGGACATCGGGGTCGTCCCTGCGGTCTCGGTTCCGGGACTGGACATCACCGACAAGAGACTGTGATGTGGAGCGGCAGGGCGGAACGCCGTCCCACCCTGCCGCTGCTCCCGGAATGCTGCGGGGCTCACTCGTCGTCGAACATTCCGTCGGTATCGTCGCCGAGGTGCTCGAGCTGTTCTTTGACCACCTCGAATGCCATTCCTTGTGAAAAGCCCCGGCGGGCAAGCATCGACACGAGGCGTCGAACTGCCCGGTCGCGGTCGTCGACGGAAAGCGTCCGCAGCTTCTTCGCGACCAGTTCGGTGGCCCGTTCGCGTTCGTCTTCGCTGTCGATCTGTGCGAGCGCCTCGCTGGCGTGCTCCTGGCCGATGCCTTTGCGACGTAATTCCATGGCAAGCGCCCGCTTGCCTTTACCGGAGTAGGTGTGCCGCGACTGGACCCATTGCTGGGCGAAGTCGGCGTCATTGACCAATCCGACTTCGCTGAGGCGATCGAGTACACGTTCGGAGATATCGGCCGAGTAGCCCTTCTTCGCGAGCCGCTCGGACAGTTCTGCTCTGCTTCGGGCACGATCCGTGAGGAGACGCAGGCACAATTCCTTGGCCTGCGTCTCCGTCCCACCTTCGCCCGTCGGACGCACGATCGCTTCCCTAGAAGTCGACCGGGGCAGCGTCGTCCGTCACAGCGGTCACGTCGGCCCCGATCCCGAGCTTCTCCTTGATCTTCTTCTCGATCTCGTCCCGGATGTCGGTGTTCTCCAGCAAGAATTTTCGGGCATTTTCCTTACCCTGGCCCAACTGGTCGCCTTCGTACGTGTACCAGGATCCGGACTTGCGGATGAACCCGTGCTCGACGCCCATGTCGATCAGCGAGCCTTCCTTGCTGATTCCGAGCCCGTAGAGGATGTCGAACTCTGCCTGCTTGAACGGCGGGGCCACCTTGTTCTTGACGACCTTGACGCGCGTGCGGTTACCGACCGCGTCCGTGCCGTCCTTGAGGGTCTCGATACGCCGAACGTCCAGGCGCACCGAGGAGTAGAACTTCAGCGCTTTACCACCCGTGGTCGTTTCGGGGGAACCGAACATGACGCCGATCTTCTCGCGCAGCTGGTTGATGAAGATGGCGGTGGTGCCCGAATTGCTGAGCGCACCAGTCATCTTGCGCAGTGCCTGGCTCATCAGACGGGCCTGCAAACCCACGTGGCTGTCGCCCATTTCGCCTTCGATCTCGGCACGGGGGACGAGCGCCGCCACCGAGTCGATCACGAGAATGTCGAGGGCGCCGGAACGGATCAGCATGTCGGCGATTTCGAGCGCCTGCTCACCGGTGTCGGGCTGCGACACCAGCAGGGCATCGGTATCGACACCGAGCTTCTGCGCATAGTCGGGATCGAGAGCGTGCTCGGCGTCGATGAAGGCGGCGATGCCGCCGGCAGCCTGGGCATTGGCGACCGCATGCAGAGCGACCGTGGTCTTACCCGACGACTCCGGGCCGTAGATCTCGATGACTCGGCCCCGGGGCAGGCCGCCGATGCCGAGGGCCACGTCCAACGCGATGGAACCGGTCGGGATGACAGCGATGGGCTGACGCACACCTTCGCCCAGGCGCATCACCGAGCCCTTGCCGAAGTTCTTGTCGATCTGCGCAAGCGCCAGGTCGAGCGCCTTGTCGCGATCGTGTGCTTGTGGTGCCATCGTCGGTCCCCATTCTCGAGTTCGTCTGTGCTCTGCGGTCAGGTTAGATCCAGGTACCGACAAGAACCGTGACCACCGAACATCTCCAGCATAGGGGAACGTGTGTTCGATTGTCGCGATCGGGGTTCGACACGCCGCCCGGATTGCCGGTCGTCTGATCAGGCGGCGGTGCTGCTCATCTGGTGCCGCTCATCTGCACTGCGGCGGTGCCGCTCATCTACGCTGCGGGGGGACGTCGAATTCGGCGCAAAGTTCTCGCCACACTTCCCGCGGTTCGCGGCCTTCTTCGATGGCTTCGGCGGCGGTTTTGCCACCGAGGCCGAGGAGGACGTGGTCGACGAGCAGTGCGTCGCCGCGCATCTGTCCGAACTCGTCGCGGACCAGTTGGTGAAATTCGGTCAGTCGCACGTTTCCACGCTAGCGGACGCGCGCGGGGCGGGTTGTCATCGCAGTGCTCCGCGGCACACTTCGACGGGATCATCGACTTCGGCGATGGTTTTCGCGGCCCGTTGTGCCGCCTCGGCGAATGCCGCGTGGGACAGCACCTGTTCCACCGCGGCACGAAGAGCATCCGGGCTCGGTGGTCGGACGATGACGGCGCTCCCCTGCCGGACGGCACGGTTGGCCAGTTCCCACTGATCGCCGCCTCCGGGCACTACCACCACCGGGACTCCTGCAAGCAGCGCCTTTGCGAGCATCCCGTGGCCACCCCCGCAGACGACGACGTCTGCCTGCTGCAACATGACGTCCTGCCGTCCGAGCCCGGCGCGCGCCCAGGCCGGGACCGTCGTCGGCGCTCCCTCCAGGATCGAGGCGATCACCCGCACTCCGGCTCCCTCGAGTCCGCTGAGGGTGGTTTCGAGCATGCCTTCGGCGCCGGTGAAGGCGGTGGACGGCGCAACCATGACCAGCGGATCGCTGCCGTCGGGGACCGGTAGCACCTCGTCGGTGGGTTCCCACAACAGCGGGCCGACCACATACGTCTCCGCAGGCCAATCGGGTCGCGGCACCTCGAGCGCAGGGAGGGTGGCGATAAGTCGGCGCACAGGGCCCGGGTCCTCGTTCGGCAGTCCGACACTGACGCGCGCCTGCGCGCGCTGCCGCTCACCCTGCCGGATCGATCGTGCCGTCGCGGCCCGCATGAGGGTATCGCGAATCCGGCCGCGGACACCGGTCCCGGGAGCGAGACCACTACCGATGGGCGGCAATCCCTTCGACGGTGCGTAGAGCGGATGGGGTGACAGTTCGATCCAGGGGATCCCCAACCTCTCGGCGGCCATTCCTCCGCCCGCGGTGAGGATGTCGGAGACCACCAGGTCGGGGTTCATCGCGCGCAGGTCGGGCAAGAGTTCGGTGGAGATGTGCGCGGCCCGTCCGTGGATGCGCGCACCTGCGTCGAGGTCGTCATCGATGGGCCGCGGTGCGAGGCCCCTCAGCAGTTCGGTGGGCACTCCGGCTGCCCGTGCCGGCTCGATCCAGCGGGCGCCTGTGAACAGGACCGGTTCCTCGCCCGCCTCGATGAATGCCAGGCACAAGGCAAGGGCGGGAAAGGCATGTCCGGGATCCGGCCCGGCGACCACAGCGACTCGCACGAGCACAGGGTGTCACACGGCCGTTGTCACCGAGTCTCGAACGCCGATTCGGCAGCGCCCAGCGCCCGCGCCCGGTCGGCGGCGACGAGCCCGATCCGGGTACGCCGGTCGAGGAGATCATCCACGTCGAGCGCGCCCTCGTGCGAGACCCCGAAGTCGAGTTCGGCACGGCTGACGTCCAGCCCGTCCGCAATCGGCGCCAGCATGGCCGGGTCGGCGGCGACGAGCGCGGCTTCGGTCCCGTAGCGGGCGATCAGCGACGGCGGCGCGGCCACGTTTCGCAGGGCGTCCGGGGAGGCCGCACCGACGAGCGGCAGAGCGCGAGTGCGGCAGGGACCCGCCGGCAGTCCTGCGAGCTCGACGACGGCGTCGACCGCGTCTTCCGCCATCTTGCGGTAGGTGGTCAGTTTGCCACCGACCACGCTGACGAGTCCCGTCCTGGAATGCAGGACTGCGTGGTTGCGAGACAGGTCGGCCGTCGAGCCGTCGCCGGTGTGGAGGAGGGGGCGCAGACCTGCGAAGGTACCCAGAACATCCGAGCGTCCCAGCGGGTTCTCCAAAGCAGTGTTGACCGTGGCCAGCAGGAAGTCGATCTCCTCCTCGGATGCGGCCGGGATGTCGGGCACAGGCCCGGGTGCCGCCTCGTCCGTCAAACCGAGGTACACCCTGCCCAATTGGGCCGGCAACGCGAAGACGAAACGATTGGACGCCCCCGGGATGGGCACGGTCAGCGCGGCGGTGGGATTGCCGAGGCGGCCTGCGGACAGCACGAGATGCGTGCCACGACTAGGCCTGAGACTGATGTCGGGGTCGATCTCCCCCGACCAGACCCCCGCCGCGTTGATCACCGTGCGCGCCTCGATCACCATTTCCGACCCGGTCAACTCGTCACGCAGTGTGGCCGACGTGCCGGTCACCCTGTACGCGCCCGTCCGTGTGAGAATTTTCGCGCCGTGCATCGCCGCCGTACGGGCGAGACCGATCACGAGTCGGGCGTCGTCGACGAGCTGGCCGTCGAACGCGATGAGACCGCCTCGCAACCCCCGCCTGCGCACTGCTGGGGCGAGCTCGGCCACACGGTCGGGACGCACCGTCCGCGACCTCGGCAGGACGGTCGGCGACGTGTGTGCCCCGGCCCGCAAGATGTCGCCCGCGAGGAAACCCGCGCGAACCAGGGTCTTGCCGAACACGGTGGTGGAGTCGAGGACGGGAACCAGCTGCGGCAGTGCCCGGACGAGGTGCGGGGCCGTCCGGGTCATCAGAATCCCCCGTTCGATCGCACTTTCCCGTGCGATACCGACGTTGCCCGAAGCCAGGTAGCGCAATCCCCCGTGCACGAGCTTGGAACTCCACCTGCTGGTTCCGAACGCGAGGTCGCGTTTCTCGACGAGCACGACATTCAACCCCCGCGTCGCGGCATCGAGGGCCACACCGGCGCCGGTCACGCCGCCACCGATCACGAGTACGTCGACGCGCCCGTCGTCTGCCAGCTGGTGCAGTTCGCGCGTCCTGCGGTCGGCATGGAGCGCCGAGGGGTGAGTCGCAATTCCGTCGGTCACCGAAGTCCTCCAGCGCTCTCGTGGTTCGGTGGTGCAAGGTAGGCACCGATCGCCCGGTGCAGCTCTTCGGTAAGCGCATCGTCGGGTAGTTCCTCGGCGACCATTGCCGCTGACTGGACCGCGGACTGTGCAATGAGCAGCACCATGGTGGCGATGTGGCGACTGTCGCCGGCGCGCACGGAGTTCTGTCGCTGGCCGGCAACCACGGCGAGGGCCACCCGGTCGATGATCGCTTTCTGGCTGGTTCCCAGGCGCTCGAGGACGTATGTCGTGAAGAGTTCCTGATCCGAGCGCAGAATCTTGACGAAGAGGGGATGATGTCGCACCGCCGCGGAGACGTCGACGACAGCGTCGACGAGTTGGTCGTATACCGGCTCGTCGAGTGTGAATGCCGGGGTGAGATCGGCGATCTCGCGCGTCATGAGGTCGGCGACCACCGCCCGGGTATCCGCCCAACGGCGGTAGACCGTCGGTCGGCTGACCCCCGCCCGGCGCGCGACCTCGGCCAGGGTGGTTCTGCGCAACCCGAAGTCGAGGATGCAGGAACGTGCTGCGTCGAGAATGGCGTCGTCGACGCTCGGCGTGCTGTCGTCACGCGACAGAGGATTACGGATAGACATCGTGTGTAACATCGTAACGTATGGGCGATGTTCACACCTCGGCACCGCCCGCAGTACTGAAACTGCGCCGGGGACTGTGGGCGTCGGCCGTCAAGTAGAGGCGCGGACGCTAGTTCGGGAATCCCGGCGTTTCCGTCATGGTCCGAGTCTTGCGCCTCCATCGCCACCGCCAGCCCCGCCACGTTGCGCTACGCCACAGCGCTTCAGGAAGACCGAGTCACTCGAAGTAGTAGAGGTCGAAGCCGACGGCGCGGTCGGCTTCGAATCCGGGCTGTGGGGCGGTGACCGCCTCGACCTGGGCGCGCGCCTGTTTTCCCACGGGGATGTCGGACAGCGCTTCGAGATAGCGTGCATGCTCGGCGAGTGACACAACGGCTCGATCGACGGTGTCCGTGACGTCGACCGCATGAGTGGGTTGCATGGTGTTGACCGCGACCCAGCGCACTCCGCGCCACGGCGGCAGTCCCCTCTCCCCCAGTTCGGGAAAGATCCACTCGTTCGCGGCATCCGCTGCGGCATCGAGGACACTGCGTCCGAGGGCGCGATGGTCGGCACTGTTGGGCTGCCCGGGACCCCAGGTATCGCCGAAGTGTGCGGTCACCACCAGGTCGGGGCGATGACGCCGAATGGCCGCAGCGAGGTCGCGGCGCAGATCCAGACTTTCGACGAGCCGCCCGTCGGGGTAGCCGAGAAACTCCACTTGCGACACCCCGACGACGGCCGCCGAGCGACGCTCCTCCTCCTCGCGGATGGGACCCGATTCACGAGGGTGCAGTCCCGCGATTCCGGCTTCGCCACTGGTCGCGAGCACATATCGGATGTCCTTGCCCTGTGCGGTCCATCGGGCGATCGCCGCTGCCGCCCCGTATTCGATGTCATCGGGGTGGGCGACGACGACGAGCCCGCGATGCCAGTCCTCAGGTACCGGTTGCATAGTTCGAGACTGCACCTCAGAGGCGTGTGATGTCAGACTTCTCGCCGGATCCGGACATCGCCTTGTACAGGAGGTATGCCCCGAACACGACGGCACTGACGACAAGTACCCAGAACAGGCCCTCGATCAATGCACCGACGACGGCCAGCGCGATCCAGATCAGCACGATCGCCAGAACGATTTTCCAGAACATGACTTCCTCCACTCACATCTCCCCGATCGATTCCTGCGCGACATCCGATGGACCCCACTCGTCGGGTACGCACACCAGCCTGGCACGTGGCTGCCCGTAAAGCACCAGGTCATCGCAAAGATCAGGGAAAGTTCAGGGTTGTCCCCCACTCCCCCGAGCCCGGGCGGCGCCGGTCACGACGCCATGGGAAGACATGACAGAGCTCAGCGGTATCGGCGCACGATGTCGTCGATCTCGCCGAGCGCCGCGGCGAGGCCGGCCAGCTTTTCGGTAGCCGACACCAGCTCCGCACGTTCGGTGGCCAGGCCGCCCACTGCCCCGGACGCGCCGGGAACCGTGACTTCGGCGGCAGCCGCTACCAGTTCCTCGAATTGATCGACGCCGTCGTCGAGTTGGGCGGCGGCGGACGCGATGGCCCGGTGGAGCGACGGCGCTGCTGCCCGGCTTCCGACGGCGGCGCTCTCCATCTCCGCGATGTCGACGGCGACCGCGTGCAGAGCGGCCGCCGCGGACCGCGCTGTGCGGTGGGTGTCCTCGATGTCATCCGGACTGATCGACGCCGAACGACCGAGCACCCCCAGAATTCCGTGGAGTGCGCGCTCGCTGTGCACGAGCCGCTCCATCGGCTCCCGGGCGGCCGAGGAGGGAGACGGAAGGGACCGTCGGTCAGGGCGGCCCGGCGGCGGCACGACGGCGTCGAGCTTCCGGTAACGGTTCAGCGCCATCACGGCCGGCACCGCGAACACGACCGCGCCGCCGCCGGCCATCACCATCGACCATTCGGGGGCAGCGGCGAGGGCGAGGCCCGCAGCACCGGTCGCCGAGGATCCGGACACGATGCCGTAGCGCTGCGCCCACCGGCGAGCGCGTCGCTTCTTCCGTAACAGACGTTCGCGCGGATCACGCAAGCGCTGAGCAGCCTCGACGACCGACTCACCGGCGTCCCGCAAGGCGCCCTGCACTCCAACGAGGCCGGATACGACAGTGGCCGACCGGACGACACGTCCGGGTCGGCCACCTCGGGTGGGACTCATGGGGATCAGTGTTCGGCTACTGACCCGCAGTGCCGGTCTGGCCCGCGGCGGGAGGCTGCTGGTTGGCGGCTGGGGTAGCCGGGGCGGCGGCGGTCCCACCGGAAGGGAGCGCATCACCCTTCATCGACGCCCGGATCTGCTCGAGGCGGCTGTGGCCTGCCATCTGGATGCTGGCCTGCTGCACTTCCATCATGCGACCGGAGACCGAGTTCTGGGCGAGTTCGGCGGAGCCCAGTGCGTCGGCGTAGCGGCGTTCGATCTTGTCGCGCACGGCGTCGAGGCTGGGTGTATTGCCGGGCGCGGACAGCGTGCTGTCCATCGAACGCAGCGACTCGCTGACCCGCTCCTGCATCTTCGCCTGCTCGAGCTGACTGAGCAGCTTGGTGCGTTCCGCAACCTTGGACTGCAGTGCCATCGCGTTCTGCTCCACGGCCTTCTTTGCCTGCGCGGCGGCCTGGAGCGACTGATCGTGCAAAGCTTTGAGGTCTTCGACGCCCTGCTCTGCTGTGACCAGCTGAGCAGCGAAGGCCTCGGCGGCGTTGGTGTACTGGATCGCCTTCTCGGTGTCACCGGCAGCTTGCGCCTGATCAGCCAGGTTGACGGCCTGCCGGGCATTGGCGTTCAGCTTCTCGACCTCGTCGAGTTGACGGCTCAGCTTCATCTCGAGCTGGCGCTGGTTGCCGATGACAGACGCGGCCTGCTGTGAAAGGGCCTGGTGCTGACGCTGCGCATCCTCGATCGCCTGCTGAATCTGAACCTTGGGGTCAGCCTTCTCATCGATCTTGGAATTGAAGAGCGCCATCAGGTACTTCCATCCCTTGACGAAAGGATTAGCCATGGGTTTGATCCTGCCTCCATCTGTTGCGCCGCGCGATGCGCGACCCGATGCGCGACCGTCACGCACCGGAACAAGGGCTGCGCCCCGACTGCCTGTCTGACCACCGAAGACGAGATCGGCGTTACGTGAAATCTATCGGTTCGGCGGGCGCGGTGCTACGCAGCAGCGAGTGCCTGCGCCGTCGGCGCGGGAATCACGACCCTCGTGTCGCGGGCGATGGTCGTCGAACCGGCCCGTGCGGACACCTCGGCCGAAGCTCCGTCAGCCGTACGCTCGGCCGACGATCGGTCGGACAGCGACTCGCTGACGTCGACGAGGACATCGGAGAGTGGAACCTCCAATGCATCGCAGATCGCCGCCAGAAGCTCGCTCGAGGCCTCTTTACGCCCCCGCTCGACCTCGGACAGGTACCCGAGGCTCACTCGCGCACTGTTCGACACCTCACGCAGGGTCCGGCTCTGCGAAACGCGCGTGCGCCGAAGACTGTCACCGATTGCCTCACGCAATAGCAGCGCCATCTCGCTCCTCCTTCATCCGTCACCTGTCTCGCCTACTCAACGCGCGAACAGGACCGATTGGTTCCCGACCTTAGCCTGCGGATGTTTCCTGCACGCGATCGAGGAGTTCCGACACGGCCGCAGAAACCGCAGATTTACGGATTCCCCATCTGTCGCCCGCCAATCGCAGTTCGAGCACCGAGTGCCCACCGGCACCGGAGATCCCCAGGAATACCGTGCCCACGGGGTGCCCGTCCTGCGTGTCCGGGCCCGCGACACCGGTCAGGCCGATCCCCCAGTCGGCGGTGCAGCGCACGCGTGCAGCCTCGGCAAGTCCGCGGGCGGTGGACGCGGAGACGGGTCCGTCCGCGGCCAGCGACACGGGATCCACGCCTGCAAGGGTCTCCTTGAGATCTGTCGCATAGACGACGAGGCCGCCGCGGAGGATCTTACTGGCGCCCGGAACGCCCGCGATGGTCGCCGCGAGAAGTCCCGCTGTCAGCGATTCCGCAGTCGCGACCGTTTCACCGCGCCGGGTCAGCAGATCCACCAGTTCGCCCACGCGGGTGCCCGGGGTCAACGGGTCGGTCATGCGCCGGTGCCCGCCCTCATCTCGACTCGGTGGACCCCGGCACGTAGACGAACGGCCTGGACGACATAGTCGAGCCCGGTGATCACCGTCAGTGCCACGGCAGCGCCCATGAGTACCCAGCCGGCGACATCGAAGGCGTCGGGAAGAGGCAAGAGGTAGAAACCGATCGCGATCGTCTGCACGAGTGTCTTGAGCTTTCCTCCCCTGCCTGCCGGAATGACGGCGTGGCGCAACACGGCGAACCTCAGCAGGGTGATGCCCAGTTCACGTACCGCGATGACGACCGTCACCCACCAGGGCAGATCGCCCAGCACAGAGAGACCGACCAGTGCGGCTCCGATCAGCGCCTTGTCTGCGATCGGATCGGCGAGCTTGCCGAAATCGGTGACCAGTCCGTATTTGCGGGCCAGCTGACCGTCGATCCGGTCCGTGATGGCCGCCACCGCGAACACGCCTGTCGCCACCAGCCGCCACACCAGCTCGTGACCGTCGCCGATCAGCAGTACGACCAGGAAGACCGGCACCAGCAAGATCCGCAGGATCGTCAGAATGTTGGCGATGTTGAGTAGTGGCACCTGCGTCTCACTCGCCGGCTCGACAGCGGGGTTCGGAGCCGTCGGGTCGTCTGCCGCAGGCCGATCCTCACGCTGCGTACTCATCGGCACACCACGGCGTCGAACTGCGCCCCTGGACGTCCTGGGGATCGGGGAGAAGTCAGAGGCGGTACCGGCACGTGCCTAAGAATATCGGTAGGGCTGTTGGCTAATGTTCACGCCATGACATCTCGGACGCCGAACACCGCCGACAATCAGCTGATCGTGCGGCGAGCACGAACCTCCGACGTGCCCGAGATCAAGCGTCTGATCGACATCTACGCCGGCAAGATTCTGCTCGAAAAGAATCTCGTCACTCTGTACGAATCCATCCAGGAGTTCTGGGTCGCCGAGCGTGACGGCGCTGTAATCGGTTGCGGCGCAATGCACGTCCTGTGGGCCGACCTGGGCGAGGTGCGCACCATCGCAGTCGATCCGCAGGCGAAGGGCCGGGGCGCGGGCCACCAGGTGGTCGCAAAACTGATCGAGGTCGCACGCGAACTCGAACTCGAACGACTCTTCGTGCTCACCTTCGAGGTCGATTTCTTCGCCAAACACGGGTTCGTGGAAATCGACGGCACACCCGTCACCGCGGAGGTGTACGCCGAAATGTGCCGTTCGTACGACACCGGTGTCGCCGAGTTTCTCGACCTCAGCTATGTCAAGCCGAACACCCTCGGGAACACCCGGATGCTCCTCACACTCTGACGAATCCCGGCATCCGGGACGAAATCGGCCCAGCCGGGAGTGAATTTTCCATATCTACAGAGAGCGAAAAACATGTCACTGTTCGTAGTGGAGTACACCTATTCGGACGAGACCGCGGCCGGCCGCGACGAACACCGTGCCGCCCACCGGGCCTGGCTCGGTGACCTCGTCGAGCGCAAGACCGTACTGTCTTCGGGTCCGTTCGCCGACGGCAGTGGTGCCTTCATCATCGTCGACGCCGCCGACGCGGAGACCGTGGAGTTGCTGTTCACCCACGACCCGTTTGCCGTCCACGACCTGGTGACGGCGTCCCGGATCGTGGAGTGGATCCCGGTACTCGGCGAGTTCAGTCTCTGACCCGCCGGGTACCGGCCCCCACCGGCGTTCCGCGAGTGAACGCTACGTGACGGAGCTCATGTTCCGCGTCTTGAGGAGGCTGGCCACGGTCGTGACGGCCAGTACCCCGACGATGACGGCGAGAGACGTTCCCGTCGTGATCTCGGGGACCGCGACGTGTTCCCCGCCGTTGACGAAGCCCAGCGTGTTCTCGTGGAGGGCGTGCAACACCAGCTTGACACCGATGAACGCCAGAATGATCGACAGCCCGTAAGACAGGTACACGAGCCGGTCGAGCAGCCCACCGATCAGGAAGTACAGCTGGCGCAGTCCCATGAGCGCGAACGCGTTGGCGGTGAAGACCAAGTACGGCTCCTGAGTGAGGCCGTAAATCGCCGGGATCGAGTCGAGGGCGAACAGCACGTCGGTGAATCCGATGGCGACGAGTGCCAGAAGCAGCGATGTGACCACGCGCTTGCCGTTAATCCTGGTGACGAGCTTGTCGCCGTCGTAGGAATCCGTGGTGGGAAGAACCTTCTTCACCAGCGCGACGATCTTGCTGTCGCGTTCCTCCTCGACCTCTTTCTCGTGCCCGTGGTCACGGACCAGCGTGTATGCGGTGTAGATGAGGAAGGCGCCGAACAGGTAGAACACCCAGCTGTAGGTGTTGATGGCAGCCGCGCCGACCGCAATGAAGATGCCGCGCATCACCAATGCCATGACGATGCCGATCAGCAGTACCTTCTGCTGGAACTCCCGCGGCACGGAGAACGTCGCCATGATGATCACGAAGACGAAGAGGTTGTCGACCGACAGCGCTTTCTCGGTGACGTAACCCGCGAAGTATTCTCCTCCGTACTGGCTGCCCCAGAGCCACATCACGATCAATCCGAACAGGATCGCGATGGCGATGTACACCGTCGACCAGAAGGCCGACTCCCGGAAGCTCGGGGCGTGCGGGGTGCGCACGTGGGCGAAGAAGTCGAAGACGAACAGTCCGAGAATCACCACACAGGTGATGACCCAGACCAGCGGCGAGACATGCATGTAGACAGACCTCCGGTAGACCTCGTTGGGTACCGGAGGTCTCTCCCGCCGAGTCGGACCGAGGTCCGACCGACTGGCAGCCCCGGATCGGCAATGGTGCCGATCGTGCTGACGATGCTGCCACAGAGGTGGGGATACTCCCCTCCAAGTCGCTGACCATTCAACCACATCGCGCCGGAATCGCACATTTCGGACACTGAGTTTTCGGACACTGAGTCCGCTCTACTCGTCGGACGGGGCCTCGTTCGGATCTCCACCGCGGATCGACCACAACAGGCCGTCCAATTCATCGGGCTTGATCAGAACCTCACGCGCCTTGGAGCCTTCGCTGGGTCCGACCACGCCCCGAGTTTCCATCAGGTCCATCAACCGGCCGGCCTTCGCGAACCCGACACGCAGTTTGCGCTGCAGCATCGACGTGGAACCGAACTGGCTGGACACGACGAGTTCGACCGCCTGCAGCAGCACGTCCATATCGTCGCCGATATCGGGGTCGACATCCTTCTTCTCCCCGACCTTCGCCGCGGTGACACCCTCGGTGTACTCCGGCTCCGCCTGGTTCTTACTGAAATCGACCACCGCCGAGATCTCTTCGTCGGTGATGAAGGCGCCCTGAAGACGGGTCGGCTTGCCCGCACCCATCGGGAGGAACAACCCGTCGCCCATACCGATCAGCTTCTCGGCACCGGGTTGATCCAGGATGACTCGGGAGTCGGTGAGCGAGGACGTCGCGAAGGCGAGCCGCGAGGGCACATTGGTCTTGATCAACCCGGTTACGACGTCCACCGACGGCCGCTGCGTGGCCAGCACGAGGTGGATGCCGGCTGCACGCGCCTTCTGCGTGATGCGCACGATCGCTTCCTCGACATCGCGCGGTGCGGTCATCATGAGGTCCGCCAGCTCGTCGACGATGGCGAGAATGTACGGATACGGACGGTAGACCCGTTCACTTCCGAGTGGGGCAGTGATTTCCCCGGACTTCACCTTGGAGTTGAAGTCGTCGATGTGGCGCACCCGATTGGCCTGCATGTCCTGGTAACGCTGTTCCATCTCTTCCACCAGCCAGGCCAGCGCGGCAGCGGCCTTCTTGGGCTGGGTGATGATGGGCGTGATGAGGTGCGGAATGCCCTCGTAAGGCGTCAGTTCGACCATCTTGGGGTCGATGAGGATCATCCGCACTTCATCGGGCGTCGCACGCGAGAGCAGCGACACCAGCATCGAGTTGACGAAGCTGGACTTACCGGAGCCGGTCGAGCCTGCCACGAGCAGGTGCGGCATCTTTGCCAGGTTCGCGCTGACGAAGTGGCCCTCGATGTCCTTACCGAGACCGATCACCAGCGGATGGTGGTCCTTCCGCGTCGAGGGCGCGGTGAGGACGTCGGCCAGGCGCACCATCTCACGGTCTGAGTTGGGCACCTCGATACCGACGGCGGACTTTCCGGGGATCGGTGCCAGCAGGCGCACATTGTCGGTGGCGACGGCATAGGCGATATTGCGGGCCAAAGCGGTGATCTTCTCGACCTTGACGCCGGGACCGAGTTCCACCTCGTACCGGGTGACGGTGGGGCCCCGGGTGAACCCGGTGACCGCGGCATCGATCTTGAACTGGTCGAGGACCTCGGTGATCGCCTCGATCATCGCGTCGTTGGCCGAACTGCGCTTCTTCGGTGGATCACCGTCGATCAGCAGCGATGTCGGAGGCAGCGTGTAGTCACCCTCCACAACCCGATCGGTCACGAACTTGTCGACCTCGGGCAGCGGCGGCTCCGGTTCGGGTTCCGGCTTCGGCGCCACCACCGGCTTGGTCTTGGGGCGAGCGGGTTTCGGCGTCGGAACGGGTGGCGGCGGCACCGGCTCCGCCGCGGTCTCGGCGTCCCAGAGTCCCAGCACTTCCGTCTTCGCCGTGTCGCTCACGGTGTATTCGTCGGTGGGATAGTTGTCGGCCGGTGCGCCCTTCGGTCCGGACGCGTAGTCGTCCACCGGGTAGCCGTCGGCGTCGAACAGCGTGGGGTCGTATTCGCCGTCCTCGTAGTACTCGCTGTCGTAGTCGGCGTAGTGGTCGCGGCCGAAGGAAGTGCCGAAGTACGCCTGCAGTTTGCCGGGAACTTCGCGCACCGTGGTCCCGGTGACCAACAGGACGCCGAAGAGCGCTGCCATGAGCAGTAAAGGAGCGGACAACCACACGGTCAGTCCGTCCGTCAACGGACCGCCCGCCGCATAGCCGACGAAGCCCGCACCCTGCGCCCGGCCGTCGGCGTCGGTGGGGGCGCCACTCGCGATGTGCCAGAGACCCAGTGCGGGCAATCCCACCAACAGCGACCCGAGCACCAGTCGCGGCCGGATCTCCGGCTTCGGCTCCGTTCGCATCAGTACGACGGCAATGCCGACGCCGATCACGGGCAACACCGCGGAGGCGCCGCCGAATACCGCCCGGACACCGGTTTCGATCCACTCCCCCACAGGACCGCCCGCGGAGAACCAGATGCCTCCGGCGATGACGACACTCATCGCGATCAGACCGAGCGCAATTCCGTCGCGCCGATGTCCTTGTTCGATCTCGGCAGCCTTGCCGACGGTGCGGGTGGTTGCTCCGACACCCTTGGCCACCAGCGACCATCCGGCGCCGATGCCGCGGCCCACCGACTTCAACGGGCTCGCGCCGGACGCCTTCTTCGCCGCCGGCTTTCTCCCGCCGCCGCCGCGGGTGGCACCGGCACGCGGCGAGGTGGCCTTACGCGGAGTGCTGACAGTGCGGGTCGTCCGCGACTTCGGCTTGGACGCAGACGAGGCACCCCGCACGCCCGTCCTTGCCGTGGACGTCGTCGTGCTCGAACCGCGGGCGCTCGCCTTACCTGCCATGGTTCTCAGATTAGTCGCTGCGGCACCTTCCGGACCATCCGCAACACCCGTAACAGCCGTCGACCTGTGCCGAGCGCCTCAGAAGCTACGGTCCAGTGACATGATCGCGGCGACATCCTCGGCGTCCCCCGCGGCCTCGATCCGCACGGCGTCTCTCCCGAACGCGTGCAGGGCCAATTCGGCAGGTTCACCTCGGAGAACGACCTGTCGGGGCCCGGCGTTGCGCACCGTCGCCTGCTCACCCGACGGACGTTCGAGCACCACCGTGACAGGCGCGCGGCGATAGCCGAGCCGTCCCACCTTGCGTGCAAGACCCCACAGGGCGTCCTGGCGCGCTGTGGGGAGAATCCGCGGCTCCCACCCTTCGTGGGCACGGCGCACGTCCTCGTGATGGACGAACATCTCGCCCAGATTCACCTGAGCGTCGACCCAGTACATCGGCGACCACCGCGGAGGACCGGTCCGGACCTCGTCGAGCAGCCGGCTCCACGGGCGCGTCGCCGTCTCGTTCTGGACCCGCTCGGTGTAACCGGCGAGACGGCTGACGAGGATTCCCGGGGCCGCGTCGAGCCGCCGTTCACGGACGACGAGGTGGGCCGCGAGATCCCGGTTGGTCCAGTCCCCACAGAGCGTGGGCGCATCCGGGCCGAACTCGGCCATCGAGTCGACCAGGGCAAGGCGTTCATCTCGGGCGAAGGTCACCCGAACGAATCTACCTGCCGCGGAACTATTTGCCGTCGAACGACGGCACCGCGATCACGGTGGGCACGATCATCGGCCGGCGACGGTACTTGTCCGCAACCCACTTACCCACCACCCGCCGGATCGCCTGAGCGATCCGATGCGCGTCGTTGATGCCCTCCGTGGCCAGGCGCGCGAGTTCCGCCTCGACCAGCTGAGCGGCATCCTTGAGGGCGGTCGGGTCGTCGGAGAATCCGCGCCCGGACACCTCCGGGGTGCTGACGGCGCGGCCGGTGTGGTCGTCGATCACCACGTTGATCGCAATGAACCCGCCCTCCCCGAGAACCAATCGATCCGACAGCGTGGAGTCGCCGACATCACCGACGGACAGTCCGTCGACGTAGACGTGTCCTACCGGTACCTGCCCGACGATTTCGGCGAGACCGTCCACCATGTCGACCACCACGCCGTCCTCGGCGAGCACGATGCGTTCTTCCGGAACGCCGGTGGCCTTGGCCAGCGCGGCGTTTGCGCGCAGGTGCCGCCATTCGCCGTGCACCGGCATGGCATTGGTGGGCCGGACCGCGTTGTACAGGTAGAGCAGCTCACCCGCCGACGCGTGACCGGAGACGTGCACCTTGGCGCTCTGCTGCGTGACCACGGTGGCGCCGCGCTTGGCGAGGCCGTTCACCACCGCGAAGACGGAGTTCTCGTTACCCGGAATCAATGACGAGGCGAGGACCACCAGGTCGTTGGCCCGGACATTGATCTGCCGGTGTTCACCCCGCGCCATCCGCGACAACGCCGACAGCGGTTCACCCTGAGAGCCGGTGGAGATGAGAACGAGGCGATCGTCGGGCAGGTTCGCCGCGGTGTCGATGTCGACCACCAGACCGTCGGGCACGCTCAGGTAGCCGAGATCCTGTGCGATCTGCATGTTGCGGACCATGGACCGGCCCACGAACGCAACCCTGCGGTTGTAGCGGTGCGCCACGTCGACGACCTGCTGGATGCGGTGGACGTGGCTGGCGAACGACGCCACGATCACACGTTGCTTCGCCTTACCGATGACGTTGTCGAGCACGCCGCCGATCTCACGTTCCGGTGTGACGAATCCCGGCACCTCGGCGTTGGTCGAGTCGACCAGGAACAGGTCCACGCCTTCGTCGCCGAGACGCGAGAAGCCGGCAAGGTCGGTGAGCCTGCCGTCGAGCGGAAGCTGGTCGAGTTTGATGTCACCGGTGTGCAGCACGACTCCGGCGTCCGTCCTGATGGCGACCGCGATCGCGTCCGGGATGGAGTGGTTGACCGCGAAGTACTCACACTCGAACGGGCCGTGTGCCGTGCGCTGGCCTTCCGTCACCTCGACGAGGTTGGGTCGCTGACGATGTTCCCGGCACTTGGCTGCGACGAGCGCGAGCGTAAATCGGGAGCCGATGACCGGCAGATCCGGCCGGAGGCGGAGCAGGAATGGGATCGCGCCGATGTGATCCTCGTGACCGTGGGTGAGGACGACGGCCTCGACATCGGCCATGCGATCCTCGATGTGCCGGAAGTCCGGCAGGATCAGATCGACACCAGGCTGCTGGTCCTCGGGAAACAGGACGCCGCAGTCGACGATGAGCAGTTTGCCCTGATGCTCGAAGACGGTCATGTTCCGGCCGATTTCACCGATGCCCCCGAGGGCGACCACGCGCAGTCCCTTGAAGGGCGCCTTGGGCGGTGCACCGAGCCGCGCGGTCGGATCGGGAGTTGCCGCCCGGTTGTCCGGACGCTTGTTGCCGTTGCCACCGCGACGAGAGCGCGAGGGCGACTTGCCGGTGGCGCCCGTCTTAGTGGATGCAGCCTTCACCGGCGCGGATTTCGCCTGCTTCGGCGCAGTGGGGGTCTCAGCGAGCGGGGGTTCCGATTTCGGTTGCTCCGTCGCCGGCGCCGACGGCTCTGACACGGGAGGTGCTGTGGGCTGCTCGGCCGGGCTGGGAGACGGCGGTCCGGCCTGGCGGCTTGCGCTGCGACGACGAGGGGGACGGGTCATGCGAGTACCCCCGCAGCGTGAAGGTCGGCGGCCAGGAGATCGAGCTGATCGTGGGTGGGTGCCACTTGAGGGAGCCTGGGTTCGCCCACGTCGAGACCTATCAATCGCAATCCTGCCTTCGACGCACTGACGCCGCCCAACCGCGCAACGGATCGGATGACCGGGATCAGGCTGAGGTTGATGGCACGCGCCCGGGCGATATCGCCAGCCGCGAATGCCGTGTGGAGTTCACGCAGCCGGGACGGCACGAGGTGCCCGATCACGCTGACGAAACCGGTGGCGCCGACCGCCAACCACGGCAGGTTCAGCGGATCATCGCCCGAGTAGAAGAGGAGGTCGGTGGTTCCGATCAATTCGGCGCCGGCGTTCAAGTCGCCCTTCGCGTCCTTGACCGCGACGATGCGCGGATGCTCGGCGAGGCGGCGGATCGTCTCGGTCTCGATGGGGACGACGGAGCGCGGCGGAATGTCGTAGAGCATCACCGGAAGGTCGGTGGCATCTGCGACGGCAGTGAAGTGGGCGTACAGACCCGCCTGCGGCGGACGCGAGTAGTACGGGGTGACGACGAGGAGTCCCTGCGCCCCGGCGCGGGCGGCGTCGCGCGCGAGTTCGACACTGTGGGCGGTGTCGTTACTTCCTGCGCCTGCGATGATCTTCGCCCGGTCGCCGACGGCGTCGATGACGGCGCGGAGCAGCTCGAGCTTCTCGTTCTCCGTGGTCGTCGGCGACTCACCGGTGGTACCGGCGAGCACGAGAGCGTCGCATCCATTGTCGACGAGGTACGCCGCGAGGCGGACACCCGCGTCGACGTCCAGCTTTCCGTCGGAGGTGAACGGCGTCACCATCGCAGTGGAAACGGTGCCGAACGGACGCTCGACGTTAGAAGCGGAATCACCGTAGGTCATGGTCAGAAGGCTACCCGGTGGCCCAGGTACTTTCGCACACCACTCACAGGTCGGCGGAAAACGTGCTCCGCGCCACTTCCGATCCGTCTCCCCAGTCGACGATCTCGAAGTCGCCGAACACATTAGGTGCCGCCTCCTGCAACTGCCTGAGGCAATCGACAGCAAGTCGCCGAATCTCGACGTCGGCGTGCTCGGTGGCCCGCATGGACACGAAGTGACGCCACGCGCGGTAGTTGCCGGTGACCACCACCCGGGTCTCGGTCGCGTTGGGCAGTACAGCCCGGGCGGCCTGGCGGGCCTCCTTGTTCCGCACGGGAAGGCTCGAGGTCTCCGCAAGCTTGGCCTCGAGTGCTTCGAGCAGCTCGCCGTATGCCGCCCGGCTCGCGTCCGTCGCTGTGGCGAAGAGCGCCTCGAGCTCGGGATCACCGGCGATCGCGGGCGGCACGACCACGTTGGAGTCGTTCTCCCGCACGAACCGCTGCGACAACTGCGAGTAGGAGAAATGCCGGTGCCGAATCAGCTCGTGGGTGCATGAGCGGGAGATTCCGGTGATGTAAAAGGTGACGCTGCCGTGTTCCAGGACGGATTCGTGCCCGACTTCCAGGAGGTGGCGAAGATACCCGGCGTTTGTCGCCGTGCGGGGATTCGGCTTCGACCAGCTCTGATAGCAGGCGCGCCCCGCGAACTCGGCCAGCGCCTCCCCGCCGTCGGCGTCCGTCTCCCACGGGATGTCCTCCGGTGGAAAGAACTCCGTCTTCGCGACGAGCTGCACCCTGAGCGACACCGTCTGCGGCACTGCCTGATCCTCCTACCGGACCCGAGAACGGATCCATTCCTGATGCGTAAACCCTAGTTGCGCCGTAATTCGGGCTCCGTGCGGGTGGGGGCGCCCATGCGGCGGTCGCTGCCACGCCTCGACCGACACCCTTGACCGACGTCACCGATGACGTCATGCTGGCGTCATGAACCTCGACAGTTACGTCGCCCGGCTGCGCGACGACCTCACGGCAGCCGCAGCCCTCGGCGACGACCGGACCCGGGACACCGCGGCGGCGCTCGCGGCAGCCGTCGAACCGGCGACCCGGCTCCTCCTACTGTCCGCACTCACCGAATTTGCTGGTGAGGTGTCTTCTGCCCTCGAGAGCCGCGCCGTGAAGGTGCGACTGGAAGGTACCGAGGTCGGGGTCGACATCGCCCGCACCACCGCAAGCGCCGCAGGAGCCGAGGACAAGAACACCACCACCGCCGAAGACATCAGCGCCGCCTTCGATGACGCCACAGGTGACATCAGCCGCGTCACTCTGCGGCTGATGGATCAGATCAAGTCGAAGGCAGAGGAGGCCGCGTCACAGAACGGAGTGTCGCTGAACTCGTGGGTGTCCCAGGCAGTGCAGGGCGCCCTCAAAGACCATATGCGCCGGAACCTCGGCAACAATTTCTGAAGCGCAGCCGTACTCCCTCCACTCCCCCGGCACCGACGGTGTTCTAATTACGTCGCAACAGCCACACGGTGAGAGTCGCCACGGGCTCGAAGGAGCGAAAAATATGGCCGTTTCCGGCGTCAAAGAGTTCGAGATCAAGGCCGATCCGGCCACGGTGATGGCCGCGATCGCCGCGGTGGATCGGCTGCCCGAGTGGTCGTCTGCTCACAAGTCGGTGACCATCGAAAGCACCCACGACGACGGCCGGCCCCACCGTGTTCGGATGAACGTCTCCATTCTCGGCATCAGCGACGAGCAGGTGGTCGACTACACCTTCGAGGGTGACGACACCGTGTCGTGGCACCTCGTCGAGAGCGGTCAGCAAAATGCGCAGGACGGCTCGTATGTTCTGACCGAATCAGGCTCCGGCACCAAGGTGACTTTCGAGCTGACGGTCGATCCGAAGATCCCGTTGCCCGGTTTCCTCGTGAAGAAGGCGCAGAAGACTGCACTGGAGACGGCCAGCAAGGGTCTCACCAAGTTCGTCGAAAGCCTGTAGTGCTCACACTTCTCGCGGTCGCTTCGCCGCGGCCGCGAGAAGTGGGGCGAGATCTCCGCGCTTGTCTACCGTGACTTCGCCCAGCTCGAGCCACTCCGCCATCCGGTACAGCTCGGACAGCAGCGGCTCCACCACCCGCTCGGGACGCGCTCCCGCTTCGACGAAGGCCGACCGCACCTCGAGGGCTCCCCTCGCTCGGTCGGCTTTCACATCGACTCGGGCTACCAACTCGCCGTCGAGTAGGAACGGAAAGACGTAGTATCCGTGCACCCGCTTGTGCGCGGGAGTGTAGATCTCGAGGCGATACCGGAAGTCGAACATCCGCTCCGTCCGCGGTCGGAAAAATACAAGCGGATCGAACGGACACAACAACGCGGCGCCCTCTACCCGCCGCGGCGTCCGGACGTCGCGATGCATGTACGCCGGAACGTCCCAGCCTCGCACGCTGACGGCGTGGAGCACACCGTCCTCGACGAGGTCCTCGACTGCGGGCTTGATCTGCGCCGGCGACAGCCGGTAGTAGTCGCGCAGGTCCGACTCCGTCGCTACTCCCAGTGCCCATGCGGACCGGCCGACGAGTCGCCGGATCGACTCCTCCTCCGAATACTCCTGCGCGAGAATTCTTTCGGGCACCACTCGGTCGGTGAGATCGTAGTGACGGGTGAACGCGACTCGTTTGTCGACCGCGAGGGCCCCGGCGGCGAACAACTGCTCGCATACGACCTTGGTGTCGCTGCGATCCCACCACGGCCCTTTGCGATCGGGCCGGTCGACCTCGAGGTGCTTCTCCACGTCGCGGGCGCTGCTGGGACCCACCGCCCGGATCACGTCGAGCACATCGGCGGCGAGGGTGGGATTGCGGTCGAGCACCCGGGCCTCGCCTGCCCACCTGCCGTGCCGGTAGCGGTGCATACGCCACCGGAACAACGGCCAGTCCTCGACCGGGATGAACGCCGCCTCGTGCGCCCAGTACTCCGCGAGCATGCGCGGCGTGCGGGCGCGGTGCGACCACGCCGCCGAGTCGAGCAGTCCCCGGTCGTAGACGCCGATTCTGCTGAACAGCGGAACGTAGTGGGCCCGAGCCGCCACCGACACCGAATCGATCTGGAACAGCCCGATCCGGTCGAGAACCGAGCGGATGTGCCGTCGGGTGGGGATACCCGTCGGCCTGGCATCGGCAAATCCCTGCGCCCACAGTGCCGACTTTCTGGCCGCGGCGGCGGTCATCTCACGCATGACCGCATCCTGTCACCAGGTACCGACAGTATGAGGCAGGATCGCGGATCGAAACGCCCCAGCGGGCGTCAGATGCCCTCGGCGAGAACCACTGCCACCGTCGCACCGAGTTCGTAACAGCGCTCACGTGCTGCCGCGTCGACCGCGCCGGTGAGTTCGAGCGCTTCGGCGGCCTGCGTGAGTGCGAGGCCGGTCACGATCTTCTGTACCGACGTGACCGCGCCGGCGGTGTCGTTGTTGCCGTGTACCCACAGACCGTAGGGGCGGCCCGCGACCGCGTCGAGACAAGGGTAGTACACGGTATCGAAAAAGTGCTTGAGCGCTCCCGACATGTAACCGAAGTTGGCGGACGTCCCGAACAGGAAGCCGTCGGCGGCGAGGACGTCGGGCACGGTGGCACCGAGCGCGGGTATCGACCGCACCTCGACGCCCTCGATGTCGGGGTCCCGAGCACCCTTCAGCACCGCTTCGAGGCACTCGCGGGTGACCGGCGACGGGGTGTGGTGGACGACGAGGAGTGATGGCACAGTCGTCAGCGTACGACCGGTTCCGGCACTACTGCCCCGCCCCGCTCTCGCGTTCGAGACGTTCGAGTTCCACGGCCCGCTTCATCGTCTCCCGGGCGCGGCCGCGGTCGCCGGCGTAGTCGTAGGCGCGGGCGAGCCGGTACGAGCTCCGCCAGTTGTCGGGGTCCGCCTCCCATTCCGCCTTGACCTGCTGGAAGAGGGCGTCGGCAGCGTCGCGGTCTATTCGTCCGGACGGACGCTTCGGCAGATTCGTGACGTCCAGTTCGAGACCCTCGTCGCCGATGCGACGGGCGAGTTTCTGATGTTGCAGGCCGGCCCGGAGTGTCGCGTAGACGATCCACGCACCGAGGAACGGAAGGATGAGAACTCCGACGCCGAGCCCGACCGCGGCGACCCCGCCGTCCTGGATCAGGGCGATCCCGCGCTGACCGAGCAGCACGAAGTAGAACACGAGCGCGGCGACAAGCAACGCGATCGTCACGACCGTCTTGGTCGACTCGTTACTCTTCACAGGTCGAGGAGCGGGTCGATACCCACGGTGAGGCCGGGGCGGGACGCGATCTGCCGCACCCCGAGGAGTACGCCGGGAGCGAAGGAATTGCGGTCGATCGAGTCGTGCCGGATGGTCAGCGTCTCCCCCTGTGTTCCCAGGATGACCTCCTGATGCGCGACGAGCCCGGCGAGCCGGACGGAGTGCACCCGGACACCGTCCACGTCGGCGCCGCGGGCACCGTCGAGTTCGGTGGTGGTGGCGTCCGGACTGAGGCCCAGGCCCGCCTTGCGACGCGCCTCGGAGATGAGCGCCGCGGTCCGGTAGGCGGTGCCGGACGGTGCGTCCGCCTTGTTGGGGTGATGCAGTTCGATGACCTCGACGGAGTCGAAGAAGCGCGCGGCGGCCTCGGCGAACCGCATCGACAGAACGGCTCCGATCGCAAAGTTGGGAGCGATGAGGACCCCCACCGAGGGCTGATCGGCCAGCCACGACCGCACCGTGTCGAGGCGGGTGTCATCGAAGCCCGTGGTTCCCACCACTGCGTGAATGCCATTGGCAACGAGGAAGTTCAAATTGTCCATCACCACATCGGGGTGCGTGAAGTCGACGACAACCTGAGTACCGGACTCGGTGAACGACTCCAACCGGTCGCCGTGATCGACCTCCGCCACGAGCTCGAGGTCCGACGCCTGCTCCACCGCCTCGCAGATCGCTCGGCCGACCTTGCCCTTGGCTCCGAGAACTCCGACCCTGATGGGTGCTGCTGCGCTCACTTCTCCACGCTCCGTCCAGTCACATCGATTCGCCCGAAAGCCTACGCAACCACCGGGTGACGGCCGAAGTGCAGGGGCCGACCGGGAGATCTTCCTCTCCTCACCCGTATCTTCCACACCCGTAGCCGGGTGCGATCAATCGAAGACGATGATCTGGCGGATCGCGCGGCCCTCGGCGAGTTCGTCCATGCCGTGGTTGATCTGGTCGAGTGAGATGCGGGACGAAATCAGCTTCTCCACGGGCAGCTTTCCCGAACGCCACAGATCCTCGTAGACGGGGATGTCCCGAGCGGGAACAGCCGATCCGAGGTAGCTGCCGATGATTGTGCGGGCCTCGGCCACCAGGGTCAACGGCGAGATCGACGAGCGCGCCTGTGGGGACGGCAACCCGACGGTGATGGTTTTTCCGCCGGGGGCGGTGGCGGACACGGCCGATTCGAAGGCTCGCGCACTGCCGGCGGCCTCGATCACGATGGGCGCCCGTATGCCGGCCTCCACCAGTTCGGCAGGCGTGTATACCGCCGTCGCACCCAGTTCGAGTGCGGCCTGGAGCTTTTCCGGCACCGAGTCGACCCCGATGACCTCGCCGGCACCCCGCGAGACGGCGGTGAGAATCGCGGCCATTCCGACCCCACCGAGGCCGACCACCATGACGGCCTGACCGGGGCGCGGATTGCCGGCGTTGAGAACGGCTCCGCCTCCGGTGAGAACAGCGCATCCGAGTACCGCGGCCACATCGGCGGGCACGTCGTCACCGACAGGAACGACAGAATGGCGGTTGACCACGGCATGCGTGGCGAAACCGGACACTCCGAGGTGGTGGTGCACCGACTCGTCGCCCCGATGCAGACGCGAGCCGCCGTCGAGCAGGGTTCCGTCGTTGTTGGCTTTCGTACCCGGCACGCACGGCATCTGGCCGTCGGTGGCGCAGCCCTCGCACTGGCCACAGCGCGGCAGGAATGTCATGACGACCCGTTGTCCGACGCTGAGGTCGTCCACGCCCGCGCCGAGTTGCTCGACACGCCCGGCCGCCTCATGACCGAGCAGCATCGGAACCGGCCGGACCCGATTGCCGTCGACGACGGACAGGTCCGAATGGCACAGTCCCGCAGCCTCGATTCGGACCAGAATTTCACCCGGACCCGGCTCGTCCAGTTCCAGTTCGGCGATAGAGATGGGCGCGGACTCCGCGAAGGGTCGTGTTCGGCCGATCTCTTCGAGCACTGCTCCGCGAATCTTCATCTCGCACGCCTCCTGTTGTCGGGGGTAGCTCGTTACCGGACGATGCCACGCACCGACGCGGGCAAATCACGTTTGCGTCGATACGGCCCTACGACGGCGGCGCCGAAGGGGCGCTGCAACAGCACCCTCGCCACGTCGCGAACCTCGTCGGTGGTGACGGCATCGATCTTCGCCAAGGTTTCGGCGATGCTGCGATGGTTGCCGTAGTTCAGTTCGCTCTTGCCGATGCGGTGCATCCGCGATCCCGAATCCTCCAGGCCGAGAACCAGACCCCCGCGCAGAGACCCCTTCGCGCGGGCACATTCAGCGTCTGTGATGCCGTCGGCGGCGACGGTGGACAGCACCTCTCGGATGACCGTGGCGACCTCGCCGAGGTTCTCGGGCTGGCAGCCCGCATAGACCGAGAACGCACCGGTGTCGGCGAACGTATCGACGCCGGAGTACACGGAATACGCGAGCCCGCGGATTTCGCGCACCTCTTGGAAGAGGCGGGAACTGAGCCCGCCCCCGACGGCGGCATTGAGCACCGACAGCGCCCACCGATGCGACTCGTGCCTGCCGAAGGCCCGAACGCCGAGGGAGAGATGGACCTGTTCGCTGTCGCGGTTGGTGAGGCTCAGCGTGGGCGCTGTCCGCAGCCGCAACGCACCGGCGCGGCGAGGCGCGGGCTCGGCCGCCTCCTCGAGATGACCGGCGAACGCCCGGCGCACCATCTCCACCGTGTGCTCGTGGTCGACGTTCCCGGCCACCGCCACCACCATCCGCGGCGGTGTGTACCGGCGAACGTGGAACGAGTGCAGCTGGGTGCGAGTCATCGATTCGATCGACTCGACACTGCCGATCACGGGACGGCCGACGGGGTGGTCGCCGTACAGGGCCGTCA
Source organism: Rhodococcus sp. NPDC019647 (assembly GCF_044389235.1). Classification (NCBI taxonomy): domain Bacteria; kingdom Bacillati; phylum Actinomycetota; class Actinomycetes; order Mycobacteriales; family Nocardiaceae; genus Rhodococcus; species Rhodococcus sp. NPDC019647. The sequence continues at coordinate 331,804 of NZ_JBIRXS010000001.1, read as the reverse complement.
GGAAGGCATCGCCGAGCAAGTCTTCGGGGTCGTCGTCACGCATCGCGATTTCCTCGAGGACTACCTGGCGCTCCACGTCGACATCCGAGGAACGGCAGCGGCCTCGAAGCACCACATCGCTTACCAGGTCGACTGCCAGGGGCAGATCTTCATCCAGCACGTGCGCGTAGAAACAGGTGTGTTCCTTCGAGGTGAAGGCATTGAGTTCGCCTCCTACACCGTCCATCACCTGGGCGATGTCGAGGGCACTGCGTGACGGAGTGGCCTTGAAGAGCAAATGCTCGAGGAAGTGCGCGGCGCCCGCGACCGTGGGCTGCTCATCACGGGATCCCACACCGACCCAGACACCGACGGATGCGGAACGCACGCCGGGAACGTATTCGGTGACAACCCGGAGACCGCCGGGAAGCACGGTGCGCTCGACACCGGGATCCGGTTCACGCAGGGTCGACGCTGCAGTGGGGGCCGCGACGCGGCGGCGATCGATCTTGGCCATGTAGTGGTTCAGCGGTCCTCGAAAACTGGGCGACGTCGAACGGCAAACTTTACACGGAGACACCGACCGACCCGTTTCCGCCTCCGGCGGGATCACTCGTCGAAGCTAGCTGGGCGTGAACCGGCTCTCGAGCCCACATCCGTGGCGGCCAGTACGACGATCCGCTCGGTTCGCTGCCCAGGGAGAATCATCTCCCGCTCCTCCAGCATCCGCGCGCGGCCGGCGAGTGCTGGGCCGAACGGAACGTGTTCCGAGGCCACGACCTCGACCCGCAGACCCCGCTCCTCGAGCATGGTTCGCGACTTCTCCACACCGTTCAGGACAGACTGGACGAGGAGAAAAGTGCCGCCCGGAGCGAGGAGATCCGGGACCGCGATGCAGAGGCGGTCGAGGACGGCGCGCCCGTCGATTCCCGCATCCCAGGCCAGCCCGAGAACGCGCCCGCGACCGCGACCGAGAACAGAGTCGTCCGACGCCGGCGAGTACGGCGGATTCGCCACCACCACATCGAAGCGCAGCGTCCGCACCGGGTCGACGAGATCGCCCCGCACCACCCGCACGGTCCGGCGGTTCAGCTTGGAATTGAGCCAAGTGCTGATCACGGCGCGGCGAGACACGTCGACGGCGGTGACCCATCCCGCGCCCCCTTCACAGGCGGCCACACTCAATGCGCCGGTGCAACAGCATAAATCGAGCACACGCGTGCCCGGCCCGAGCTCTCGTCCGGCAAGTACCTCGGCGAGCAACCAGGTGTCCCGCTGAGGCCGATAGACCCCGGGCAGGCGAAACAACATGACCGGCTCCCTCCCACGCCGTTGATGACCAGCGTGGGAGGGACCCACAGTTACATGCAACTCGACTGGCCGCATTTCATCCGGTGTTCACGTCGGATCCCGTCCGAGCCGGCTGAAGGCGTCGCGAATCGGGTATATGACGGGGGTGCCCCGTTCCTTTTCCGCCGATTCTCCCGCGCCGGCCGACGCGATTTGGTCCCTGCTGTCACGGCCGTCACGGTGGCCAGAATGGGCTCCGCACATTCGCGGTGCCTGGGCTCTGGGATCTCCGGAGGTGCAGTGCGGGCGCTGCGGGGCAGCACGGGTGCTGTGGTTCATTCCGGTTCCGGTGGTCATCTCGGCCAAGACGGCCGGTCGGCCCTGGACCTGGCGGGTGGGTCCCATGGACCTCGAGCACTCCGTCGAACCCCTCGGTTCCGGCTCGCGCATCACGATGACGCTGTCGGCGCCCGGGCCGGTGGAGCCGGTGCTGGCCGCCACCTACGGGCCGATCATCGCCCTTCTCGTTCGGCGGCTCGCCCGCGTCGCCGGCGCGGCACCCACCACCTGACAGTGGTCCCGAATACGCGAGCGGCCCCGCACGAGTAACGTGCGGGGCCGCTCGGCAGGAGCTGGGAAAGACCTACTTCTCGGCTGCCTGCTCTTCGTCCTGCTCGGTGGCCGGCGCAGCGCCGTCCTCCTCGACCGGGATCAGCGAGATCTTGCCGCGGTTGTCGATGTCGGCGATCTCGACCCTCAACTTGGAGCCGACGCTCACGACGTCCTCGACCTTGGCAATGCGCTTGCCGGAGCCCAGCTTCGAGATGTGCACCAGCCCGTCGCGGCCGGGGAGAAGCGACACGAACGCACCGAAGGCGGTGGTCTTGACGACCGTGCCCAGGAAGCGCTCGCCGACCTTCGGCAGCTGCGGGTTGGCGATGGCGTTGATCATGTCGATCGCGGCCTGCGCGGACGGGCCGTCCGTCGCACCGACGAACACGGTGCCGTCATCTTCGATGGAGATGTTGGCGCCGGTCTGCTCGGTGATCGAGTTGATCATCTTGCCCTTGGGGCCGATGACCTCGCCGATCTTGTCGACGGGCACCTTGATGGCCGTCACCCGCGGAGCGAACGGGCTCATTTCGTCCGGAGTATCGATGGCCTCGGCCATGACGTCGAGGATCGTCGCACGCGCATCCTTGGCCTGCGACAACGCGCCGGCGAGGACCTTCGACGGGATGCCGTCGAGCTTCGTGTCGAGCTGGAGGGCCGTCACGAAGTCCTTGGTGCCCGCGACCTTGAAGTCCATGTCACCGAAAGCGTCTTCGGCACCGAGGATGTCGGTGAGGGCCACGTAGCGGGTCTCCCCGTCGACCTGGTCGGACACCAGACCCATGGCGATACCGGCAACCGGAGCCTTCAGCGGCACACCGGCGTTGAGCAGCGCGAGCGTCGACGCACACACCGAACCCATCGAGGTGGAACCGTTGGAGCTGAGAGCCTCCGACACCTGACGGATGGCGTAGGGGAACTCCTCGACGCTCGGCAGTACAGGCATGAGTGCCCGCTCGGCCAGCGCGCCGTGTCCGATCTCGCGGCGCTTCGGCGAACCGACACGACCGGTCTCTCCGGTGGAGTACGGCGGGAAGTTGTAGTGGTGCATGTACCGCTTGGTGGTCTCGGGCCCGAGGCTGTCGACCTGCTGCGCCATCTTCACCATGTCGAGGGTGGTGACGCCCAGGATCTGGGTTTCGCCACGCTCGAACAGCGCGGAACCGTGTGCCCGCGGCACGAGGGCAACCTCGGCGGAGAGCGAACGGATGTCCGTGATTCCACGACCGTCGATGCGGAACTGGTCGCGCAAGATGCGCTGACGTACCAGCTTCTTGGTCAGCGAACGGAACGCTGCGCCGAGTTCCTTCTCGCGTCCCTCGAACTTGGGTGCAACCTGCTCGAGCACCTCGACCTTGACCTCGTCGGTCTTGTCGTCGCGCTCCTGCTTGCCGGCAATGGTGAGTGCGGCACTCAGCTTCTCGGCGGCGGCCTCTTCGACCGCGGCGAACACGTCGTCCTGGTACGCCGGGAAGACGGGGAACTCGCCGGTGGGCTTCGACGCCTTCGCCGCGAGCTGCTGCTGAGCGGTGCACAGCCGCGCGATGAACGGCTTGGCCGCCTCGAGGCCCTCGGCCACGATCGCCTCGGTCGGTGCCTGAGCGCCGTCCGCGATCAAGGAGATCACGTTGTCGGTGGCCTCGGCCTCGACCATCATGATCGCGACGTCGGCGTCGTCACCGGAACCGGAGACGATGCGGCCGGCAACGACCATGTCGAAGACTGCGTTCTCGAGCTGCTCGACCGTCGGGAATGCCACCCACTGGCCGGCCTTGTTCTCCGCCGAGGTGATGAGCGCTACACGCACACCACCGACAGGACCGGAGAACGGCAGGCCGGCGATCTGGGTGGACGCCGACGCCGCGTTGATGGCGACCACGTCGTAGAGGTCCTGCGGGTTGAGGCTCATCACCGTGACGACGACCTGGATCTCGTTACGCAGGCCGTCGACGAACGACGGGCGCAACGGACGGTCGATCAGGCGGCAGGTGAGGATGGCGTCGGTGGAGGGACGGCCCTCACGGCGGAAGAACGAGCCGGGAATGCGACCGGCCGCGTACATCCGCTCCTCGACGTCCACCGTCAGGGGGAAGAAGTCGAAGTGCTCTTTGGGGTGCTTGCTGGCGCTGGTGGCCGACAGCAACATGGTCTCGTCGTCGAGGTAGGCGACGACGGCGCCGGCGGCCTGCTGAGCGAGGCGGCCGGTCTCGAATCGAATGGTGCGGGTGCCGAAGGACCCGTTGTCGATCACGGCGGTGGATTCGAACACGCCCTCATCGATCTCTACTGCGGAGTTCTCTGTCATCTCTTCTTTTCACTTCCCTCTCGTCTTCGCCGTACCCGCGCGGGCGTTCTCACCCTCCTGGCGAGAACTGCGCACCTGAGGGACATCCCCCTCTCGAGATCTCGGGATGTCGCTGTGCGGAGGCGGCCGTCGATCGAAGTCCCCCGGACCGTGTCCGGACGACCACTACCGAAGACCGACACCACATTCTCGGGTGCATACGGTAGTGCTGCCCTACGGCAGCGAACGCCGATAGCCAGCGAGGCCCAGTCTAAGCAAGGCCACGCCGGCTACCGGAGTGATTGGCGATCGAATGATCGCCGTGCCACGAAACTCAGCGACGCAGGCCGAGACGCTCGATCAGCGAGCGGTAACGCTCGATGTCGACCTTCTGGACATACTTGAGCAGACGACGACGGCGTCCGACCAGCAGCAACAGGCCGCGGCGGGAGTGGTGGTCGTGCTTGTGCGTCTTGAGGTGTTCGGTGAGATCGACGATGCGCTTGGTGAGCATGGCCACCTGCGCCTCCGGCGAACCGGTGTCGGTCTCGTGCAGGCCGTACTCGCCCAGAACCTGCTTTTTCTGTTCGGTGGTCAATGCCACTGTTTTCACTCCTGGTAATGACGTTCGCGTGAAAGGATCGATATTCGACGCGGCCACCGCGAACCGCAGCGCACGCCAGCGGACTACTTTACCAGCTGAAATGCGGCTCGATTACGTTGCGCCGTCCGAGGCGGACAGGATCTCGCGTGACCGCTCCGCGTCGCGCCCCATCGCGACGATCAAATCGTCGACAGAGTCGAATTTTTCCATCCCTCGCAACCGCTCGACCAGATCGACAGCGACGTGCTGGCCGTAGAGGTCGGCCTCACGATCGAGAACGAAGGCCTCCACTGTACGGGTGCGGCCCGAGAACGTGGGGTTGGTGCCGACCGACACGGCCGCCATGTAGCGCTCCCCCGAGGTGACCGTACCCAGATCGACGCCGTGCCCGAGCACGGTGAACCAAGCCGCGTAAACCCCGTCCGCGGGGATGGCCGCGTACATCGGAGGCGCGACATTGGCCGTCGGATAACCGAGCTGACGCCCGCGACCGTCCCCGTGGACGACTACCCCCTCTACCCGGTGGGGCCTGCCCAGGGCCTCCGTCGCGGCGGCCATGTCGCCTGCGTCCACGCACGAACGGATGTAAGTGGAGGAGAAGGTGACGGCGTGCTCGGCGAGCAGCGTGACGCCGTCGACCGCGAACCCGAACCGGTCGCCGATCTGACGGAGCAGGTCGACGTTGCCGGCGGCCTTCTTGCCGAAGGTGAAGTTCTCACCGACGACGACCTCGGCCACGTGCAGACGCTCCACGAGAATTTCGTGGGCATACCGCTCCGGCGTCAGCTTCATGAATTCGGCGGTGAACGGCATGACGCAGAACACGTCGATCCCGAGGTCCTCCGCGAGTTCGGCGCGGCGGGCCAGCGTCGTCAACTGGGCGGGATGACTGCCCGGGCGAACCACTTCCATGGGATGTGGGTCGAAAGTCATGAGCACGCTGGGTATTCCACGCTTGCGTGCAGCCGACACCGCCCGGCTGATCAGTTGGGCGTGACCTCGGTGCACGCCATCGAATACGCCGATCGTGAGTACACAACGACCCCAGTCGGCAGGAACCTCGTCGAGACCACGCCATCTCAGCACGACTGGCAGCCTACGGTGCGGCGCGCCGATGTTCATCTCCGGACCGGCCGGTCCCCCGGGATCGTGTAGGCGGACGTGCCGTCACCTCGCCGTTCTTCCCCCGCGAGTGCCCCTTCGAGGTGTGTCGATGTGTCTGTCCGGTAAGACTTGCCTAAGCTCGGGGCGTGGCCGGAAACAAGAATGACCAGATCGCGACCGAGGACACGGCATCGGAGACCGGCTCCTTGTCGGCTGTGGCGCAGGACTACCTCAAGGTCATCTGGACCACCGGGGAGTGGTCGCAGGAGCGGGTGTCCACCAAGTTGTTGTCCGAGAAGATCGGCGTGTCGGCGTCCACCGTGTCGGAGGCCATCAGGAAGCTGTCCGATCAGGGGCTGGTCGATCACGCCCGCTACGGTTCCATCGCACTCACCGAGGCGGGCAGGGTGGCCGCCATCGGAATGGTCCGTCGCCACCGGCTCATCGAAACGTATCTGGTGCGCGAACTGGGGTACGGCTGGGACGAGGTACACGACGAAGCGGAAATACTCGAGCACGCCGTGTCCGATCTCATGATCAACCGGATGGACGCCAAGCTGGGACACCCGGAGCGGGATCCCCACGGTGACCCCATCCCCTCGGTCGACGGTTCGGTTCCGACACCCCCGGCCCGCCAGCTGAGTCACTTCGCGAACGGCGAAAGCGGCCGGATCGCACGGATCTCCGACTCGGACCCGGCCATGCTGCGCTATTTCGATTCGGTCGGCGTGGCACTGGACGTCGAAGTGACGGTGCTCGAGCGACGCGACTACGCGGGGACGGTGTCGGTCCGGCTCGACGCCGGTCCGGACTCCGTCGAACTGGGCAACCCGGCGGCCCAGGCCATCTGGCTGGTGTGAGCTATCTCAGCGTCGCCGGACGAACCACCATCACCGAACTGGCACGCTTGCCGCGCTCCTGCAGCAGTGCGATGGTGGAGCCGCCCGGGTCGATGGCGGCGTACACACCCTTGATTCCGACCGGCTCGAGCCACCGGCCCTGACTGATCGACTCGGCCTCCGCAGCATCGACGAGTCGATGCGGGAACGCAGTCTGCGCTGCCGCGTCGATGTCGAGGCTGACCGCCGGCTCCTCGGCCAACTGTTCGAGGGTGCGGGCATGGTCCAGTTTGAAGGGCCCGACTCGCGTTCGCCGCAACCTTGTCAGGTGACCGCCCACCCCGAGCGCGGCGCCGAGATCGCGGGCGAGAGAACGAATGTAGGTGCCGGACGAACATTCCACCTCGACATCCAGATCGACGAACGTGCCCTCGTCGCGTCGCGCGACCACGTCGAAGCGGGAAACCGTCACCGAGCGCGCCGCCAGTTCCACTTCCTCGCCCGCACGAATCCGGGCATGGGCGCGTTGCCCGTCGACCTTGATGGCGCTGACGCTCGCAGGAACTTGCGAAATCTCGCCCGTGAGGAGCGCCACGTGCGCGGCGATCTCCTCGTCTCGCACAGCAGAAGCATCGGCCGACGCCAGAGTCTCGCCCTCGGCGTCGTCGGTGGCGGTCGACTGCCCCAACCGAATAGTCGCGGTGTACGCCTTCGTGGTCAACGCCAGAAGCCCGAGCATCTTCGTCGCACGCTCCACGCCGAGGACGAGGACGCCCGTCGCCATGGGATCCAAAGTGCCCGCATGCCCGACCTTCCGGGTACCGAGGAGTTTGCGGCACCGCGCCACGACATCGTGGCTGGTGATCCCGGCGTCTTTGTCGACGATGAGCAGACCGGCACCGACGAGACCGGACGAAGGCTTTTCACGCGCAGGCACGTGTTCCGATTCTGCCAGCCGGGCAATCGGCACTCTCACTGCACCGCAATTGTTGTGATGATGAGGCCGTCCGACACCATCCAGCGTCCGTCGAACGACGCCAGCGGCGGCCCATCGAGGGTCTCCCCCGAGATGAGCAGATTTGAATGAAAGGTGCCCGTGCCGCCGTCCGCGGCCTCGAAGGTGATGTGTGCGTCCTCGAAACCCAGCCATCTCCCGGTGAGGGGGAACCATGCCTTGTACGTCGCCTCCTTGGCACAGAACAGCAGCCGGTCCCAGTGCACCGAGTCGTCAGTCCCCGACAGCCACTTCCGTTCCACCTCGAGGCTCACCGCGTCGAGCACACCCTCGGGCAGAGCCTCGTGCGGCTCGGCGTCGATTCCGACGGACCGCACCTGCATCGCATACCCGAGCACGGCGCCGCGGTAGCCGTCACAGTGCGTCAGACTTCCGACGACGCCGCGAGGCCACACCGGCGAGCCTTTCTCTCCCCGGAGAATCGGGGCAGGGTCCACACCCAGCTTCGCCATGGCCAGTCGCGCGCAGTGCCGGGCGCTGGTGAATTCGCGGCGACGTTTCTCCACCGCCCGCCCGATCAGCGCCTCCTCCTGCGGATGCGGACGCAAACCCGGCGGGTCTTCGAAGAGCTCGGCAGACGCCACACCGGAGGGCAGGATCCTCTCGATCACAAAGTCCCCCTCGCCCGCATCTTCTCCACTTCCGCCTCCTGCTCGGGAGTCACCTTGAAGTGACCGCCCCACTTGTTGAGCGTCCCCGGCGGATACTCCGGCACCGGCATGATCTGGCGGAGCAGTTTCTCCGGAAGGCCACGCCGCTGCCACTCCCTCGGATATCCGAGAGAGACCTCTTCGAACCGCACGCCGTCGTAGTAGGTGGTACGCGGAATGTGCAAGTGCCCGTACACCGCACAGACAGCGTTGTACCGGGTATGCCAGTCCGCCGTCATCTCGGTGCCGCACCACAACGAGAACTCCGGGTACCACAGCACCTGGGTCGGCTCACGCACGAGGGGAAAGTGGTTGATCAGCACCGTCCGGGTGCCGGCGGGCAGCGCATCGAGGCGCTCCTTCGTCGTCTCCACGCGGTGACGGCACCACGCATCCCGGGTGCCGTACGGCTCGCTCGACAGCAGGAACTCGTCCGTCGCCACCACGTTCTTCTCCCGCGCGATCGCGAGGCCCTCCTCCTTGGAGGTGGCTCCGGCGGGCAGAAACGTGTAGTCGTAGAGAAGGAACATTGGAACCAGCGTGACCGGGCCGTCCTCTGCCTCCCACACCGGGAACGGATCCTCGGGAGTGATGACGTCGATCTCGCGGCACATCGTGACCAGGTAGTCGTAGCGCGCGACGCCATGCATCTGGACCGGATCCTTGGCCGTCGTCCACAGCTCGTGATTGCCGGGCACCCAGATGACCTTGGCGAACCTGCTCCGAAGCAGCTTCAGGGCCCAGCGAATGTCGTCGGTCTTCTCGGAGACGTCACCCGCGACGATCAGCCAGTCGTCCGGAGAATCCGGGTAGATCTCCTCGGTGATCGGGCGATTTCCCCGGTGTCCGACATGGGTGTCGCTCACGGCCATCAACTTGGCTGCCACGTCCACTCCCCTTCCCGATCGCGTTTCCTTGTCGATCGCTCGTTGCACCGGTTCGCGTTTCCGTCCGCGTCAGGCCTCGGGGTGCCGGGTTTGAAGGTCTGCACCGGTCACCGCCCAGCGGCCGGTGCCGACGCGCCAGACGACCGCGAGCATCCGAAGCACTATGAACACGGTCAACCCCGTCCAGATTCCCGCCAGACCCCAGTCGCGGAGCATCGACAGCCAGATCAAGGGCAGGAAGCCGACCAACGCGCAGGCCAGGGTGGCATTCCGGAGAAACACGACATCTCCCGCCCCGAGGAGCACACCGTCGAGAGCGAAGACCACTCCGGCCACGGGAATGATGGCAACGAAGAACCACCACACCACCGCCATGTCGTCCAGCACCGCAGTATCGGAGGTGAACAGGCCGGGTACGACACTGTGACCGAGGGCGAACATGAGCGCCAACGCCGACGCGAAGAGCGTGGACCACCGCGTGATACGCCACGACAGGCGGGTGGCCCCGCGGGCGTGCCCCGCGCCCAGTGCGGCACCCACCAAGGCCTGTGCGGCGATCGCGAGGGAATCCAGGGTGAGTGCGACCAGATTCCACAACTGCAGGACCACCTGATGTGCGGCGACAGCTGCGGCCCCGAACCGTGATGCGACTGCGGCTGCCGAGAGGAAACACGCCTGGAACGCCAGACTCCGGAGGATCAGGTCCCGGCCGAGGATCATCTGAGCCCGCATCACGCCCCACTGCGGACGCAGCGGCACTCGTTCGAATACCAGCGCACCGACGAAGAGACTGGCCGACACGGCCTGGCCGATCACATTCGCCACGGCCGAACCCTCGAGTCCGAGGAGCGGGGCGCCCCACAGTCCGTGTACGAGCAGCGGACACGTGATCGCCGACACGACGAGGCCCGCGATCACGAACCGTAAGGGCCGCACGGTGTTCTGCATGCCGCGCATCCAGCCATTGCCGGCCATCGCGATCAGGATCAACGGGGCGCCGAACACGGCGATGCGCAACCAACTCGCCGCCGCGTGCGCGATGTCGGAGCCGCCGGCGATCGCCGAAGTCACGGGACCGGCCAGCAGATGAACGAGCGCGACCACCGTCACGCCGATGATGAGCGCAAGCCACGTCGCCTGCACCCCCTCGCGGACGGCACCACGCTCGTCCCCGGCACCGTGCATCCGCGAAGCCCGGGCCGTGGTCCCGTAGGACAGAAACGTCAGCTGGGTGCTGACCTGCGCCAGGATCAGTCCGCCGACCGCAAGACCCGCGAGTGCCAGCGCACCGAGCCGTCCGACGACAGCGATGTCGAACAGCAGATAGATCGGTTCCGCGGCAAGCACCCCCAGCGCCGGGAGCGCAAGACCGAACACCGTGCGCGCAGCTACATCGCCCGAAACCTTCGTCCCAGCCGTTACATCGCCCGTGCTCTCCGAGACTTCCGCCAACTGACCCGAACCTCAGCCGAGCGACTCGACGAGTGACGCCACGATTTCGTCGACGGAGGTGACTGCGGTGTACCCGGCCGCGAACCGGTGTCCGCCGCCGCCGAGGTATCCGGCGACGAGCGAGACGTCCACGTCGGACTTGGAGCGCAGCGAGACCGACCAGGTGCCGTCTGCGGCCTCCTTCAGGACCGCGGCGACCTCGGCCTCCGATGTGGTGCGGACGATGTCGATGACGCTTTCGATTTCTTCGGAGCGCAGACCCCGCACATCGGCCTGTCGGATGACGGCATAGACCAGACCACGGCCGCCTGCGGCGCCGGGAACGAATGTGGCTGATCCCAGCACCGTGGACAGCATCGGCAGCCAGCCGAAGGGATGGGTGTCGAGCAGTCGCCGGGCGATCCGGGCACCGTCTATACCGGTCGCGAGTAGCCGCTCGGCGAGGGTGTGGGTCCCGGGCTGGACCCAGCGGAACGAACCGGTGTCGGTCACGAGGCCGGCGTAGAGGCAGTGCGCGAGGTCGGCGTCGATCTCCACGCCCCACAGGTCGAACATCTGAGCCAGGACCGCAGTGGTCGATTCCGCCGACTCGTCCACCAGGTTCATCCGCCCGAACCTGGTGTTGGACCGATGGTGGTCGATGACGAGCGTCTCCGCCGCATCATGGAGGCGGCCCGCGAGCGTGCCGAGCCGCCCAGCGCTGCCGCAGTCGACGGTGACCAGCAGATCGACGTTTCGATGCACCTGATCCGCCGGCACCAGCAGGTGGGTGCCGGGCAGTTCGCGCATCGACTCGGGCAGTTCATCCGGAGCAGCGAACGCCACCTGCACCGGGATACCTTTACGCTCGAGTACCAAACCGAGCGCAAGGCCGCTGCCGATGGTGTCGGCATCGGGCTGAACGTGACACAGAACCGTCACCGACGTCGCGTTCTCGAGGACGGCGACCGCCTGCGGCAGATACACCTCATGGCGATCGAGATCAGACAGGGACGTCTCCTGAGTGTGGGTCATGTCGTCGGCGTCAGTCCGCCTGGCGGGAACCGGACGGCTCGTCGACATCCACGTCGTCCGAATCCTCGGTTCGTGGCTCCTTGTACGGGTCCGGGTCTCCGGCCGGGGACGCCGCGGCAGCGACACGGGCGACCTCGTCGTCCGCGGCACGAGCGCGGGCGAGGAGTTCTTCCATATGACGGGCAGTGTCCGGCACGGTGTCCGCGACGAACGTGAGCGTCGGCGTGAATCTCACGCCGGTGCCGGCACCGACCTTGGAGCGCAGAACACCCTTGGCCTTCTCCAGGCCTGCGGCCGCAGCAGCAAGATCAGGTTCCGACTCGAGGTCGGCGCCCATCACGGTGTAGTACACGGTCGCGTCGTGGAGGTCGGCCGTCACCTTGGTGTCGGTGATGGTCACGAACGCCAGGCGGGGGTCCTTGATTTCGTGATCGATTGCCGTCGCAACAATGGTGCCGATGCGCTTGGCGAGCTTGCGTGCCCGGGCGGGATCCACCATGACAATCAGACTCCTCTCCCTGGCCGCTCGATAAGTTTGTGGTCCTGCTTTTGCTCTGTCTTTCTCATTCTGCACGCCGGGGCGTCGTGACGACCCGCCGGGCAGGGCATACCGAGTCAGTCCTCGGGCCCGAAGATTCTCCGCCGCACGGCGAGTAGTTGCAGCTCCGGCAGATCTGCAACATGCCGCTCGCAGGTGTCGAGCACTTCGTGTACGTGATCGACGGCCGAGCTCGCCATGGTGACGCCCAGCATCGACCGGCGGTACCGATCTTGTTCGCCGGTTTCCGCGGCGGACACACCGTAGCGACGCAGCTCCGCGAGAACCGGTTTGACCATTGCACGCTTCTCTTTCAGAGATCGCACGTCACCGAGCAAGATGTCGAGCTCGAGCGCACCGACGTACAACTTTCCTCCTTCGGGGAGACGTGCGCTTCTCCGGCCGAACCAGTCGGCCGGAGAAGCGCACGCCGGATAACGCTGCTACGTCACCCCACTCGAAAAGGGAGATCAGTCACGCGGCTTTTCCCGAAGCTCGTAGGCCTCGATGACGTCACCGACCTTGATGTCGGTGTAGGTGACCGTCAAACCGCACTCGTAACCCTCGCGTACCTCGACGACGTCGTCCTTCTCCCGCTTCAGCGAAGAGATGGTGACGGTCTCGGCGACAACCGTGTTGTCACGCAGCAGCCGGGCCTTTGCATTGCGACGGATGCTACCCGAGGTGACGAGGCAACCGGCAATGTTGCCGACCTTGGACGAGCGGAACATCGCGCGGATCTCCGCCTTGCCCAGCTCGACCTCTTCGTAGATCGGCTTGAGCATGCCCTTGAGGGCCTTCTCGACCTCGTCGATTGCCTGGTAGATCACCGAGTAGTACCGGATGTCGACGCCCTCGCGGTTCGCCAACTCGGTCGCCTTGCCCTCGGCGCGGACGTTGAACCCGATGATGATCGCGTTCGACGCAGCGGCCAGGTTGACGTTCGTCTCGGTGACGCCACCGACACCACGGTCGATGACGCGCAACTGCACCTCGTCGTCGATCTGGATGCCGTGCAGCGCCTCCTCGAGGGCCTCCACGGTTCCGGAGTTGTCACCCTTGAGGATGAGGTTGAGCTGCGACGTCTCCTTGAGGGCCGAATCGAGGTCCTCGAGGCTGATCCGCTTGCGGCTCTTCGCGGCCAGAGCGTTGCGCTTACGCGCATTGCGCCGGTCGGCGATCTGACGGGCGATGCGATCCTCGTCGACCACGAGCAGGTTGTCACCTGCACCGGGGACCGACGTGAAACCGACCACCTGCACGGGACGTGAGGGCATTGCCTCGAGTACGTCCTCGCCGTGCTCGTCGACCATCCGGCGCACACGGCCGTAGGCGTCGCCGGCGACGATCGAGTCACCGACCCGCAACGTTCCACGCTGGATGAGCACGGTCGCGACGGGTCCGCGTCCACGGTCGAGGTGCGCCTCGATGGCGACACCCTGTGCGTCCATATCCGGGTTGGCCCGCAGGTCGAGGGCAGCGTCCGCCGTCAACAGCACGGCGTCGAGCAGTGCATCGATGTTGGTGCCCTGCTTCGCCGAGATGTCGACGAACATGGTGTCTCCGCCGTACTCCTCGGCCACCAGCCCGTACTCGGTGAGCTGCTGCCGGATCTTGTCCGGGTTCGCGCCTTCCTTGTCGATCTTGTTCACCGCGACCACGATCGGCACGTCGGCCGCCTGGGCGTGGTTGATCGCTTCCACCGTCTGCGGCATGACGCCGTCGTCGGCGGCGACGACCAGGATCGCGAGGTCGGTGGCCTTGGCACCACGAGCACGCATGGCCGTGAAGGCCTCGTGACCGGGGGTGTCGATGAACGTCACGAGACGCTCGTTGCCGTCGAGCTCGGTGAGCACCTGGTAGGCACCGATGTGCTGCGTGATACCGCCGGCCTCGCCCTCACGGACATTGGCCTTACGGATCGTGTCGAGCAGGCGGGTCTTACCGTGGTCGACGTGGCCCATGACGGTGACCACCGGCGGACGGGACATGAGATCCTCTTCGCCGCCCTCGTCTTCACCGTAGGTGAGGTCGAAGCTGTCGAGCAGCTCACGATCCTCGTCCTCCGGGCTGACGACCTGGACGACGTAGTTCATCTCGCCGCCGAGCAGCTCGAGGGTCTCGTCGTTGACGGACTGGGTAGCCGTCACCATCTCACCGAGGTTGAACAGTGCCTGCACGAGGGCAGCCGGGTTCGCGTCGATCTTCTCCGCGAAGTCCGAAAGCGAAGCACCGCGAGCGAGGCGAATGGTCTCGCCGTTGCCACGCGGCAACCGCACGCCACCGACGGCGGGCGCCTGCATGGAGTCGTATTCCTGGCGCTTCTGACGCTTGGACTTGCGACCACGACGCGGGGCGCCACCGGGGCGACCGAACGCGCCCGCTGCTGCACCGCGCTGACCGGGGCGTCCACCGCCACCGGGACGGCCGCGGAAACCACCTGCGGGTGCGCCGCCACCGGGAGCACCGGCACCGGCACCGGCACCGGGGGCACCGCCACCGCGGTAGCCACCGCCGCCGCCTGCACCGCCGGGACGCCCACCGGGAGCGCCGCCGGGACGGCCGGGACGGCCACCACCGGGTGCGGGACGAGCCGAGCGTGCCGGCATCGCGCCGGGGTTCGGACGAGGAGGCATCGAACCGGGACTCGGACGAGGTCCACCCTGACCCGGAGCCGGACGAGGTCCACCCTGACCCGGAGCCGGACGAGGACCGCCCTGACCCGGAGCCGGACGAGGTCCACCCTGACCCGGAGCCGGACGAGGACCGCCCTGACCCGGAGCCGGACGAGGACCGCCCTGACCCGGAGCGGGTCGAGGAGCACCGGGACGCGGTGCGCCGGGAGCCGGACGCGGCGCCGGGCGCTCGGCCGGAGCCGACGAGTACGGGTTGTTACCGACACGCGGAGGCTTGGGGCCCGGTCGCGGCCCACCCGGCTTTGCGCCGGTGGACGGAGCCGCGGACGCACTGGCGGCCGGAGCCGACGGCGCAGCGGGTGCCGGCGCGGCCGGAGCCGGGCGACCCGGCTTCGGTGCACTGCTCGTAGGTGCACTGCTGGTAGGAGCTGCCGGAGCCGCTGCTGCGGGCGCTGCCGGAGCCTGCGCCGCGGGCGTGGCTGCGGGAGCTGATGCAGCCGGCGCCGCCGGTGCGGGTGCTGCCGGAGCCGGGGCTGCCGGCTTGGGGCCGGGACGGGGTCCGCCCGGCTTGGCCGACGTCGTCGACGGTGCGCTCGGCGCCGGCGCGCCGGGCTTTGCCGCCGGGCGTGCCGCTGAATCGGGCGACGAAGACTTCGGGAACGACTCCCGCAGACGTCGGGCAACGGGCGCCTCCACTGTGGAGGACGCCGACTTCACGAACTCGCCCTGCTCCTTGAGCGTTGCGAGTAGTTCTTTACTTGTGACACCGAGTTCTTTAGCCAACTCGTGCACGCGGGCCTTGCCTGCCACTGCTCTCCTCACTGATGAGGTCGAGCAGGAGGCTCCCCTGAGAGGGGCCCGCACGACCTCGGGTTATCTCCGATGGACGATCATCGCTGGTGCTTCACGGTGTGCTCATGAGTGCTTGTGCCTGTTCTGTTCGAGAGGTACTGCTCTGCGTGTGCGTTCTGCTCGTACCCAATGTTCGATCTCTGACGTATCCACACTTCCGGCGACTCGCAGCGCTCTGCCGAAGGCTCGGCGTCGCTCTGCGAGACTCAGGCAAGCCTGATCGGGGTGCAGCCACGCACCTCGTCCGGGAAGCCTACGTCGTGGGTCGGGAACGAGTATATGGCCTTGCGGCCCACTCTCACTTACCACGACCCTGAGCAGATCGAGAGCCAGCGCGCGCTCTCGACATCCAATGCACGTCCGTACCGGCGAACCGGCACTGACGCGCGTGAAATCCGGGAGCTCATGCTGAACCATTGACCACTCTACCGCCGACTCGCCCCGATCTCCGCATTCCACGCTCAACGAGTGGTGGCGGCGGGTCCGTCGGCCGACTCCGGGGTGGGCGCCGCATCGCTGCGGATGTCGATCCGCCAACCGGTCAGGCGCGCAGCAAGACGGGCATTCTGCCCTTCCTTGCCGATCGCGAGGGACAGCTGGAAGTCGGGGACGACGACTCGCGCCGCGCGCGCATCCGGATCCACCACTGTGACGGAGACCACTTTCGACGGCGACAACGCGTTGCCGACGAACCGGGCGGGATCCTCGTCGAAGTCGATGATGTCGATCTTCTCGCCGGCGAGTTCACTCATCACGTTCCGCACGCGCTGGCCCATCGGGCCGATGCACGCCCCCTTCGCGTTGAGTCCGGAGACGCGCGACGCGACGGCGATCTTCGACCGGTGGCCCGCTTCCCGCGCCACGGCGATGATCTCCACCGACCCGTCCGCGATCTCCGGAACCTCGAGCGCGAACAACTTCCGGACGAGATTCGGGTGTGTCCGGGAAAGGGTGATCTGTGGTCCGCGCTGCCCCCGCGACACTCCCACGACGTAGCACTTGAGACGCTCGCCGTGCTCGTAGGTCTCGCCGGGAACCTGCTCGGCGGGCGGTATCAGCCCCTCGGCACCATTGGCCTCGCTGCCGATCCGCACGACGACCATGCCTCGGGAATTCGCCCGGGTGTCGCGCTGGATGACACCGCCGACGATCTCACCCTCGTGGGTGGAGTACTCACCGAAGCTCCGCTCGTGCTCGGCGTCACGCAGGCGCTGGAGGATGACCTGACGCGCGGTGGTCGCCGCGATGCGGCCGAAGCCCTCCGGGGTGTCGTCCCACTCCTCGCCGACCATGTTGCCGTCCGCGTCGACGTCGTGCGCCATCACGCGCACGATGCCGCTTTTCGTATCGACGTCGATCCGCGCATGATTCTTGTGGCCCTCGGTGTGCCGATAGGCCGTCAGCAGCGCCGTCTGGATCGTCGAGATGACGGTTTCGATCGAAATGCCTTTGTCAGCCTCGATGGCGCGCAACGCCGCAATGTCGATATTCACTTGTCCAACTCCTCTACTACTTCTTCCTCTTCCGATATATCGGAGTCGGACGGCGACACCCGACCCTCGGGTATTCCACCTGCGAGCTCCAACTCTCGCGGGTCAGGCTTCGAAAACTCCACCTGCACAATGGCTTTCTCGATGTCCGACACGGACACTCGGCGAACCTCCGGCCCGGAGCGCGACCCGATCACCACCTCGACTACGTCGTCGTCCCACCGACCGATACGGCCCACGACGGTCTCGTTCGGAAGGTCGATGCGCACCTTCCGGCCGCGTGCCCGGCGCCAGTGCCGCTCATGTGTGAGCGGCCGGTCGATACCGGGAGAGGTGACCTCGAGCATGTACGGAGTCTCCCCGAAGTCCGGAACCGAGTCGAAGACCTCCGAGATCATGTGACTCAGGCGCGCCACGGCATCGAGCTCGAGCCCGGCGTCGCTGTCCACCATGATCCGGACCGCGCTGTGCTTGCCCGCAAGGTTGACGGCAACGTCCTCCAAGTCGTAACCCTGGCTGTGCACCAGATCGGAGATGAGCTCCGTCACCCTCTCCTTGGATGGAACCGGCATCGGGAAAGCTCCTCGTTTCAGTTGTCGTTCGTCGGGCGGATCGTTCGTCGGGCGGGTCGTTCGTCGGAAGTCCGGTGCTGCAGCGTCACGTGCTGGGCGCACGCGGCACCGCTACCCGTTCCGACGGGTTCGGGCATCTAAGAGTAACGCCGATCGGAGGCTTCCGTGACCAGCACCGCTCGCCGATTCCCGGCTTCGCCACCCGACCTGGCACCATGGACCGGTGCTCACGCCCACCGCCTCCCGACCGCCGACGTTCGGCCCGGCCGTGTCCCGGCGCGCCGCTCTCCGGCTCGCAGCAGTCTCCGCCGTCGGTGCCACCGGTGTCGCTTTCCTGGCGGGGTGCACCGAGGACACGAACGACCAGGCAGAGGTCGATTCCCTCGTCGCCCAGTCGCAGCTGGCCCGACGTGATGCCGCAGGCGCTGCGGCCTCGATCGCACTGCACCCCGACCGCAGCGCCGCGCTCGACCTCGTCCGCGTCCAACGCACCGCGCACGCAGACGCGTTGGACGCCGAAATAGCCAGAGCTGCAGGAACTTATCCGGACGGAACGACGCCGACCACCTCGCCGTCCGCGTCCGCGGCACCGACCGCGCCGGCTCCCCCGCCGACATTGGATCAGCTACGCGCCGAACTCGCCGAGTCCCAGCGCAGTGCAGCTGATTCGGCGCGGACTCTGAGTGGCTACCGCGCCGGGCTGTCGGCGTCCATCAGCGCCGCGTGCGCCACCTACCTGGCGGTGGTGCTGTCGTGACCGCTCCTACCGAATCCGAGGGGCGGAGTCTCGCCGACGCACTCGCCGCCGAGCATGCCGCAGTATTCGCCTACGGGGTGGTCGCTGCATTCTCCAATCCGGTTCGTGCGGATCAGGTGGCTGCCGGCGCCGCGGGCCACCGTGCACGCCGCGACGCCCTGATCGACACGTTGACGGCCGCAGAGTTGACGGCCCCGGCCGCCGAGGCGGGTTACACCCTGCCGTTCCCGGTCACCGACCCTGTCTCGGCGGCCCAGCTCGCCGCACGAGTTGAAGCCGATACCGCCATCGCCTGGCGCGCTGTCGTCGAGCACGGCGAGACGGAGGACACGCGGTCGCTGGGGGTCGCCGCGCTGACGGAGTCGGCGATCCGCGAGGCGGGCTGGCGTCTCGCGCTCGGAACAGACCCCACGACAGCGGTCTTCCCCGGCCAACCGTAACCGCGCCCAGGTTCCCGACAACCCGGTTCCCGGCCACCGGGATGCCCACACCCACGCGACTCGTTCTCGGCCTAGCGTCTCAGCCAGGCCACTGGTGGAACGAGAGGACGACGGCGTGGACGATCGCTCGATGGAACGGCGTCTGGACGATCTCGAGAGGGTCGAGGCCATCAAGGCGCTGAAGTACCGGTACTGGCGCGCCTGTGACGGAAAGGACCCGGACGCGTTCCGGGCCTGTTTCGTCTCGTCGGGAGCGTCGATCGACTTCGGCGTCCTCGGCCGGTTCGACGACGCTGACCGCATCACCCAGGTGTTCACGGACATCGCCCTACGGGAAGTGGACGGTCGGCCGGTCATCCTCGACATGCATCACGGCTTTCATCCCCACATCGAGTTGCACGGCGAGACCGAGGCGTCCGGCGCGTGGACGCTGGCTTTCCGTCAAGTCGATCTGCTCCACGGTACGGAGACGGTGTCCTCCGGCGAGTACGACGACGACTATCGGGTCGAGAACGGTGAATGGCGAATGTCGCGGTGCCACTACAGCGTGAGATGGTCGATAACCCGTCCGCTCGCTTCGGACACGGTGGTGGTGCAGTGACCGCCCGCGTTGCCCTGGTCACCGGGGCGAGCCGCGGCGTCGGCAAGGGTGTGGCCACGGCTCTGGGTGCGGCGGGATGGACGGTGTACCTGACCGGCCGGGGCCCCGCACCGGAAGGCAGCCCACTGGTTGGCGCTGCCGAGACGGTCTCCGACTCCGGCGGCACCGGAGTCGCCGTTGCGTGCGATCACCGGAACGACGACGACGTGCGGACCCTGTTCCGGCACATCGCCGACGAGCAGGATGGCCGGCTCGACCTGCTGGTCAACAACGTGTGGGCGAGTCCGCCAGGGTTCGGGGGATTCAGCACTCCCTTCTGGGAGCGTCCGCTCGACGACTGGGACTCCCTCATCGGCGTCGGATTGCGGGCCCACTACGTTGCGTCCGTGGAGGCTGCCCGGCTGATGGTTCCCCGGCGCCGCGGCCTGATCGCCAACATCTCGTCGTTCGGCACCCGGAGCCACCTTCATTCCGTCCTCTACGGCATGTCGAAGGCGGGGCTGGACAAGATGGCCAGTGACATGGCCGTCGAGCTGGCGCCGCACGACGTGCGGACGGTGTCCCTGTGGCCGGGGATCGTCCGGACGGAGATGATCCTCGCCAGCGGTGTCGACAGCATCGCGGGATTTCCTGTCGCGGAAGCCGAGTCGCCGCAGTTCGTCGGCCAGGTGATCTGCGGGCTCGTCGACGATCCGTCCCTCTCCGACCGCAGCGGTCACACCTTCGTGACCGCGGAACTCGCGCGCGAGTACGGAATCACCGACACGAACGGCCGCACCCCGCCGTCCCACCGGGCGGCGTTCGGCGGCGGACCCGTCTTCTGAACCGCCGCTGTCGATGCGACCGACACCGCAAGCACCCCGCCGCACTTGATCTTGCTCAGCACACCCGCGGCGGGGCAGGATAGGAACGTGCCGAAGGGTTGTCGCCGTGGACCGAGACACTGAATCTCGTCTGAGCTATTCCGATCGGGAAGGTCACCACCACACCGTGGACCTCTCCCTCGAATCGCCGCGCGTCACCATCGGACGATCGCCGGGTTCCGACCTCCCCCTCACCGAAGACGATGAGGTGTCACGACTCCACGCCGTGGTCGAATGCGTGGGCTCGCACTGGACCATTCTCGACGACGGACTGTCCCGTAACGGCACCTTCGTCAACGGCGAACGCCTCGCCGGACGGCGGCGACTACGGCAGGGCGACAGCATCCGCATCGGTGCCACCCGCATCCGCTATCAGGAGTTCGGCGGCGGACCCGACGAGGCAACCCGGATGGGCACCGACATGCCCGACGTCCGGTCTCTCACGGAGACGCAGCGCGGCGTGCTCACGGCGTTGTGCCGGCCCTACAAGCACGGTGCCGCATTCGCGAATCCGGCGTCGAATCAACAGATTGCCGAGGAGCTCTTCCTCAGCGTCGATGCGATCAAGACGCATTTGAGGACGTTGTTCGCAAAATTCGGGGTCGGGGATCTGCCGCAGAATCAGAAGCGCGTTCGCCTGGCGGAGCGGGCGATGCGCAGCGGCATCATCAACGAACGCGATCTCTGATCAGCCGACCGCCATCAGTTCACGGCCGGAGGCGGCGGGCGCGGTGTGCGCAATCCGCTCGACCAGCCCGATGATCGCGGCTGCCACATCGGCCGCACGTTCGAGAATGACGGAGTGTCCCGCCCCGTCGACACTGACCAATTGTGATGCGGGCAGCAGCGATGCCATGGCAGCGGAGTGCTGGAACGGTGTGAGCATGTCCACCGAGCCGCAGAGGACCAACGACGGGATATGCGCGAGAGCCGCGAGGGAGGCGCGCTCGTCGAAGCCGAGCAGCGACTCGAGGAAGCTGGACATCGTCACCACGGAGGTCGTGTTGACCATGGCGGCCACCAGAGCGGCGAGCCGCGGGTCGACGGGCCGATTACGTACCTCCGCCGCTTTCGCCAGTGCAGTACCGACTGTCCGGCCGAGCTTTTTCGATCCGTGCACGACCCGCGGCGCCCGCCGGACAGCGCTGCGAAGCAACGACACGGCCGGACTGCGCAGATGGCGGGCGAGGCCCGCCTCGGCGAGATCGTATGCGGCAGTCGATATCAGGGCCATCCCGACGATGCGCGAACCGATTGTGTGCGGATTCTGCCGCGCATACGACAACGCGGTCATTCCGCCCATCGAGTGTCCGACGAGAACGATCGGACCCCGGGGCGCCACCGCGTTCAGCACCGAACCGAGATCGCGACCGAGTTGGTCGATGGTATACGTCGACGCAGGGGCTTCTCCGGACTCGCCGTGCCCGCGATGATCGTAGAAGACCATGCGCACCTCGTTGCGCCAGAAGCGGACCAGCTGCTTGCGCAGCGCCCACCAGGATTCGGTGCGGAGGCAATGTCCGTGGACGAACACCACCGTGGTCGGCGCATCGGGTGAGCCGAACTCTCGCACCGCAAGAGGAATCCCGTCTTCGGTCCGGACCGTGAGCCGGCGACCATCGTGCTCGGATGAAACCGGGGTGTTCGACATGAGGGCCTCCTCGGTATCTTCGCTCGGGACGGGTGGAGTGTTACCGCTCCTCGACTGATGTCCACCTTGCCGTCCGGCAACCGAACCCTCCAGCACCCTCAGAGGTGGCGCTCGCCCCCGAAGGTGTCGTCATTTACACCCTTGGTGGGGATGACGACATGGCGAAGCCCCCTCCGAGAGGGGGCTTCCGGGACAATAGTCCACGCCGCTCGATCAGCTCGAGTCACCACCCGCGGGACCGGCTTCGATCGTCCGATGCTCACCGGCACCGAGGCTGGATACTTCGATCCGGCGCGGCTTCGCCCGTTCGGCGACCGGGATGGTCACACTCAGCACCCCGTTCTCGTACGACGCCGAAATCTTGTCGGAGTCGATACCTTCGCCGAGCGAAAGCTGCCTCCGGAATGTACCGGTGAACCGTTCCGAGGCGATCCACTGCACGTTCTCCTCGGATTGAGCGCTCCGATGAGCCGTCAGCGTGAGCGTCCCGTTGTCGACACTGACGTCGACCGATCCCGGATCGACACCGGGCAGGTCGGCGTGCAGAACATAGTGGTCGTCGACCTTGTACAGATCCATCGGCATGAATCGCGGCACCCGGGCGGAACCGACCGGAGTGCCGAGCATGCTCTTCGTCATGGATTCGAGATCACTGAAGGGGTCGAAGCGAAGCACAGCAACACACCTCCCACGTCTCCAACGGTGCCCGCCACCGCGGCGGACATCCACCATCACTGTGCACTTGAAAATTTAGCACTCGACACCCGAGAGTGCCAGCATGAATTCGTTCGAAAAATCGGCACCCGCTGGTGCCGGTCCACCGCGGAAACGCTACCCGCCGAGCGCAACCCGTAGCTGCGGCATTTCACGTGAATGTCGGCGAGTGTCTCTGCCACACCAGAATGCACTACCTACACCACCTAGGCCAGCCACCCTGGGATGGCCATCCCACACCCCTGCCGCACGACCGACGTCGCCACCACCGACCGTCGAAGGCCGCGACCAACCCCTACGGGCTCATCTCGTAGGCGCCGTCGTAACTCTCCAGCTGCGTCCACACTCGCGAGAACCGCTCGGCGTCCACGACCGGACGCCGGATCGCACCGAGCGCCCACTTCTGCTGCCCTTCGGTTGCCGACGACTTTCCGTGCAGCGCAACGGCGTAGCCGGAGAAGTCCCGAATCTGGAAGTGGAAGATCTGGTCGATCAGTTCGTGGTTCAGGTGAAGGATGTCCGCCTGCTCGAGGATCAGCTGCCCATAGACGACGAGCGAGAACAGGTGACCGAGGTCGAGGAGGAAATCGAGATCCTTCTGCTGCGCCGCATCGGGCGGAGCGGTGGTGAGCAGTTCCCGCAATGCGGTTGCCTGCTCATAGAACCGGGCCACGTTGGGAAGGTCCGAGTGCGCCTCGTATGCCTTCGTCCAATCGTGGAACCGGATCTTGCCCGCGCCGCGGGTCGGGCCCTGAGCCCAGAAGAAGGTGTCGTCGACGGCGTCGAGGCGGGTGCCGATCTCCGGGTACTCCGCGGGGTTGAGCAGGTAGTTCGGCATGAACTTCAGAATGAGTCCGACGTTGACGTGCACAGTGCCCTCGAGCTTCGGCAGGGTGCCGATCAGCTGAGCCGCCTCCCGGAAGTAGGTGTTCTTCTCGTACCCCTTCGCCGCGATCACGTCGTGCAGTAGCGCGATTACCTTCTCCCCTTCGGAGGTGACCTTCGCCTTCGTCATCGGGTTGAACAGCAGGTACCGGCGATCGTCGAGACTCGCGCTGCGGAAATAGTCGACTGCGCGGGCACTGAAGAGCTTCATCGCGATCAACCGGCTGTAGGCGTCGACGAAGTTTCCGCGCACGTGCGGAAAGTCGGTGACCGGGTTGCCGTACAGGACCCTGTTGTGGGCATGGGTGATCGACTCGTAGAAGGCGTGCTCGGAGATTCCGATCGACCCGGTGCACAGATTGAACTTCCCGACGTTGACGGTGTTCAGTGCCGCCTCGAACGCCGCCACGCCGGTGTGCAGGATGTCCTCCTCGCGCACCGGGTACTCCTCGAGCCGGAAAGTGCTGACGTACATCTGCCCGTGCACCACGTTGCCCGCGAGATGGTAGGCGGGATGCCTGCTGTCGGCGACGAAGAAGACGTACCCGTCGCTGCCCTCGACGTCGGTGCGGCGTCCGAACACCGACACCATGCCGGCGACGTTGCCGTTGCCGATGTAGTACTTGTCGCCGGTCGCGGTAAAGGCGAGGTCCCGGTCCGGATAGGGTGTGAGAAGCATGTCCGTCGAGTAGACGTCGGCGCCGTGTGCCTTCTCCGACAGACCGAAACCCAGCACCCCGCCCTCGTCGAGGAGTCGGGCGGCGCGTTCCTTCGCCGCCCGGTTCGCGCTCATCCAGATCGGACCGAGCCCCAGTACTGTGACCTGCCACGCGTACCAGTACGCCAGCCCGTAGAACCCGAAAATTTCGCTCAGCGCGGCGTTGCGCGCGGCGTCCCAGCGCTTGTCCGGGTTGCCGTCCGCGAGTTCGGCAGGAGTCAGGAAGGTCGCGAACAGCTTCTCCCGTTTCACGAACTCCAGGAATTCGGCCGGCCATACCGCCCCGAGATCGTCCTCGAGCAGCCTCTTCTTACCCCGCGCCTCGAACCAGTCGATCAGCGACCGCAGTTGCCGTCGCGTCTCGGGGTCGAAATGCTCGGGGTCGTAGGAAGTCGGGTCGAACAGCAGCGAGTTCGTCACAGCGGGCCTTTCGTCCGGACGTGTCAGGCCAAGCTAACAGTCGAGACGAAAGGCGCGCGGCGATTTGATCAGCCCCTGACGGTCTGCACGATTTCGCTCAACGCGGACTCTGCGGCAACCTCACGGCTCTCGCCGGTGAAGCGATCGCGGACCTCCACCTTTCCCTCACCCCAGCCGCGCCCGACCACCACGACCAGTGGCACGCCGAGCAGCTCGGAGTCCTTGAACTTCACGCCGGGCGAAGCCTTACGGTCGTCGAGAATGACCTCGAGTCCGGCCTTATCGAGTTGTGCCGCGAGCCCCTCCGCACCCTCACGCGCGGTGTCGTCCTTGTTGGCGATCACTACGTGCACGTCTGCGGGAGACACCTCCGCCGGCCAGCGCAAACCCTTGTCGTCGTGGTGCTGTTCCGCGATCACGGCGACGAGGCGGGACACGCCGACACCGTAGGAGCCCATCGTGGGCCGGACCGGCTTGCCGTTCTCGCCCAGAACGTCGACGGAGAACACATCCGTGTACTTGCGACCGAGCTGGAAGACGTGGCCGATCTCGATGCCACGGGCAGCCACCAGGGCACCGGCGCCGTCCGGCGACGGGTCCCCGTCTCGAACCTCCGCCGCCTCGATGGTGCCGTCCGGGGTGAAGTCGCGGCCGGCGACGAGACCCACCACGTGCTTACCCTGCTCGTCGGCGCCGGTGATCCAGCTCGTGCCGTCGACCACCCGGGGGTCCACGAGGTAGCGAACACCGTTCTCCTGCAGAGCCTTCGGTCCGATGTACCCCTTCACAAGGAACGGGTTGGCCTCGAAATCGGCCTCGGTGAGCATTTCGAACTCCGCCGGTTCCAACGACGCACCGAGGCGCTTGTCGTCGATCTCCCGGTCACCGGGGATGCCGATTCCGAGCAACTGCCACTTGCCGCCGGGCTGCCGGGTCTTGACCAGGATGTTCTTCAACGTGTCGGCGGCCGTCACGGTCCGGCCCAGGTCGGCCCCGTTGGCCCAGTCGACGAGCGTCGCGATGGTCGGTGTGTCCGGCGTGTCGTGCACCTGCGCGGGAGGAAGCCCGTCGAAGGGAATGGGCTCGGGCGCCAGCGTCTCGACGGCTTCGACGTTGGCGGCGTAGCCCGACTCGAGGCAGCGGACGTAGGTGTCCTCGCCGATCTCGCTTTCCGCCAGGAACTCTTCGGACGCACTTCCGCCCATAGCGCCCGAAGTGGCCGACACGATCACATACTTCACACCGAGACGGGTGAAGATCTTCTCGTAGGCGTCCCGGTGGGCCTGATATGAGGCGATGAGACCGTCATCGGTGAGGTCGAAGGAGTACGAGTCCTTCATGATGAATTCGCGACCACGGAGAATCCCGGCACGGGGGCGCTCCTCGTCGCGGTATTTGGTCTGCACCTGGTAGAGGGTGACCGGGAAGTCTTTGTAGGAGTTGTACTCACCCTTGACGGTGAGGGCGAACAGCTCCTCGTGAGTGGGGCCCAGCAGATAGTCGCCGCCCTTGCGGTCCTTGAGGCGGAAGAGCCCTTCGCCGTACTCGGTCCAGCGGTTGGAGGCCTCGTAGGGTTCGCGCGGCAGAAGCGCGGGCAAGGAAATCTCCTGGCCGCCGATCGCGTTCATCTCTTCCCGCACCACCCGCTCGACCTCACGCAGCACGCGCAGACCCAACGGCAGCCACGAGTACACACCGGGAGCGATACGTCGTACGTAGCCGGCACGGACCAGCAGCTTGTGGCTCGGAACCTCGGCGTCGGCGGGGTCGTCACGCAAAGTGCGGAGGAACAGGTGGGAGAGGCGGGTAATCACGGGTCATCAGAATAGTCCGCTGGTAGCCGCACCACTGCGTCGGCACGGCTTCGGCATCGATGAAGGGGCCGATCGGTAGGGTCTCCACCGTGCTGGTGTTGCTTCCTCCCTCAGAAACCAAGTCCGATGGTGGCGCCGACGCCCCCCTCGACCTGGCCGAGCTGTCCATGCCGCAGCTCACCGACACTCGAGAGGTGCTGGTGTCGGCGCTGGTGGCCCTCGCCGCCGATGCGGAGGCGTCGCAGGAGGCACTGGGCCTCGGCCCGACGCAGGCCGACGAGATCGAGCGGAACGCCAAGCTGTGGGTGTCGCCGACCCGACCGGCGTTGGAGCGATATACCGGCGTCCTGTTCGACGCGCTCGACGCGAAGTCGTTCACCAAGGCACAGAAGTCGAAGGCGCTCTCGCGCCTCGCGATGGGATCGGCACTGTTCGGCGCGGTGCGCGCGGGTGACCTGATCCCCGCCTACCGGTTGTCCGGCGGGTCGAAGCTGCCGGGTCTGGGGACCCTCCGGTCGTTGTGGAAGCCGGAATTGAGCCGCGCGATCACGGCGGAAGCGGATGGCCTCGTCGTTGATCTGCGATCCGGGACGTATCAGCAGCTCGGACCGATTCCGGACGCGGTCATCGCCACGGTGCTCACCGAGAAGCCGGACGGCACCCGCACCGTCGTGAGCCATTTCAACAAACACCACAAAGGGCTGCTCGCCCGCGCACTCACCCTTTCGCGCGCCGAACCCCAGGACGTACGCGGCGTCGCCCGCGTGGCATCGAAGGCCGGACTCCGGGTCGAGGTCGCCTCGAAGCGGGAGTTGATCATCCTCACCGACTAACCCTGTGAGTACTTGTCAACCGCGGGCGGTTAACAAGTACTCACGGGGGTCTACTCCGGTTTGACCGCCAGGACGGGCTTGCGGCAGGACAGCAGCAGGCGTTGCGCAGTGCTCCCCATCAGCAGCTTCCCGACGGGGGTGCGGTCGCGGATACCGATGACGAGCAGCTCGGCGGTCGGTGCTGTCGTCGCCTCGATGATGACGTCGACCACCTCGTCGCCGACGATTTGCCGGACCTCGTGTTCGACACCGCTGTCCGCGAGCTTCTCTTCCAGTTTCTGCAGCTGCGTGTGGTCGGCGAACGACTGATCCGCAAGAGCGTCGCCCTTCGAGGAGTTGATCACCACCAGCGACGTCCGGCGCAGCCGTGCTTCTGCGAGGCCGTGGTCGAGGGCTGCCTCTCCGTACCGGTCCGGGGTGTAACCGACGACGATCATGCGTGCGCCTTCTCTCTGGTGTCCGGGGAGTCGTCAGCGGACGGTCCCTCCGGGAGGTCGAGTGTGGGGGCGGGAAGCCGCGAACGGACGAACTTCGCGACGAGCGGGGCGAGAAGCAGAAGCGCGATGATCACGTAGACGATGATTGCCACCGGCTCGGTGAACAGACTTCCCCAGTCGCCGCCACCGAGTTGCAGACTCTGCCGCAGTTGCCGTTCGATGCGCGGACCGAGGATGACACCGATGATCAGTGGCAGCACGGGCAATCCGAATCTGCGCATCATCAAACCCATCAGGCCGAAGACCAAAAGCAGCGCCAGGTCCAGCCACTGCAGGTTCACGGCGAAGGCGCCGAGTGCAGCGAAGAACAAGATTCCCGCATACAGGTAGGGGCGCGGGGTGCGGAGCAGCTTGGCCCACAGCGGCGCGAGCGGCAGGTTCAGGACGAGCAGGAGGAAGTTGCCGATGAACAGGCTGGCGATCAACGTCCAGATGAGAAGCGGTTCCTTCTCGAACAGGGTCGGTCCGGGCTGGATTCCGTACGAGACGAAGGCTGTGAGCATGACAGCCGCGGTCGCGTTGGTGGGCAGACCGAGCGACAGCATGGGCACGAGCGTGCCCGCCGCGGAGGCGTTGTTGGCCGCCTCGGGGCCCGCGACCCCTTCGATGGCGCCCTTGCCGAATTCGTCCTTGTGCTTCGAGAGCTTCTTCTCGGTGATGTAGGACAGGAAGGTAGGGAGCTCGGCGCCACCGGCGGGGAGTGCGCCGAACGGGAATCCGTACGCGGTCCCTCGCAGCCATGGCTTCCACGACCGCTTCCAGTCCTTCTTGCCCATCCACGGCCGGCCGACCGGAATGACCTCGGCCGGTCGGCGGCGCAGGTGCGCCGCCACCCAGAGGGCTTCACCGAGCGCAAAGACTGCGACTGCCACGACGACGATATCGATGCCGTCGGACAGCTGCGGGATTCCGAACGTGGCGCGCGGTTGCCCTGTGAGGAAATCGATCCCGACCAGCCCGATCGCGAGCCCGAGCAGGAGGGAGATGCATCCACGAAGCTTCGAGCTTCCCAGCACCGCCGTGACGGCAACGAGGGCGAGCAGCATGATAGCGAGATACGAAGGGGCACCCAAGGTTACAGCGAAACTCGAGACCGCGGGGGCGAAGAGTACGAGCAGCATCGTGCCGATCGATCCGGCGACGAAGGAACCGATCGCCGCGGTCGCCAGAGCCTGCGCCGCTCGTCCTGCTCTGGCCATCTTGTTGCCTTCGATGGCCGTGATCACCGAGGACGACTCCCCCGGGGTGTTCAGCAGAATGGATGTGGTCGAGCCGCCGTACATTCCGCCGTAGTAGATGCCGGCGAACATGATGAAGGCGGCGCTCGGACTGACGTTGTAGGTGACGGGGAGCAGGAGCGCCACGGTCATGGCGGGGCCGATGCCGGGAAGGACACCGACAGCGGTACCGAGCAGGACGCCCAGGCATGCGTAGAGGAGGTTCATCGGGGTGGCTGCCTGCTCGAACCCCTGCAGCAGCCAGTTCAGATTGTCCATGTCAGAGAATTCCGTCCAGAATGCCTGCGGGCAGCGGGATTCCGAGCCCGACGTAGAACGCGTAGAAGCTACCGAAGCCGAGCACCGCGCCGATGGCGATGTTGCGTACCCAGTGGCGGCTGCCGAGAATTGTTGCCGCCCCGGCGAAGAGGAACGTTCCGGTGATCGCCCATCCGAGGAAGTCGATCAGCGCGATGGTGGCGGCGAACAGACCGACGAGCAGCCCCACCGTTCGCCAGTCACTCGACGAATCGAGGTC
This sequence comes from Rhodococcus sp. NPDC019647, assembly GCF_044389235.1. Taxonomy (NCBI): domain Bacteria; kingdom Bacillati; phylum Actinomycetota; class Actinomycetes; order Mycobacteriales; family Nocardiaceae; genus Rhodococcus; species Rhodococcus sp. NPDC019647. The sequence continues at coordinate 302,038 of NZ_JBIRXS010000001.1, read as the reverse complement.
GACGTCCTCGCCCCCGTCGGCCTCCCCCGTGGAGCCGCGCAGGATCGCGACAGCGAGGATCGCGGCGAGGACGAGCAACCCGATGCCCACCGCCAGCGGAAACAGCCGCGGCCCGACCGGGTCCACCTTCGCGAACCCGGCACTGAGGGTCAGTGCGTCGACGATGAGGAACACGCCCACCGTGAGCATGACCGCACACACGATGAACTGTGCCAGGTCCCGTTTGCGTGGCGCCGGGACCACGTCGGGGGCGCCGGCGGGCGGTGTCACGGGCGTGGTCATGCCAACCCCAGTTCGGACAGGGTGGACGAGACCCGCTCGTCCTGGTCGCGCAGGAACTGCTCGAAATCCGGTCCCGTCATGAAGGCGTCACTCCAACCGTTCTTCACCAGGGCCTCCTTCCATTCGGGTGTGTCGTGCAACTTCTCCAGCGCCTCCACCATGTCGGCCCGGGCACTGTCCGAAAGGCCTGGGGGCGCAAGGACTCCACGCCAGTTGGTGAAGGTGAGATCGATTCCCGCCTCCGACAGCGTCGGCGCATCGACGCCCTCGACCCGTTCGCTACCCGACACCGCGAGCACGCGCACCTGACCGGCTTCGATCTGGTCGACGTACTCCCCCAGCCCCGAGGTGCCTGCGGTGATCTTCTGTCCGAGCAGCGCCGTCAACAGGTCACCTCCACCGTCGTAGGAGACGTAGTTCACTGCATTGGGGTCCACCCCTACCGCGCGGGCGGTCTCCATCGGAAACAGGTGGTCCGGTCCGCCCGGTGACGATCCCCCGCCGATCGTGACCGAGGCCGGGTCGGCCCGCCACGCCGCGACGAAGTCGTCGATGGTGCGCAACGGCGAATCCGCAGGCACCAGAATGCCTTCCTGCTCTTCCACTACCTTCGCCAATGCGGTCGCGTCGGACACCCGGGCGGACGACCCGTTGGTGTAACCGGCACCGACGACTCCGAGACCCATCATCATCATGAGATCGTCGTTGCCCAACTCGTTCATCAGTCGAGCCATGGCGACCGTTCCACCTGCACCGATGACGTTGAAGACCTCGACGCGGCCGGTAATGTCCTGATCTTCCATGATCTTCACCGCAGTCCGCGCGGTGAGGTCGTAGCCGCCGCCGGGGCTGTTCGGAACCATCATCCGCACCCTGTGCAAGCCCTCGTCCTCGCCACGGGTAACTCCGCACCCGGCCACGAGAAGGCCTACGAGCGCCAGCAGGAGCACCGCGCGTACGCTGCTTCCGCCACCTGTTCTCGCCATCGTTCCCCATTTCGCCATCGATGTGATCTTCGGCAATACTGTCCCCATTGGTGACGCACGTCACCTATGCGAACGAAATGGAACTTAAGTTCATTGTGGTCACCACGTCACCCCAGAGTGCGAAGTCTTGCCGGACAGGTCCTGCTGCTCCAGCTGGTGGTCGTCGGCGTCGTCCTTCTCGCGGTCGCTGCCGTCTCGGTTCACCAATCGACGGGGGAGTTTCGCGAACTGCAGGGCCAGCGCATGATCGCCGTTGCCGAGAACGTCGCCTCGACCCCGGTGGTGCGTGACCGCCTCTCGGACCCGTCGGTCGAGCGGGTCCTCGCCCCCGAAGTGGATCGGGCAGTCAATCTGTCGGGCGCGACACTGGCGGAGATCGTCACACCCGAAGGGGTGACGGCAGTGTCCTCCGACCCCACCCGGATCGGGCTGCCCGCGGAACTCGGCGGCAGCGACGTGCTGACCGGCCGCGCCTGGTCGGGTGATGTCGTGGTCGACGACCGGCGCGCCATCGTCGGCCACGTTCCTATCCTCACGGCCACCGGTGACGTCCTGGCAGCAGTGTCGGTCAGCGACGACTACCCGTCGACCTGGGCCCTGCTCAGCAGTGCCGGTGCGCGCCTGCTCCTCTACCTCGGGATCGGCGCCGGGCTGGGACTTCTCGGTTCGTGGCTCCTCTCACGCAGAATCAAGACACACACCCGGGGGCTGGAGATCGCCGAGATCGCCAGTCTCGCCGACCACCGGGAGGCCCTGCTTCACAGCATCCGTGAGGGCGTGGTCGCGGTGAACACCGACGGCATCATCACGCTCCTCAACGACAGCGCCCAGGATCTACTCGACCTCAGCGGTGACGTCGTCGGCAGGCACGTCGACGACGTCCCACTCGACCCGGGCGTCCGGCGGTATCTGCTCACCGGCGAGGACGGCCGTGACGTGGTGCTCTCGACGTCCTCGCGCATGCTGGCGCTCAGCCGGCGGGCCGCTACCAGCCAGGGCCACAAGATCGGCACCGTCACCACCATGCGCGACAGCACCGAACTGGCGTCGATGCAGAGCCAGCTGTCGTCCCACAAGAGCGTCACCGACACGCTGCGCGCGCAGACGCACGAATTCGCCAACCAGTTGCACACCATCTCGGGACTCACTCAGCTCGGTGACTACGACGCCGTCACCGAATTCGTCGGAACCCTCACTCGACGCCGAGCAGAGATCAGCGACGCGGTGACGCAAAGGATTTCCGATCCGGCCGTGGCCGCCCTCCTGATCGCGAAGACCTCGTTGGCGGCGGAGACCGGAGTGTCTCTGACACTGGAGCCCGATTCACGCCTCCACGCACTCGACCCCGAGCTCGCGACCGACGTCATCACCGTCGTCGGAAATCTCATCGACAATGCCGTCGACGTGTCCGAAGGTGGACCGCACGCGACGATATCGATTCGAATCACGGACGGCGACGGCATTCTGATCGAGGTCGCCGACTCGGGCCCCGGGGTACCCGAGTCGATGCGCGAGGAAATCTTCTCCCGGGGAGTCACGTCCAAGACGGGGGTGCCGGGCGGTCGCGGGATCGGGCTGGCCCTGGTGCGACTGGTCAGCGCGCAGCACGGCGGATTCGCCTCCGTGTCGGACGCGCCCGGCACCGGAGGCGCCTTGTTCACTGTCCACGTTCCCCGTAGTTAGACTCTCCGACCATGACCGTTCGGCGGAACGATGTATGAGGTGCTGGTCGTCGACGACGACTTCATGGTCGCGGAGATACACCGCCGGTTCGTCGACAAGACGCCGGGGTTCACCACCGTCGCAGTCGCGCGGACCGCAGCCGACGCCCTCGATGCCGTGCGCTCCCGTCGGCCGGATCTCGTGCTTCTCGACGTGTACTTGCCGGACATGTCCGGACTCGATGTCCTCCAGTCCCTCCGGGCGGAAGGAAATCCGGTCGGCGTGATCATGATCACGGCTGCACGAGAAATCGACACCGTCAGCAGGGCGCTGCACGGCGGCGCCTCCGACTACCTGGTGAAACCGTTCGAGTACGCCCATCTGCAGGAGAAGCTCGAGAACTTCCGGCGACGGGCACGGGCACTCGAATCGCAATCCGGCGCGGATCAGTCGTTGATCGACTCCCTGTTCGGCAGCGCAGGCAAGAACGCCGACCCGGGCCGTCTGCCCAAGGGGCTCAGCGTCGAAACCGGCAGGTTGGTCCTCGACATCGTGCAGGAGCGGGGCGAGTTGTCGTCCATGGAATGCGCCGAGCTCGCGGGACTGTCCCGGGTGAGCGTGCGCAGGTACCTCGAGCATTACCTGGCCGAGGGTTTACTCGAAGTACGCCTCGAGTACGGGGGCGCGGGCAGACCTGTTCGCCGGTACCGGCCCGTTCGCCGCTGAGGCAGTCCGGCATCAGGACAGTCTGCCGTGGCCGGTCGCTACCCCACCGGCGTGCCCGCGTCGGCGGATACCTCGTAGGCTGCGATGTCGAAACGCTGTGTCTGGCGGCGGAATCTGAAGGTGAAGTCGGGCCACAGTGTGGTGTTGTTGCCGTGCCGATCGAGGTACCAGCTGGCGCATCCGCCCGTCATCCAGACGCTGTTCGACAGCTTCTCCTGAAGGTCCCGGTTGTAATCGTCCTGAACCTCCTTGCGGACCTCGACCGTGCGAATACCGTTCTGCTCCAACGCCGCAATGGCATCGGCGACGTAGTTGATCTGCGATTCGATCATGTACACCATCGACGTGTGGCCGAGCCCCGTGTTGGGTCCGACGAGAAAGAACATGTTGGGGAAGTTGGCGACAGTCGCGCCCTTGTAGGCCTGCATACCGGCTTCACCGAAAACCTGCGCCAGACTGCGTCCGTCCCGCCCGAAGATGACCTCGAACATCGGTGAATCCGTCACCTGAAATCCGGTCGCGATGACGATGGCATCCACCGGACGCACGGTGCCGTCCCTCGTCACCACCGCATGCTCTCGTATCTCCGCGATCGGGTCGGTGACGAGTTCGACGTCGTCCCGGTCGAGGGCCGCGTAGTAGTCGTTGGAAATCAGCATTCTCTTGCAACCGATCCGGAAGTTCGGAGTGACCTTCTCACGCAGGGCCGGGTCCTTGATCTCCGTCCGGATCTTCATGCGCGCCAGCCATTCCAGCGGTTTCATGAAGACGGGTGCCTTGGCGAGACCGACCACCTGCACTTCCCGGCCTCCGTAGATTGCGGCGCGGAGCAGTCGCTGGACGCCGGGCACGTGGTGGAAGGCCCACCGCTCGATCCGGGTATAGGCCCGGTCGAATCGCGGCAGCAACCAGGGGGCGGTGCGCTGATACACGTCCAGGTGTTGCACCTGGTCGACGATGGCAGGAACGATTTGAATTGCCGATGCTCCCGTGCCGATCACTGCCACGCGTGTGCCGGTGAGGTCGGCATCGTGATTCCATTGCGCCGAGTGGAAGATCTCGCCGTCGAATATGTCGATCCCGGGAATGCTCGGCAGAGAGGGCTCGGCCAGCGCCCCGAACGCGCAGATCACGGTGTCCGCGGCGAAGTGGCCGCGGCTGGTGGTGAGCTCCCACCGCGAGACGCCGCAATTCCAGCGGGCCTCGGTCACGTCGCAATCGAAGACGTGCTTTTCGAGGACGTTGTACTGACGCGCAACCCTGCGAATGTAGTGCTGGATCTCCGGTTGTGCCGAAAACGAACGTGACCATTCGGGGTTGAGTGCGAAGGAGTAGGAGTACAGGTGCGAGGGCACGTCACAGGCGGCGCCGGGATAGGTGTTGTCGCGCCAGGTGCCCCCGACGTCACTGTCCCGCTCGAGGACGAGGAAGTCCTCCCGCCCGTCCTTGCTCAGTCGGATAGCCGCACCGAGTCCCGCGAAACCACTGCCGATGATCACCGTGCGGACGTGCCGCACGCTGTTCTCCGGAACGACGCCGACCGCTGCAGTGTCTGTTACCCGGTCATCCATATAAATGACCCTAGACAGTTACAGAACGCCAGGCACAACGATTACGGATCTTTTCGCCCGCACGCCCCGGGGAGGAAAGTCAGGACTGCTGCGCTGCCTTTTCGGCCGCTTGCGCCTGCGCAACCTGTTCCGGAGTGAACCGGATGAACAGTGCCGCCAGACCGGCGATCAGGGCACAGACGGCGCTGCCTACCAGGGCGAAGGTGTAGCCCTCACCGAGCGCAGTGATCTGCGCCGGCGTCATGTCGGCGATCTTGCCCGACACCCCACCGAGGGACAGCGTGCGGGACGTCGCCATCGCCCCGATCAGGGCGAGGGCGAGCGGGCCGCCGAGCGTCTGCGCGACCTGAGCAATGGCGGCCACCGGTCCGATCTCGGTTTCCGGCACTCCCGCGATGGCGCACAGAGGAAGCGGAACAACGGCAAGTCCGACGCCGAAACCGATTCCCACGACCGGCACGAACAGGTTGGCCGGATACGTCGCCGACGCGTCCAGGGTGGAACCGTAGAGCAGGCCCACCACCATGATGGCCGCCCCGGCGATCACCAGCCAGCGCGGCTGGATGCGGACGGCGAGTTTCGACGCCACGAAGGCCGCGGCTCCCAGACCGAACGCGAACGGGATGAAGGCCAGGCCCGCTTCGAGTGGGCTGTAACCGAGGATGTCCTGGACGAACAGCGCCACGAAGGCGGCGACTGTGAACATCACGGCGCCTGCGAAGAAGATGGCGACGAAGGTGGCCACCCTGTTCTTGTCGGTGAACAGCGAGAAGGGAAGCAACGGGTTGTCGGCGGTGCGCTCGACGTACAGGAACGCGACGAACAGCAGCAGACCCGCAATGAGCGCACCGATCACGAAGGGACTGGTCCACCCCAGTTCCGGACCCTCGGTGAGAGCGAACACCACACCGGTTGCCGCGACCGTCGCCAGAACGGCGCCCGGTACGTCCAGCGCCAGGCGCTCACCGGCCGTCTCCTTCAACGACGTGAAGGCGAACAGCACGATGACCACACCGATGGGCACGTTGATGAGGAAGATCAGCCGCCACGACACTTCGGTGAGTGCACCGCCGATGATCAGCCCCGCAATCGATCCGATCCCCGTCATTGCAGCGAAGATCGCAATGGCCTGGTTGCGCGCGGGACCGGCGGCGAACGTCGTGGCCACCAGGGCCAGCGCGGTGGGCGAGGCCACCGCAGCACCCACACCCTGCAGGAAGCGGGCACCGATCAGCATGAATTCGTTGACCGCGAGGCCGCACAACAAGGAGGCGACGGTGAAGAGCGCGACGCCGCCGATGAACATCTTCTTCCGGCCGAAGGCGTCCCCCAGCCGGCCCCCGAGGAGCATGAGCCCACCGAACGCCAAGGCATAGGAGGTCAGCACCCAGTTACGGCCGCTGTCGGTGAGACCGAGGTCTGCCTGCAGGGGGGCCAGGGCCAGGTTGGCGACGGTCCCGTCGAGGACCACCATCATCTGCAAGCCGCTCAGGACGATGATGGCGAGACCCAGCACGCGGGTCGCCGCGGCCGGGACCGCTGGGGCATCTGCCGCAGAGTTCACTGAAGCAGATTTCGGCACTCGGGAATCAGACACGAGCGTTCACGTTACCCAGCGTCCACGCTAAACCCTGCCACCGGTCCGATGACCACGATGGCGGGCGGCCGAATCTGCTCTTCCTTCACCCGGGCCGCGACACTCTGCAGATCCGCGCGGAGCGTGCGCTGAGTGCGCAGTGTGCCCTCCTGGATGACGGTGACCGGGGTATCCACGGGCCTGCCGCCCGCCATCAGGACCGTCGCGAACGCGTCGATGCGTTCGACCGCCATCAGCAACACGATGGTGCCCTTCAGCCGCGCCAGCGCCGACCAGTCGACGAGAGAATCGGGATGGTCGGGAGCCACATGCCCGCTCACGACCACGAACTCGTGGGTCACTCCTCGGTGGGTCACCGGAATTCCGGCGGCCGACGGGACCGAGATCGCGCTGGTGATACCGGGGACGACCGTGACGGGGACGCCTGCTGCCGCGCACGCCTCGAGCTCTTCGTACCCCCGTCCGAACACGTAGGGGTCGCCGCCCTTGAGACGAACCACGAACTTGCCCGCCTTGGCGTTGTCGATCAGGGCGGCGTTGATGGCTTCCTGCGCCATCGCGCGGCCGTACGGAATCTTCGCAGCATCGATCACGTCGACATCGGGACCGAGTTCGGCCAGAAGCTCCGGCGGCGCCAGGCGATCGGCCACCACGACGTCGGCGCGCGACAGCAGTCGACGGCCACGGACGGTGATGAGGTCGGGGTCGCCGGGGCCTCCGCCTACCAGCGCCACACCGGCTGCGGGCGCCTCGTCGGTGTCGGGAACGACTCCGGACTGCAGGCCCTCCACCAGTGCGTTTCTCACGGCCGCGGAGCGGCGGTGATCGCCGCCCGCCAGCACACCGATGCTCAAGCCGTCGTAGCCCGCACTGGCCGGGGTGACGGCCGTGCCGTACCGGGCGTTGTCTGCCCGGACACAGAACACCCTGTTCCGTTCGGCCTCGGCGACGATCGCCGCATTGGTGTCGGGTTCGTCCGTGCACGCGATGGCGTACCAGGCGCCGTCGAGGTCACCGTCCCGATAGTCGCGCAATTCCAGGGTGATCTGACCGGACGTCGCCATCCCCTCGACCGCGGGGGTGACGGCGCGGCTGATCAGGTGCACGCGTGCTCCCGATGCGATGAGCAGGCCCAGTCGACGCTGTGCGACGCTTCCGCCACCGATCACGACCACACGGCGATCGGTCAAATTGAGGCCGACCAGGTAGTTGGTCTCGTCTCCGGTGGCGGCAGTCACGCGCTATCCCCGTTTCTCCAGATTTTCCGGTAAGTCTTGTCTCGAACCTACGAAACTTTACGGGCTGCCGCGACGACGACGCCATTCGCGGACCGTTTGGGAATGATCAGTGGCCCGCCGCCGGCGCTCAGTACCGCCGCCGCCTCCGCGATACTCGGTGAACCGGTGTGTGCATGCACCACGTCGGACGGGTGTGGGACGACGACGGCAGCGAGAGTCTCAGTGTCGAATCCGAGGACCGGAACCCCGAGTGCCGCGGCCGCACCCACGACGGCAGGCGCGTTCGCCTTGCGGTCGAGAGTGCCCAGGCAGATCACTGTCACGGGCGCCTCGACGCTCGCGGACTCCAACGCCGCGCGCACCGCCGAGACGATGTCGGCGCTCGACGCACTCGTGCGGAACCCGACGCCCACGCAGACCTCAACCACGGTCGGCGAAGTCGCGGGCGGCGCTCACGAACCGCGCGACAGCGGTGGGGTGTCCCGCCGGATGCGTGTGAAGGTACGACGCGTGAATGCCCCCTCCGGCGAAACCTTCACGCGCGGGTGCACCGTCCCACGGCCGCCATCCCCACGCCGGCGCATAGCCGGGCGCCTCTGCCCGGGTGAGCGACGTTCGATGAAATTCGTGCCCCACCACCCGCTCGCCCGCAGCGAAGAGCGGCGAATCGGTCAATGCCACGGCATCGCGGTAGCCCAGAGTCAGGCGTGAGCCGAACGAGGCGTCGACATCGATGACCGATGCCATCGCCGAACCGTCGAGGCTACGCGCGAGATACAGCAGTCCTGCGCATTCGGCGTGTATCGGTGCGCCGCCGTCGGCGAGTGCGCGTATCTGTGCGAGGAGGCGCCCGTTCCCGGCGAGCGCGGCGGCATGCTCTTCCGGGAAGCCGCCCGGAAGGACGACTCCGGACGTGTCCGCGGGCAGTTCGTCGTGCAGCGGGTCGAAGGTCACGACGCGCGCCCCGGCCGCCGCGAGCAGTTCTCGATGTTCGGCGTACCCGAAAGTGAAGGCCCGGCCGCCGGCGATTGCCACCGTCGGGCGAGCACCGGCGGGCACCTCACCCACCTCGACGGTGGGATCCCACGCCGGTCCGTCGACCGCAGAGCTTGCGAGCGCCCGGATCGCCGCCAGATCGAGATGCCGGGCGGCCAGCCGAGTCATTGCCTCCACGGCCTGCATGGCAGCGGCGCCGTGTTCGGCAGCGGGAATGAGGCCCAGATGCCGGCTCGGCACTTCCAGCTCCGCCATCCGGGGAACCGCGCCCAGCACGGGGAGCCCGACACGCTCGCTCGCCTGCCGCAGCACTTCCTCGTGCCGGGCGCTTCCGACCCGGTTGAGGATCACACCGCCGATGCGCACCGACGCGTCGTACGTCGAAAATCCGTGAAGCACAGCGGCCAGAGACTGGCTGTGCCCGCGGGCATCGACCACCAGCACGACGGGAGCGCCGAGCAGTGCCGCGACCTGTGCTGTCGACCCCTCGGCCGACGGCTCCGCAGACGCGGCGTCGATCTTGCCGTCGAACAATCCCATGACACCCTCGACCACGGCGATGTCGCACTCGGTGCTCCCATGACGGTAGAGCGGGCCGATTCGGTTGGCTCCCACCATCACCGGGTCGAGATTGCGTCCGGGCCGACCCGCGGCCAAGGCATGGTAGCCGGGATCGATGTAGTCGGGGCCGACCTTGAACGGCGCCACCGCATTTCCCGACTGACCCAGCGCACCCATCAAGCCCGTGGCGACTGTCGTCTTTCCGCTCCCCGAGGCGGGGGCCGCAATGACTACGGCGGGAACCGCGGAGTGCGCAGTCACCACTCGATGCCTCGCTGGCCCTTGCGGCCGGCGTCCATCGGATGGGCGATCTTCGTCATTTCCGTCACGAGGTCGGCCGCGTCGATCAACGCCTGTGGGGCATCCCTGCCTGTGATGACGACGTGCTGAGCACCCGGCCGGTCACGCAGCACCGCGACGACCTCGTCGACGTCCACCCACCCCCATTTGAGGGGATAGGTGAACTCGTCGAGCACATAGAAACGGTGTTCCTCGGCAGCGAGCCGCCGGGCGATTTCACGCCATCCCTCGGCAGCGGCCGCGGCATGGTCTTCCTCGGAGCCGTGCTTCCGCGCCCACGACCAGCCCTCACCCATCTTGTGCCATTGGACCGCGCCGCCGACCCCGGTGTCCTCGTGAAGTTGCCCCAGGGCACGGAACGCCGCCTCCTCCCCCACCTTCCACTTGGCGCTCTTCACGAACTGGAACACCCCGACATCGAAGCCCTGGTTCCACGCACGCAACGCCATCCCGAAAGCCGCGGTGGATTTTCCCTTACCCGGGCCGGTGTGGACCGCGAGTATCGGTGCGTTCCTTCGCTGCCGTGTGGTGAGGCCGTCGTTCGGGACGTTCTCGGGAACACCTTTGGGCATGTCCTACTCTCCTACCGTTCGATAACACCCGGCTTCTTGTATGCCGGTTCCGTTACGTCGAATGTCGTTAAGCCGCAGCGCGGACGACACCTGCGACGTGCTGCGCGGAGAGTTCACCGAGTCGGACGTACCCACCACGCAGATGCCGGGCGAGTTCTGCCGCCAGACCGAGCCGGACCATTCCGGTCTCGCAATCCACTACCACCGAGGCGACTGCACTGTCGGCGAGCAACCCTGCCGCCACTCTGGCGCGGTGCAGAGCGTCCTTGCCGCCCGTGGCCCGGCCGTCGGTGAGTGTGACCACGAGCGCCCGCCGTTGCGGGTCACGGAGCCGCTCACGCAATACCACCTGCCGAGCCCGCAGAAAGCCTTCCGCCAGAGGCGATTTACCGCCCGTGCGCATCCCGCGCAGCCGACGGACCGCGATGTCCACCGACGATGTCGGTGGCAGAACCAATTCGGCGTCTCGTCCACGCACGGTGATGACGGCCACCTTGTCCCGGCGCTGATAGGCATCGCGCAGGAGTGAGACGACGGCCCCGGTGACCGCGGACAGCCGATCTCGTGCCGCCATCGAGCCGGACGCGTCCACGACGAACACCACGAGGTTTCCCTCGCGGCCTTCTCGGACAGCGCCTCGCAGGTCGGCCGAGTCCAGAATCATCCGGCCCGCCGTGCGTCCGCGAGCGGCCTGCCGTTCCGCTGCCGCGAACAGCGTGCCCACGAGGTGCAGGCCGTGACCTTGCTCGCTCGCCGCCCGCACAGCTCGACCACGCGACGAGCGGGAACGCGAGCGCCGACCCGGCGCGCCTTCACCGACACCGGGAATCTCGAGCAGCTTGGTGGTGAACTGCGAGCCCGCCGGCCCGGAAGGCCGCTCCGGCGGCGGCGCTCCGCCCCCGGGTCCGCCCGGGTCGTCGGGTCCGTCGGGATCCTCCGCGGCCTCGCCCGCGGTCGGCTCGGACGAATCCTCGCTCGACGGTGCTTCGGCGGGCGGTTCGTCGGCCGCCGCCCTGGTGTCCTCGTCGGCCTGACGCAACGCCTCGTCGAGTTGATCCTGGTCGAGGCCCGGCTCGTCGAACGGGTCCCGCCTGCGCCGGTGCGGCAACGTCAACTCCGCAGCAACCCGCACGTCCTCTGCCGTCACGGCGTCCGCACCGCGCCAGGCGGCGTGCGCGGTGGCCGTGCGAGCGAGGACGAGATCGGCGCGCATACCGTCGACGTCGAACGAGGCGCACAGGAACGCGATCCGGCGCAGTTCGGTGTCGTCGAGCTGCACCGAATCGAGTCGATTGCGAGCTTCCAGGATGGCGGTAGCCAGAGCGTGATCCCGCTCGGCATAGCGAGCGGCGAACGTCTGCGGGTCGCGTTCGAAGTCGAGGCGCCGCCGCACCACCTCCATCCGCACATCGACGTCACGCGATGCAGCGACATCGACAGCGAGGCCGAAACGGTCCAGAAGCTGCGGCCGCAGTTCGCCTTCTTCTGGATTCATGGTGCCCACCAGAACGAACCGAGCCGGATGCGAATGGGAGATGCCGTCCCGCTCGATATGCACCCGGCCCATCGCTGCGGCGTCGAGAAGAACGTCGACCAGATGATCGTGCAGCAGATTCACTTCATCGACATAGAGAACGCCCTGATGGGCAGCGGACAGCAGGCCCGGACGAAAGGCGCGTTCACCGTCGCGCAGAACTTTCTCGAGGTCAAGTGAACCGACCACACGGTCTTCGGTGGCTCCCACCGGCAACTCGACCAGCCGCGCGGGCCGCGGGCCGTTCTCGTCACGGACCGCCGGCAACAACGTGGTGAGCGCCCGGACGACCGTCGACTTGGCCGTGCCCTTCTCGCCCCGCACCAGGACGCCGCCGATGCCCGGGTGGACGGCGCACAGGACGAGCGCCAGACGCAGCTGGTCCTGGCCGACCACCGCACTGAACGGGAAACCCGTCGAGGAGTCCCGTGGAGACTGGTCCACGTCACGGTTCGTGCGCACGATGCATCCCTTCACGCCCCGGTTTCCTCGCCGAGAGCTGTTGGCTGGTACGAATGCCGCGGCGATCTGGCTGGGACTTCCGATTCGCCGCGCCCGTGGCAGCAGCGAATCAGAGATCCGTCACAGTGGCGGGACCGCGCCTGATTGGAACAGGACTTCCCCGCGGACATTCCTTCGCCGACCCTAGTCGGCGCTCACCGGCCCGCCGTCGACGGGGCACCCTGCGCATCCGATACCGACGCCGTATCCCCCGCACCGCGGGGCGCCCCACCACCACGCTTCATGGGCACGTGCGGGATACCGTCCTCGACGAACTCCTCGCCATCCGGCGTGAATCCGTGCTTCGCATACATATCCACCAGGTAGGTCTGGGCGTTGATCCGGCAGGGAGCGGACCCCACCTCAGCGAGCGCCGCACGCAGGAGACGGGTGGTATGGCCCTGCCCACGCGCGGGCCGCGACGTGCACAGTCGTCCTATGCGGAACGAGGTGGTGCCGTCGCCGTGCTCCTCGAGCAACCGGAGCGTACAGACCACCTGACCGTCCTGCTCCAACCAGAAATGGCGCGTCTCCGCCAGCAGATCCTGCCCGTCCAGCTCCGGGTACGGGCAGGCCTGCTCCACGACGAACACCTCGACTCGAAGCTTCAGCAACTCATAGAGCGTCTTGTTGTCGAGATCGAGTGCCCACGAACGCTTCAGTGCTGCAGTTGCCGTCATGACAAGCAACTATGGCACAGGCCCGCTCGGCGCGCGCCCGCAGCCGAACCCGCCCGTCGTCGTCAGACCGCGGCGACCGAGGCCTCTTCCACCGCGATGGTATCGAGCTGAAGAACCTTGGACGTGTGCTCCCAGACCTGCGCGAACAGCCCCGGTTCGTCAGTGAGCTTCACCCCCAGCGACGGCACCATTTCCTGCAGCTTCGGCTTCCAGGACTCGTACCGGTCCGGGAAGCAGCGCTCGAGCACGTCGAGCATGGCCGGCACAGCCGTGGACGCGCCGGGAGACGCACCGAGCAGACCGGCGATGCTGCCGTCCGCGGCATTGACCACGGCGGTGCCGAACTCGAGGACACCGCCCTTGCCCTTGGCCCGCCGGATGACCTGGACACGCTGGCCGGCGGTGATCAGTTCCCAATCCTTACCGACGGCCTTGGGTACGAACTCGCGCAGCGTGTCGATGCGTCCGGCCTCCGACTTCGTGAGCTCGCTGATCAGGTATTTGACCAGGCCGAGTTCACTGACACCGACGCCGAGCATCGACAGAAGGTTGTCGGGCTTGACCGAACCGGGGAGGTCGGTGACGCGACCTTCCTTGAGGAATTTGGGTGACCAGCCGGCGTAAGGGCCGAACAGCAGTCCGGGCTTGCTACCGATCACCCGGGTATCGAGGTGCGGCACCGACATGGGCGGAGCGCCCACGGCAGCCTTGCCGTACACCTTGGCGCGGTGCTGGTCGATGAGTTCCGGATTGGTGCAGCGCAGGAAGGCTCCGCTGACCGGAAATCCACCGAAGCCCTTGGCCTCGGAGATACCCGACTTCTGCAGGAGATGCAGGGCACCGCCGCCGGCGCCGACGAAGACGAACTTGCTGCGCACCACCTTTTTGGCACCGTTGCGGCGGTTGGTGACCTTGACGACCCAGCTGCCGTCGGACTGCTTGGTGAGATCGGTGACCTCGTGACCGAAATGCACGATGCCGCCGGATGCACCGACGTAGCCGAGAAGCTGCTTGGTGAGGGCACCGAAGTCGACGTCGGTGCCGTTCTCGGTCCAGTTCAGCGCGATCGGATCGCTGTAGTCGCGGCCCTTCGCCATCAACGGCAGGCGGCGGGCGAACTCGACAGGATCCTCCACGTATTCCATGCCCGCGAAGAGAGGGTGTCCGGCGAGCGCGTCGTAACGGGCGCGCAGATACTTCACGTTTGCCTCGCCGTGCACGAAGCTGACGTGGGGAATCGGGTTGATGAATTCCTTCGGCTTGGTCAGGACGCCGTTCTCCACGGCGTGCGCCCAGAACTGGCGCGACACCTGGAACTGCTCGTTGACGTTGACGGCCTTCGCGATCTCGACGGTGCCGTCGGGGTTCTCGGGTGTGTAGTTGAGTTCACACAACGCGGAGTGACCGGTGCCGGCGTTGTTCCACGGGTCACTACTCTCGGCCGCGACGGCGTCGAGCCGTTCGAAGGTGGTGATCGACCAGTCGGGCTGCACCTGCCGCAGGATCGCCCCCAACGTCGCGCTCATGATGCCCGCGCCCACCAGCACTACATCCGTCTTCGTCTCTACCGCGTTCTGATCTGACACTGGAGAATCGACTTCCTTGTCCATTAGCCGTGCGCGCATCCGCCTGCCGTGTTCGCCGCATAGGTTACCCGCGCGTATGAGCGGAAGTTACCTGCCCCAATTGTGCCTCTCCCCGCGGCCCGGGATCGCCCATTAGATTGTGATCTGTGACTACATGGGCTCCCGACGTCCTCGGCGACGGATATCAGCAGTTGACCATCCCCCTCGGTACCGATCCCGACGGCGAAGGTGAGGTCGAGGCAACGTTGATCCGTTACCAGCCCGCACAGGAGACGAAGCGGACCGGCCGAGCCGTGCTCTACGTGCACGGGTTCACCGACTACTTTTTCCAGAAACACCTGGCCGAGCACTTCGCCGACCAGGGATACGCCTTCTTCGCCCTGGACCTGCGCAAGTGTGGTCGTTCCCTCAAACCCGGTCAGACGGCGCACTTCGTGTCGGACCTCACGCTGTACGACGCCGAACTGGACGAAGCTCTCCGCGTCGTGCGCGAGCAGACCGGCGAGGGCCAGGTCCTGCTGGTCGCACACTCCACCGGGGGACTCGTACTCCCGCTGTGGCTGCACCGACGGCAGAAGAAGGCCGGCGGCACCGCGGCCCTCGGCGTCAGCGGCGTCATCCTGAACAGCCCGTGGTTCGACCTGCAGGGGCCGTCGTATCTGCGAAATGTGGGAACGGTGGCCGTCGACGCACTGGGCCGTGTCAAGCGGAAGTCGATCGTTCCGAAGACCACCCTCGACACCTACGGGGTGAGTCTCCACGTCGACGGCAACGGAATCTGGAACTACAACCTGGACTGGAAACCGCTGGGCGGCTTTCCCGTCACCTTCGGCTGGCTCCGGGCGGTGCGCCGCGGGCATGCGCAACTGCACCGGGGTCTCGATATCGGTGTTCCTGCGCTGATTCTGCGTTCCAAGGCGTCGTACTTCGCTCCGAGGTACGACCCTCAGGTCGACACAGCCGATGCAGTCCTCGATGTCCGGCAGATCGCCCGGTGGGCCGGGTGTCTCGGCGACCGCACGACGATAGTGCCCATTCCGGGCGCCCGGCACGACGTCTTCCTGTCTTCGGACGAACCCCGCGCCCAGGCGTTCGCCGAGGTGGACCTCTGGCTCGACTGGCTGCACGGCCACAATTCCGCGGAGGCGCCGCGATGACCCACTTCGATCTTGCGATCATCGGCTCCGGGTCGGGCAATTCCCTTCCCGACGAACGCTTTTCGGACAAGAAGATCGCACTTCTCGAGAAAGGCACGTTCGGCGGGACGTGCCTGAACGTCGGGTGCATTCCGACCAAGATGTTCGTCTACGCCGCGGAAGTGGCCCGCACGGTCACCGATACCGCGAAGTTCGGCGTCGACGCCCAGCTCGAGGGTGTGCGCTGGCCCGACATCGTCAAAAGGGTCTTCGGCCGCATCGATCCCATCTCCGCGGGCGGTGAGCGCTACCGCGCGGAAGACACGCCGAATACGACGCTCTTCCGCGGGCACGCGTCCTTCGTCGGGCCGCGGACGATCGACACCGGAACAGGTGAGGTCATCACCGCGGATCAGGTCGTCATCGCTGCGGGATCGCGGCCGATCATCCCGGACGTCGTGCGCAGTTCGGGCGTGCCGTACTACACCAACGACGACATCATGCGGCTCCCCGAGCTCCCCGAGCGCCTAGTAATCATCGGAGCCGGGTTCATCGCCGCGGAGTTCGCGCACGTGTTCTCGGCACTGGGCACGCGGGTGTCGCTGATCTCGCGGGGCGAGCACCTCTTGCGCCATCTGGACGACGACGTGGCCCGTCAGTTCACGGATCTGGCGGTCTCGAAGTGGGATGTGCACCGTGGCCGGACGGTGGCGTCGGTCCGCCCGGACGGTGCCGGGGTCGCGGTGGAACTCGACAACGGACGGGTCGTGTCGGGCGACGCCCTCCTCGTGGCCACCGGCCGTCGATCCAACGGGGACGTGATCGATGCGGCCGCCGGCGGCATCGACCTCGACCAGGGGCGCGTCGTCGTCGACGAGTTCCAGCGCACCAGCGCCGAGGGTGTGTTCGCACTCGGCGACGTCTCTTCGCCTTATCAGCTCAAGCACGTTGCCAACCACGAAGCGCGCGTCGTCCAGCACAACCTGCTGCGGGACGCGTGGCAGGACACGTCGGGCCTGCGCCGTACCGACCATCGTGTCGTGCCTGCGGCTGTGTTCACCGACCCGCAGATCGCCCACGTCGGGCTCACCGAGCGCGAGGCTCGGGACGCGGGCTGGGACGTCACCGTGAAGATTCAGGCCTACGGCGACGTCGCCTACGGGTGGGCCATGGAAGACGACGAGGGTTTCTGCAAGATCATCGCCGAGCGTGGCACCGGGCGACTGCTGGGCGCGCATGTGATCGGCGCACAGGCCTCCACGGTGATCCAGCCCTTGATCCAGGCCATGAGTTTCGATGTGACGGCACACCGGTTGGCCCGGGGCCAGTACTGGATACATCCGGCTCTCCCCGAGGTCGTCGAGAACGCCCTGCTCGGACTCGACGTCGACGACAGCGGCCTGTAATCGACTCGGCGCTCGCTACCAGGGGCTGGTGCGGAGAACGATCTCGGTGGCGAGCGCGGCGGCCGCGGAGGCCGGGACATTGGTGACACCGTCGAGGTCCACGACGCGGAAATCCGAGTAGACGAACCGACCACTCGCATCGGCCTCGGCTCGCCGCGTGGGGTTTCCGACCATCACGGTGGTCGGGAGCTCCACCGGTGGGCATCCCGCCTCGCGGACCACACCTTTGTCGTCGGGCGCCGCCGGGTGACCCCGATCGGCAACGACGAGACTGGCGAAGCGCCCGAACTGGCGAGCGGCCAGCGTCCAGGCGAGCTCGGCGCCCTCGCGGCTTCCCACGAGGTTGACCCATCCCACCTTCAGCTCGTCGAGCAGCCCCATCACAGCGGAGTCGTCGAGACCTTCGATGGACTCGGGCACGATGGTGCGCAGATCCGAATTGTGCAGGCGGGCGCACACATCGTCGTAGACGTCCGGGGCGTCCCCCGCACCGGGCAGCAGCAGGACAGCGTGCCTGGTCGCCGGCCCGTCGAGCCGAACAGTGCAGTCTCCGTCTCCCACAGCCACGTATGTCAGTTCCATGGCAGAAAACCTACGCGATCCGCGCCGCATTGCGCTCGCGCCTTACCCGGTCCGGTTCACAACGCTGGTCCGGCAGATCGGAGCACGGCCGATCGTGCGCGGGCAACTGCCTAGAAAGAGAGGCGGGAGCCGATGGTGGCCAGCCCCTCCGGGGCACCTTCACCGATCAAGATGTCTAGGGCGCCCACATCCACGTGCTTCTCGACGAGATCAGCCAACAGGTCGAGCTGCGCGACCCGCACGGCGGCCACGTCGGTGTCGGGGGCGGGGACGAAGCCGGTTCGACCCGAATGCTCCGCGACATCGTCGAGGAGTAGACGGCGGAATCGATCGTTCTCGAGCAGACCGTGCCAGTGCGTTCCGTAGACAGCTCCGCGGATACTGCCCTCCGCCGCCCCGGTGCTCGCGTAGAGCAGCGGCTGATCACCGTTACGCCGGACCCGACCGTGGTGTATTTCGTAACCGTCGACCGGGACCCCGTACGCGTCACCGGTGACCCGGCCCAGCACTTTGTCTGCCGCGAACTCCACCTCGAGGTCGAGCAGTCCCAGACCCGGGGTCTGGCCGCGACCGGATTCGACGTCGTCGACGATCACGGAGCCGAGCATCTGGTAGCCGCCGCAGACGCCGAGTACCGGGCGGCCGAGATTCGCCTGCGCCACCACGGCATCGGCAATTCCGTTGCGCCGCATCCACTCGAGGTCCGACACCGTCGACTTGCTGCCGGGCAGGACGATCAGGTCGGCATCCTGCAGGCGGGAAGGGTCATTGACCCAGCGAACCGAAACTCCGGGTTCGCACGCCAGCGCTTCCACATCCGTCGAGTTGGAGATTCGTGGCAGGCGGATCGCCGCCACCCGCAGCCATTCGCTTCCCACCGGCGATCCGGGACGCCCGACGGGGGCGTCGCCCACGACGCCGAGCGAATCTTCCGCGTCCAGCCACAGGTCGTCCGCGAACGGAATGACACCGAGGGTCGGCCGGCCGGTCAGGGCAGTCAACTGTTCGAGGCCCGGAGTCAGCAATGACACGTCGCCACGGAACTTGTTGACGACGAAGCCGGCGATCAACGCCTGATCTTCGGGCGAGAGCACAGCCACCGTGCCGAAGAGGTGGGCAAGCACTCCGCCGCGGTCGATGTCGCCGACCACGAGCACCGGAATGCGGGCGGCGCGGGCAAGGCCCATGTTGGCCAGATCCGTTGCCCGCAAGTTGATCTCGGCGGGTGAGCCCGCGCCCTCACAGATCACCACGTCGAACTCGTTCCGCAGGGACGCCAGTTCCTCGGCCACCACCACCCGGAGATGGTCGCGGTGCTCGATGTAGTCGCGGGCACCGACGGAAGTGACGGCGCGGCCGCGCACCACCAGCTGGGACGTCCGATCACTCCCCGGTTTGAGCAGCACCGGGTTGAAACGCACGCTCGGTTCCAGTCCACACGCGGCGGCCTGCAGCGCCTGCGCACGTCCGATTTCGCCGCCGTCGAGGGTGACGACGGAATTGTTGGACATGTTCTGCGCTTTGAACGGCGCCACCCGGACACCGCGACGCGCCAGCATCCGGCACAAGCCGGCGACGAGCACGCTCTTCCCCGCGTCCGACGTGGTTCCGGCGACGAGCAGTGCGCCCTTCAGTTGCCCCGGGCTCAAGGCAGGGTGAGAATTTCAGCGCCGGTCTCGGTGACCACGATCGTGTGCTCGAATTGGGCAGTCCACGAGCGATCCTTGGTGACCACGGTCCAGTCGTCTTCCCAGACCTCCCAGGCGATGTCACCGAGATTGATCATCGGCTCGATCGTGAACACCATTCCCGGTTCGATCACCGTGTCGACCGACGGCTCGTCGTAGTGCAGGATGACGAGGCCGTTGTGGAACGTGGTGCCGATGCCGTGGCCGGTGAAGTCCCGGACCACGCCGTAGCCGAAGCGGTGGGCATACGATTCGATGACCCTGCCGATCACGTTGAGCGCGCGTCCGGGCTTGACCGCCTTGATGGCCCGCATCGTGGCCTCGTGCGTCCTCTCCACCAGCAAGCGATTCTCCTCGGCGACGTCGCCTGCGAGGAAGGTTGCGTTGGTGTCTCCGTGCACCCCGCCGATGTAGGCCGTGACGTCGATGTTGACGATGTCACCGTCCTGGATGACGGTCGAATCCGGGATCCCGTGGCAGATCACCTCGTTGAGCGAGGTGCAGCAGGATTTCGGAAAACCCTTGTAACCCAGCGTCGACGGATAGGCGCCGTGGTCGGTCATGTACTCGTGAGCGATGCGATCGAGTTCGTCGGTGGTGACGCCGGGCGCCACCGCCTTTCCCGCCTCCTGAAGAGCGCGGGCGGCGATCTGGCTCGCCAGGCGCATGGCCTCGATCGTCTCGGGTGTCTGCACCCACGGCTCGTGACCCTCGTTGGCCGTCGGCTTCCACGCGTACTCGGGCCGCTCGATACTCGAAGGCACGGCGAGGACGGGTGACACGGTTCCGGGGCTCAATGCTGTGCGGACAGACATGGGTATCAGGGTAGACCTGCCCTTCTCCGTGCGCCTTTCTGGTAGCGGGAACTACCAGAAAGGCGCACGAGCGCGAAGCGCCTACCGCTGGCGCAGGAGGTAGCGCTGCACCTTGCCGCTGGGAGTCTTGGGAAGGTGCGGAACGAAGTGCACGGTGCGCGGATAGGCGTGTGCAGCGAACTTCTTCTTCACCAAGGTCTGCAGCTCGGCTTCGAGTGCGTCGGTGCCCTCGACTCCGTCGCGGAGGACGACGAAGGCTTCGAGTACCTCACCGCGCAGGTCGTCGGGCATTCCGACGACCGCGGCCTCGACAACGGAGTCGTGCATGACGAGCACGCTCTCCACGTCGAAGGGCCCGATCCGGTATCCGGCCATGATGATGACGTCGTCGTCGCGGGCCGAGAAGAAGTAGAAGCCGTCCTCGTCGGTCTGGCCCGCGTCGCCGGTGAGGTACCAGCGGCCGTCGCCGGTGAAGCGCTGCGCGGTCTTCTCGGGGGCGTCGACGTACCCGGTGAACCACAACAGCGGGCTGTTCCGGGTGTCGATAGCGACCCGGCCCGGTGTCCGGGGCGGGGCGATCGCGTCGGAGTCGTCGGCGAGTACCGCGCAGGACCAGCCTGGGAGCGGCTTGCCCATCGAGCCGTCGCGGACCTCGTCCTGCAGACCGTCCGCCCACGCATTGGCGATGAACATTCCGTGCTCGGTCTGCCCGTAATGGTCGCGCACGAGCACCCCGAGGTTCGCCTTCGACCACGAGATCACGTCCGGGGTGAGTGGTTCACCGGCAGACGACGCACGACGCAACCGCACCGTCTCGGGGATCGGCGTCGGATCCGCCCGCAGACTCCGGTAGACGGTCGGGGCGGCCGCAAAGTTGGTGACCCCGAAGCGTTCCATGACCTTCCAGGTGAGCGGCGCGGAGAATCCTGCGTGCAGCAGGATGCTGCGCGTCCCCGCGGCGAGCGGCCCGAGGAGTGCGTAGTAGAGGCCGTACGCCCATCCCGGATCCGCGGCGTTCCAGAAGACGTCGTCCTTGCGAACGTCGAGCCCGAACTCCTGGTAGGCGTGGAACGACGCCAGCGCCCGAACCGGGACCGGCACGCCCTTGGGCGTTCCGGTGGTCCCACTGGTGAACAACTGGACGAGGGGTCCGTCACCGCCGACGGCAACGGCCGCACCCCGGGCATCGCTGGGATCGTGCGACGTCAACAGCGTCTCGAAGTCCACGGTGCCGGACTTCTCGCCGCCGACGACCACCACCTGCCAGGGCGCGTCTGCCGGAATGTCCTCACCGGGCGTCAGCTTGTCCAGCTGGTTCGCATCGGCGATCACAACTTTCGCTTTGCTCGCCCCGAGTCGGAACGCGATGGCCGGTGAGGCGAATGCCGTGAACAACGGAACGTGGACCGCCCCGCGACGCCAGATCCCGAGCAGGGCTACGACCAGTTCGGCCGACTTGCCCATCAGCGTCGCCACGTGCTCACCCGGTTCGACACCGAGGTCCGCCAAGGCAGCCGCACACCGTGACGACTGTTCACGAAGGAATCCGTAGGTGAGGTCCGTCGAGGTCAGATCCGCTTCCACAACGGTGAACGCCACGTCGTCGGCAGGGTGTCGATCACACAGCAACTCCGCCGCGGCGGCGGCCGGCGTGTCGTACTGATCGAGCAATTCACGCACGCGTGCGGTGGGATCGGTGGTCATGCGGTACTCCTCGTATTCTGCGGGCTGGTAAATCGGGGTCCGAACGTTCGCGGGGCCGGGTCGGCGACGGCGTGGCCTCATCCGAACTCGCTACGGTTATGATCTAGCTCACAGACCGCCCTGACTACCCCCGGAAAGGGGTGACCCACTTGGTTCTCCCGTCGCTACTACGCCCCCGGGACGGCGACGCCCTGCGCGGTGAGCTGCGCACGATCGCCGCCCAGGGTGTCGTGCCGGTCCTCTTCGGCGGCGAAGTGAGCGACGACACTCTCCATCTCAGCGAATTCTTCGGAACGCGTACCAACAACCTCAAAGGGCTGGCCATCCCACCGCTGTCCGGCCTCGGCGGCCGAGTGGTGGCTCAGCGCAGGCCTG
This sequence comes from Rhodococcus sp. NPDC019647, assembly GCF_044389235.1. Lineage (NCBI taxonomy): Bacteria > Bacillati > Actinomycetota > Actinomycetes > Mycobacteriales > Nocardiaceae > Rhodococcus > Rhodococcus sp. NPDC019647. The sequence goes on along the minus strand of NZ_JBIRXS010000001.1, from coordinate 279,540 downwards.
TCTCGGTCAACGACTACAGCTCCTCCCAGACCATTACGCACCACTTCGACCGCCCCGTCCTCAGCGAGGGTCTCCGCTCCATCCTGGCCGTGCCCGTCATCGTGCAGGGCAAATCCCGGGCCGTCCTCTACGCCGCCATCCGCGAGTGCGCCCCGATCGGTGATCGGACCGCGGATGTCGTCGTCGCGGCCTCGCGCCGACTCGGTACGGAGATCGCCATTCGTGACGAGGTCGACCGCCGCCTCCAGATGCTCACGACACTGGACGCGCAGGGTGTCGACGGCGCCACCACCGAAGAGCTTCGCGATATACACGCTCAGATGCGGAGTGTGGCCCAGACTGTCAACGATCCGTCGTTGCAGGAGCAGTTACGCGGGTTGTCCGAGCGGCTCGCGGCAGTTGTCAGCCCCGGTGGCGGCGATGGTGCGGACGCGTCTGACGACCCTGGTATCACCCTCACACCCCGAGAGATCGACGTGCTGGCGCACGTCGCGCTGGGATGCACCAACGCCGAGGTCGCCCAGCGGCTGTCGGTGGGAGCCGAGACCGTCAAGAGTTACCTGCGCAGTGCCATGAACAAGCTGGACGCGCGGTCCCGCCACGAAGCCGTGGTCACCGCACGCCGGCTGGGTTTACTCCCCTAGCGACAAGCGTCTTCTCGGCCGGGAAGCGCGAGCGCAGCGAAAGGCGGTGGGTCATGGGATCGACAACGGATTCGAACGCGTCGAGCTCGAATGCGTCCGGTGCGAGTTCTTCCGAGCAGCCGAGCCTGAAGCGGGTCATGGGTCCCGGTCTGCTTCTGTTGTTCATCGTCGGCGACATCCTCGGAACCGGCATCTACGCGCTGACCGGCAAGGTGGCGAACCAGGTCGGTGGCGCGGTGTGGTTGCCCTTTCTCATCGCCTTCCTCGTCGCCATCGTCACGGCCTTCAGCTACCTCGAACTCGTCACCAAGTTCCCCAAGGCAGCGGGCGCTGCGCTGTACACACACAAGGCTTTCGGGGTGCACTTCCTGACGTACATGGTGGCTTTCGCCGTGATGTGCTCCGGCATCACGTCTGCCTCCACAGCGTCGCGTGCCTTCGCGGCCAACTTCGTCGAAGCCTTCGATCTCGATTTCACCACCGGAATCGGGATCACCCTCCTCGGTCTCGCGTTCATGACGGTCGTGGGAATCATCAACTTCCGTGGGGTCAGCGAGAGCGTCAAAACCAATGTGGTCCTCACGTGCATCGAGCTGTCCGGGCTTCTGATCATCATCATGATCGGTCTGTGGGCACTCGGCGTGGGCGACGGTGACTTCTCCCGGGTCGCCACGTTCGACACCGGTGAACGGTCCCCGGTCGGCGCCGTGATCGCGGGTACCGCGCTCGCCTTCTTCGCGATGGTCGGTTTCGAGGATTCGGTAAACATGGCCGAGGAGTGCAAGGAACCCAGCCGAATCTTCCCCAAGGTGTTGCTGACGGGACTTCTCGTCACAGGGGCGATCTACGTGTTCGTCTCCATCACGGCCATCGCGCTCGTACCGGTGAGCGACCTCGGCGAAGGTGACACACCACTGCTCAAGGTGGTGCAGGCCGGCGCCCCCGGCTTCCCGATCGGGATCTTCGCCTTCATCACCATGTTCGCGGTCGCCAATACCGCACTGATCAACATGCTGATGGCAAGCCGGCTGCTGTACGGCATGAGCCGCGAGAAGGTACTCCCTCCTCCGTTCGGGAGAGTGCACGCCCGCCGCCGCACCCCGTACGTGGCCATCGTCTTCACCACGCTCGTCGCGTTCGGCTTGATCACGTTCGTCGGTGAGGTGCCCGAACTCGGCGGCACCACGGCCCTGCTCCTGCTGTGCGTGTTCACGATCGTGAACATCACCGTGCTGGTCCTCCGGAAACAGCCCGTGGAGCACAAGCACTTCCGGGTACCGACGATTCTCCCGATCGTCGGCACCCTGACGTGCGGCTTTCTCGCCACACCCTTCGCCGACCGCCCGACCGTGCAGTATCAGATTGCCGGCGTGCTACTCGGGATCGGCGTCGTCCTCTGGGCGGGCACAGTGCTCGTGAACAAGAGGCTCGGAAAAGGCGGACCGGAACTCGATCCTGAAAAGCTCGCCGAACACGAGTAGCACCTCAGAGAGCATCCCTCAGAAGGCGGGCGTTGCGGACGCTGACGCAGGGCACCCCACGGGCCCTCGCCTGCTGCATCGCCATGGCTTCCGCTGGGGTGCAGAGTCCGTCGAGGACGTCTTCGGTGGCGATGACGCACAGGACGTCTCCGTCGCAGGAGCTGATCGACGCGATTCCGCGGCCCGACGCCCACTGCTTCATCGCCAGCCACTGAGTCAGTTCCGTGCCTGCGTCCGGATTGCCGACGAACAACAATCTGCGGACGTCATCCGATGCGTCCACCCGAGTTTCTTCCGAGACGAGTGTCATGTGTGAAAGTTCCTGTCTGCGTAATCTCTTCGATCCCGCGGTTGCGAAAATCTTCTGCCACCCACTATGGGCGCTCCCGGCGGCGGTGTCTGTCCCCCGACCGGGTCCCTGAACCGACTACACCTGTGTCCCCCGATCGGCCGATGGCGCCTCGGCACAACCCGATATCGATGGACACCGGCGCAGGGTCAATACCCTTCGGGCAAAGCCGCGAACATGTCCCGGGTGACGGCGACGGCGTTGTCGGAGCTCCCGCCCCGGACCACCAGTGTGGCGAAGGCGAGATCACCTCGATAACCGACGAACCAGGCGTGCGAGCCACCCTCGACCTCGGCCTCCCCCGTCTTTCCGTATACCTCGCCCTGATCCTCGATCCGTTCAGCTGTGCCACTGGTCACCACGAGCCTCATCATCGAGCGCAGCCCCTCGACCATGTCGGGGCTGATCGGCGGATGGTCACCCTCGATGACGGTTTCGCGTCCGGCGATCAACCGCGGGACGGGAGTCGAACCGTGCGCGATCGTCGCCGCGGCCAGGGCCATTCCGAACGGACTGACCACGACCTTGCCCTGGCCGAAGCCGTCCTCTGTTCGCTGCACGAGCTCTTCGGCCGGCGGGACGGAGCCGGAATCGGTCGGCAGGCCCACGACTTGGTAGTCGGGGCCGATCCCGTACTGCGACGCCGCGACCGTCAGCGCGTCGGGCTTCATCTCACTGGCCAGTTTCGCGAACGAGGTGTTGCACGAGCGGGCGAATGCCGTGGCCATCGGCACGGTGCCCAGCGCGAACTCGTTGTAGTTGGGAACGCTGCGCTCCCCGATCTCGATTCGTCCCGGACACGGCACCATCGTGTCGGGGCTAGCAATCCCCGAAGAGATGGCTGCCCCGGCGGTGATGATCTTGAACGTCGATCCCGGAGGGTAGAGACCTGTCAGGGCGACCGGCCCGTCCCGGTCTGCCGCCTTGTTCTGCGCCACCGCGAGAACGTCTCCGGTCGACGGCTGGATCACCACCATCATGGCCTGGTCGGTCCTGGCGTCGACGGCGTTCTGCGCCGCAACCTGAATGGGCCGGTCGAGGCTGATCGAGAAGGACGGGGAGGTCTGCGGCGGTGTCTCGGTGAGGACATCCGTGTCGACGCCGTTCTGGTTGACGGTGACCACGCTCCACCCGGCTTTGCCGTCGACCTCGTCGATCACCGTCTTCTTCACCTGTCCGACGAGGTCCGGGGCGAAAGTGCGATCCGTGGCCACCAGGTCCGCCTCATCCGAGACGCTGACTCCGGGAAGGGCACCGAGGACGCCCGCGACCCGCTCGTAGTCTTCGGACCGCAGTCGGGTGACGAGGTAATCACCCTCGACCGCCGTCGCAGATTCCGCGATCGACTGCGCGGTGAGCGTGTTGTCGAACGGGGAGAGCGCGGCGGCAAGACCCTGCGCCGTGGAGATGACGTTGCCCGACTCCCCGGCGTCGAACTTGACGCGGTACACGACTCCGGGAACCAGAACATCCGAACCGGAGTGCTCGTTGACGCGAGCGCGGGGCGCCGCGGTCGACCGGAGCGACATCGTCTGCCGGTCGCCGAGCCGAGGGTGGATGTTGGTGGAGCTCCACCGGACCGCCCACTCCCCGTTCCGGCGCCCCATCTGCAGCTCACCGGAGTAGGTCCAGACTCGATTCTTCGGTAGATGCCATTCGTAGGCGTAGCCGACGGTGGCCGTGTCTCCGTTGATGTCCACGTCGGTCGTCTTCGCCTCGAGCGACTCCGCCTGCAGCGACTCCCAGGCCGACTCGAGAACTCGTTGAGCATCGTCGGGCCGATCGGACAATTGTGCGGCCTGCCCGGAATCGCGGTCGGCGAAGGCGGTGAGAAATGCCTGAGCGGCGGGCGCGGGGCCGTCGGGCTTCGGTGTGCACGCCGTCGAGCCGAGGATCAGCGCGGCCGCGCCGCCGAGGGCGATGGACCGCACGACGCGGAATCGAGTGGTTGGCCAGAGGTTCATCGCCGCTCATGGTATGTCTCCGACCACCGTCGGCACGGTAGGCGGCCAGCGAGTCAGTCCAGGAGAATTGTGGCGAACGTCGCGACTTGGCTGAAACCGATGCGCGCGTACGCACTGCGGGCCACGGTGTTGAAGCTGTTGACATACAGACTGGCGATCCGGCCGTCCGCGATGACGGCCTCCGCCACGGTTGCCGTTCCCGCGGCCCCGAATCCCTGCCCTCGATACATCGGGTGGACCCAGACGCCCTGGATCTGTCCCACCCGCGACGACACCGACCCGACCTCGGCCTTGAAGATCACCTGTTCGTCCTCGAACCGGGCCCAGGCTCGGCCGGCGGCGATGAGATTGGCGACCCGGCGCCGGTACCCGCGACCGCCGTCATTGGCGCGGGGGTCGACGCCGACTTCCTCGATGAACATGGCCACCGCTGCGGGAAGGTACTGCTCGAGTTCGTGCATCCGGACTTGGCGGACGAGCGGATCGGGGCGGCAGTGCGGCTTGCCGGCCAACGCGAGGAGAGGCTGGTCGGCCCGGACCTCGCGAGCGGGGCCCCAGTCCATTTCCAGCATCTCCCACAACGGCAGTGTCAGCTCGGCCCGGCCCACCAGCGACGAACACATGCGGGGCGTCCGGCAGGCTCGGTCTGCGAACGCGCGCATGTCGTCGACGCTGCCGCGAAGCGGAACGAAGTTGGCACCGGAGAAACACAGAGACTCGAGCGGTCCTCCTCGACTCCACAACTCCCCGTGGATCATCCGCGGATCGACTCCGCATTCTTCGACGCGCGCGGCGACCATGCAGGCGGCGACAGGATCGGCGTCGAGAACGCGGAGCACATGTGCCGCGTCTCGACTGCTCAACTGTTTGGCACCGAGGAGCTTGAGCATCTACCCAACCTTGTCAGCTAGTGGTTCTGCCCACCAGATTGCCACGAACACGCCAGAAACGGGAGACGTTTCGATGCCCAGGGGCGGGCGAGTCAGCTGACGGTCACGACGGGGGACCCGGCCGACGCGTCACCCTCCATCTCTTCCGCGATGCGCATCGCTTCCTCGATGAGCGTTTCGACGATCTGCGCTTCCGGCACAGTCTTGATCACTTTGCCCTTCACGAAGATCTGGCCCTTGCCGTTTCCGGAGGCCACTCCGAGGTCTGCCTCGCGAGCCTCGCCGGGACCGTTCACCACGCAGCCCATGACGGCGACGCGCAGCGGGATTTCCATGCCTTCGAGCCCGGCGGTCACTTCGTCGGCCAACGTGTAGACGTCCACCTGGGCGCGCCCACAGGAGGGGCACGACACGATCTCGAGCTTGCGCGGCCGCAGGTTCAGCGATTGCAGAATCTGCGTTCCGACCTTGATTTCCTCAGCGGGCGGTGCCGACAGCGATACCCGGATGGTGTCGCCGATGCCCTCGGAAAGGAGCGCACCGAAGGCGACGGCCGACTTGATCGTTCCCTGGAACGCCGGACCGGCCTCGGTCACGCCCAGGTGCAGGGGGTAGTCGCACTGCGCGGCCAGCTGACGGTAGGCCTCCACCATGATCACCGGGTCGTTGTGCTTCACCGATATCTTGATGTCACCGAACCCGTGTTCCTCGAAAAGCCCGGCTTCCCACAGAGCCGACTCGACGAGCGCTTCCGGCGTCGCCTTGCCGTACTTCTGCATCAGCCGGGGGTCGAGCGACCCGGCGTTGACCCCGATGCGGATCGGAATGCCGGCGTCACCGGCCGCCTTGGCGACTTCCTTGACGCGTCCGTCGAACTCCTTGATGTTTCCCGGGTTCACACGCACCGCGGCGCACCCCGCCTCGATGGCCGCGAAGATGTACCGCGGTTGGAAGTGGATATCGGCGATAACCGGGATCTGGCTCTTCTTCGCGATCGTCGCGAGTGCGTCGGCGTCCTCCTGACGCGGGCAGGCGACTCGGACGATGTCGCAGCCGGACGCGGTGAGCTCGGCGATCTGCTGGAGGGTCGCATTGACGTCGTGGGTCTTCGTGGTGCACATCGACTGCACGGACACCGGGAAATCACTGCCGACGCCGACTGTCCCGACCTGCAGTTGGCGGGTCTTGCGGCGGGGCGCGAGAACGGCGGCCGGGCCTTCGGGCATACCCAATCCGACAGGGCTGGTCACGTGGGTGCCTTCTTTCGTAGCTTCAGGTCCGAGTTTAGCGATCACTGGAAGAGCTTGATCGGGTTGACGATGTCGGCGGTGAGCGTGAGCAGCATGTATGCGCCGCCGATGACGATCACGACATAGGTGACGGGCAGCAATTTCAGGTAGTCCACGGGGCCGCCTCGGGGCAACCCTCGCCTGCTCCGGAACCAGTCGCGAATGCGCTCGTAGAGCGTGACCGCCATGTGTCCGCCGTCGAGTGGGAGCAGCGGGAGCATGTTGAACATGCCGAGGAAGAAGTTGAGGCTTGCGAGCAGCAGAACGAACGCTTCCCAGATCCCCTGTTCGGCGATCTGGCCGCCGATCACGCTCGCGCCGTACACGGAGATCGGTGTCTCCGGGTCCCGTTCCCCGCCGGTCACGGCGTGCCACAGGTCGACAGCCTTGCTCGGCATCTGCACCAGACGTTCGGCTGTCATGACGAACATGTCACCGGTGAATCCGAAGGAGGCCGGGACCGCGGACACCGCCGAATGCTCGACGACGGCCGGGGGCGCGGCGATGCCGACAGCACCGACGGTCGCCTCGTGCGGTTGACTCTCCCCCTCCTCCTGGACCCACCGCTGCACCTGCTGGACGGGAACGACGACCGTCTGCTCGGTGCCGTCCCGTTCGATCGTGAAGTCCACTGCACCCGACAGAGGTCGCGTGGCGGCGGCGACGTCCGCAAAGGTCGGTGTCTCCTTGCCGTCCACCGCGACGATGATGTCGCCCGCCCGGATACCGGCCTCCTCGGCGGGCCCGGTACCGGTGCACGGAGACAGCGCGTAGTCGGGAGCGGGACCCTGGGTGGCGGCAACACAGCCGACCGCACCGACCTCGGCATGGCTGGGCCGGTTGAGGTCGGGCAGACCCCACCCGACGGCAAGGACGTACACCAGAACGAGACCGAGGAGGAAGTTCATGCCGATGCCGCCGGACATCACGGCGAGGCGTTTCCAGGTCGCCTTCTTGTACATCGCCTGGTCTTCTTCGTCCGGCGCGAGTTCGTCGAGGGCCGTCATTCCCGCGATGTCACAGAAGCCACCGAGCGGCAGGGCCTTGAGCCCGTACTCGGTCTCACCGCGGCGGAAGGAGAAGATTCTGGGGCCGAAACCGATGAAGTATCGACGGACCTTCATGCCGGTGGCCTGAGCCACCCACATGTGACCCGCTTCGTGAAGCGCGATCGACAGTGCGATTCCGAGGGCGAACAGAACAACGCCCACTGCGAACACCATGCAGTTCTAGCCTTCCTGCTTGACGAGCTGACGTGCTCGGTCACGCGCCCAGCCGTCGGCGGCCAGTACGTCCTCCACGGTAGCCGGTGGCGCCGCCCACTCGTCCGCCTCGGACAGCACGGCGGCGACAGTGCGGACGATGGCCGGGAATCGGATGATCCCGTCCAAGAATGCCTGAGCCGCGACTTCGTTGGCAGCGTTGTAGACGGCGGTGAGGCAACCGCCGCGCCTGCCGGCTTCCCGCGCGAGGTCGACAGCAGGGAAGACCGCCGAGTCGAGTGGTTCGAAGTCCCAGCGGGAGGCGCTGGCGAAATCGCACGGGGCGGCAGCCCCTGCGACCCGGTCCGGCCAGCCGAGCGCGAGCGCGATCGGCAGCTTCATATCGGGCGGGCTGGCCTGTGCGAGCGTGGAGCCGTCGGTGAAGGTGACCATCGAGTGCACGATCGACTGCGGGTGAACCGTGACGTCGATGCGGTCGTACGCGATCCCGAACAGCAGGTGGGTCTCGATCAGTTCGAGTCCCTTGTTCACCAGCGTTGCGGAGTTCAACGTGTTCATCGGGCCCATCGACCAGGTGGGATGGGCGCCGGCCTGCTCGGGAGTGACCGAGTCGAGTTGCTGAGCGGACCATCCCCGGAAGGGACCGCCCGAGGCCGTGAGAACGAGGCGGGCCACCTCGTCGGCGCTGCCTCCCCGCAGGCACTGGGCGAGTGCGGAATGTTCGGAGTCCACGGGCACGATCTGGCCGGGGGCCGCGGCGGCGGTGACAAGCGGCCCGCCCGCTACGAGGGACTCCTTGTTCGCGAGCGCGAGCCGCGCGCCGGACTCCAGGGCGGCCAGGGTCGGTTCCAGGCCCAGGGAGCCGACGAGGGCGTTGAGGACGACGTCCGCGTCGGTGTTCTTCACCAGTTCGGTGACCGCGCCCGGACCGCTCAACACTCCCGGCCGATCGAGTGTGGCAGCGGCCCCCGGATCGGCGACTGCGACGGATGTCACACCTGTTTCGGCGATCTGCCGTGCCAGAAGGTCGACATTTCCACCACCGGCGGCGAGGCCGACAACGGAGAACTTGCCGGGGTTGGCCGCGATCACCTCCAACGCCTGGGTGCCGATCGAACCTGTGCTGCCGAGCAGCAGGACGCGGGTGGGCCTGGTTTCATCCACCCAGCCATTGTTCCTGATCGAACAGCGGTCGCCCGCCATGGATGGCCCCGGTACATACGACGGACGGTCGTATGTCACGATATGGCGAGTAGCGCAACCGAATCTGCAGGAGGATCGATCGTGGCCGGTACCCAGTTGGAGCCCTCGTCCAGCGACCCCGTCGTGGCCGCACACGTCGATACGGCCGAGGTCCCGTCGGCGGCATGGGGCTGGAGTGGTGAAGCGCCCAAGACGTTCCGCTTCCTCGGCTGGTTTTTCGCGCTGTTCCTGCTGCTGATGATCATCGGTAACCACACCGGCCGGGTCGAGGACCTGTGGCTGGTCGGCTGCGCAGGCCTCATGGTCGTCGTGCTGGTCCGCGACATTCTCCAGCGGCGCAAGCCCCGGTAAACCCCCGCTTTCCACGAAAACCCCTCGACCGAAGTCCTCGGCGAGGGGTTTTCGCGTGCCTGTTGTCGCTACTCGTGGCGGCGAATCAGTTTTCGGCGGCGAGTTGGCCGCACGCCGCGGCGATCTCCTGCCCCCGGGTGTCCCGCACGGTGCAGGACACACCTTGCGCGATGACGCGGCGAACGAATTCCTTCTCCACCGGCTTGGGGCTGGCATCCCATTCGCTGCCCGGTGTGGGGTTGAGCGGGATGAGGTTCACGTGCACGAGGGGACCGAGAGCCTTGCGCAGCTTCTTGCCCAGCAGGTCCGCTCGCCACGGCTGGTCGTTGACGTCCCGGATCAAGGCGTACTCGATCGAAACGCGTCTGCCCGACTTGTCCGCGTAGTAGCGGGCGGCATCGAGGACCTCCGCTACCGACCACCGGTTGTTGACGGGCACCAGGGTGTCGCGCAGTTCGTCGTCGGGTGTGTGCAAGGACACCGCGAGGGTGACGCTCAAGTCCTCGTCGGCGAGCTTGCGGATGGCGGGAGCCAGTCCCACCGTCGACACCGTCACCGAACGCTGCGACAACCCGAGGCCCTCGGGCGGCGGGGCAGTGATACGACGCACTGCCGCGACGACCCGCTTGTAATTGGCGAGCGGCTCCCCCATACCCATGAACACCACATTCGACAGGCGCCCCGGACCTCCGGCAACCTCACCGTCGCGCAGGGATGCGGCCGCGGCCCGCACCTGGTCGACGATCTCGGCAGTCGACAGGTTGCGTTGCAGACCGCCCTGGCCGGTCGCGCAGAACGGACACGCCATTCCGCACCCGGCCTGACTCGAGATACACAGGGTCGCACGGTCGGGGTATCGCATCAGAACACTCTCGAGAAGTGTTCCGTCGTTCGCCTTCCACAGCGTCTTCCGGGTATCTCCACCGTCGCACGCCAGATGTTTGACGGGTGTCAGCAGCGTCGGGAAGAGGGCGGCCCCCACCTGCTCCCGGACCGCAGCCGGGAGATCGGTCATCCTCTCCGGATCCGCCTCCAAGCGCGCGTAGTACTGCCGGGCCAGCTGGTCGGCACGGAAACCGGGCAGACCCAGTTCCTGGACGACCTTCCGGCGTTCGGCGGAGTCGAGGTCCGCGAGATGCCGGGGCGGCATCCCGCGCCGGGGCGCGGTGAACACGAGGGGGAGCGAGACAGCCATAGTTTTCCCATTGTCCCATTGATTCGGCGGCCGATGTCGCGCGGATACGTGATCGACGCCATTCCGCCGTCCGATGCGGGTGCAGAACCGCGCCGAGTGGGTGAAGATCGAGTTATGTCGACAACACCGGACGACCCCTCGCAATCCCCTACGGATGTCCCGGCCGGCGGTGGCCCAGTCGGCGGGCCCACGCCTGGCGATCCGCCCTACCCGGACACCACCCACCCAGGACCCCAGCATCCGGACGTCGCACGGAAGAAGGGCATCAGACACACCAGGGCGGGCGCGACCTGGACCGGCCTCGTCATCGGAATCATCGTTCTCGTACTGCTTCTCGTGTTCATCCTGCAGAACCTCGACAGCGCAACACTCGAACTGTTCGCCTGGGAGTTCACGCTTCCGCTCGGCGTGTCGTTGTTGCTGGCGTCGATCGCCGGCGCCGTGATCATGGCCCTCGCCGGGGGGGTCCGGATCATCCAGATCCGGCGAGCGGCAAACCGGCAGCAACGCCTGAACTCTAATTACTGACTGAACAATAGTTACGCAAGTGGATCGGGTCGGCGCCGACCGCGCATGATGGTTGTCGTGGATATCACCGGAACGGTACGACTGTGAAGGCCGACATGGAGACGACTGTGGCACCGCGCATCGCTGCCGAGCAGGCGCGATCCTGGCTGCTGGTTCCCGCCGGCAAGCCCGAAGGTTTCGAGGCGGCGCATGCGAGCGCCGCGGACGCCGTCATCCTCGACCTCGAGGACGCCGTCACCCCCGACCGTAAGCCTCGCGCGCGCGCCGACGTGGTCGCCTGGCTCGGCGAGAATCGGCGGGCGTGGGTCCGCATCAACGATGCGACCACCCCATTCTGGGCCGACGACCTCGCGGCACTGAACGACGTTCCAGGACTCGAGGGCGTCATGCTCGCCAAGACCGAGAGTGGAATGCAGGTCGACGCCACCGCCGATCGCCTTCCCGCCGGGACCAAGGTGCTCGCTCTCGTCGAATCCGCCATGGGTCTGGAAGCTGCGCCGGAGATCGCTCGCGCCGAGGCGACTTTCCGGCTCGCCTTCGGTAGCGGCGACTTCCGGCGCGACACGGGGATGGACGATTCGCCGCTGGCCATGGCCTATCCGCGCGCACGGCTGACGATCGCGAGCCGCGCCGCCCGGATCGCCGCACCGATCGACGGGCCTACCCTCGGTTCGGACGTCGAGGCGCTGGTGCGCGCGTCGGCGCTCACGCTGTCGATGGGAATGACCGGGAAGCTGTGCATGACCATCGCTCAGACGGCGTCCGTGAATGATGCGCTCAGCCCCTCCCCCGCTGAAGCCGAGTGGGCGATGGATGTGATCGCCGACCTCGGCGAAGACGGATCGCGGGTACGCGATGGTAGTGACCTGCCCAAACTCGCGAAGGCGAAGAAGATTCACGCGCTCGCGAAGCTGTTCCACATCGCGCCGCGTCGGTAATCACTAAGTGCGCGGTACTTCCAGCCCGGCCGGCTTTCGGCGAATGTGCACGCGGTAGCGCACGTCGACGGCCAGGCCGGGCGTCTGCGCATAGGCTTTCGCCGCCGTGCTCCGGGTGAACTCGATGCCCAGGACTCGGCGCAGCGACTCCCGATCCGGGAAGAGCCACCGCGTCTGAACCCGGGTCAGGTCGAACCCCTGCGCCGCGAAGAAGGCTTCGACCGCGGCCGGTCTGTAGTGCGGCATGTCGGCACGCATCCATGCACCGTAGGGCTCCGCCGTCGCGTCGAGATCGATGACCGCGAGCGCTCCTCCCGGTCGGAGCACCCGCATCGCCTCGAGTATTCCCGGTCCGCATCCCGGGCCGAAGAAGTAGGCGGTTCGGGCGTGCACCAAGTCGACGCTCGAGTCTTCGAGGGGAATCTGCTCGGCCGATCCGGCGAGTATTCGCACGTGGGACCGGCCGGAGACCCGCTGTCGGGCGAGGTCGAGTAGAGGCGGATGCGGTTCGACGCCGATCACGGTGCTCGCTGCTTCGGCGAAGACCGGAAGATGAAAACCGGAACCGCAGCCGATGTCGACGACGGTCTTGCCTCCCCAGTCCAGTACGGACCGTAGATGCCGGAACAGCGCACCGTCGACGTCCTGCGCCCGGTTCTCGAGCTCGTAGGTGTCGGGCCAGTGCCAGATGTTGGGGCTGGGAATGGTCACGGCCGGTCGGTCACACGAGGACCGTGAGCACCAGCCACGTCACGAACGCCGACGGCAGCAGGGAATCGAGACGGTCCATGATTCCGCCGTGTCCGGGAAGCAGGGTGCCCATGTCCTTGATCCGCAGTTCACGTTTCACCTGGGATTCGATGAGGTCACCGAGCGTGGCCGTGACCACCAGAACCACGCCGAGCAGTACACCGATCATCGGGTTCTCGCCGAGGATGAGGGTGACCGTAAGCAGACTGCCGATCACGCAGAACAGCAGGGAACCGAAGAAACCTTCCCACGACTTCTTCGGGCTGATCGCCGGCACCATCGGGTGCTTACCGAAGAGAACTCCGGCGGCGTAACCACCGACGTCGGAGCAGACCACTCCGATCATGAGGCAGAGCACCCGGCCCGCCCCGTCGTCCTGCAACACCATCAGCACCGCGAACGAGGCCAGAAGGGGAATCCACGCGGCCACGAATACGGTGATCGCCGTGTCTCGCAGGTAATTTCGTGGGGTCGCCTTGAGTCCGTGGTCGAACAGGCGCCACACCATGCACACCAGAGCGGTTCCCGCGAACGCGCTGAGCACACCCTCCGGGCCGAATGGCCAGCCCAGCCACAGTACGGCTTGCCCGCCCACGAGCAACGGTATCCGAGGAGCGCTGATGTCCGCTTCCCGCAACCGCTTGGTGACCTCCCAGGTGGCCACGGCCATCGCGACGGACACGACACCGATCCACACCAGCGGTACGTACACGAGTATCAGGATCAGCGAGACACCGAGGCCTACGCCGACAGCGATCGCGGCGGGAAGATTCCTTCCCGCCTTCGATCCTGTGGCCGGGGGCACCTCCGACTGTGCGGGGCGCGTTCCCTCCGACTGCGCGGAAGGCTCGCCCTCAGACGTTGGCCCCCCTGGCGTCCCGTGTTCTGTTGGCACGGTCACTGTCCCCGATCCACTCCTCGTCCCGCGCTCAAACCTCGAGCAACTCGGCTTCCTTGTGCTTCACCAGCTCGTCGATCTGCGCGACGTAACGAGCAGTCGTCTTGTCGAGTTCCTTCTCGGCGCGCCCGACCTCGTCCTCGCCGGCTTCACCGTCCTTCTGGATGCGGGACAGTTCGTCCATCGCCTTGCGGCGCACGTTGCGCACCGACACTTTCGCGTCCTCGCCCTTCGCCTTCGCCTGCTTCACGAGTTCACGGCGGCGTTCCTCCGTGAGCTGCGGCACGGAAATGCGGATCAGGTTGCCGTCGTTGGACGGGTTGACGCCCAGATCGGAGTTACGGATCGCGTTCTCGATCGGTCCGAGCTGAGAGGCCTCATAGGGCTTGACCACCACGAGCCGCGCCTCCGGGACGTTGATGCTGGCCAGCTGTGTGATCGGGGTGAACGCACCGTAGTAGTCGATACCGATCCGCGAGAACATTCCAGGGTTCGCCCGGCCCGTCCGGATGGAACCCAGGTCATCCTTGGCCACCGTGACAGCCTTCTCCATCTTCTCCTCGGCTTCGAAGAGAGCTTCATCAATCACGGCTGTTCCTCCATGTCGTTCTGCATCGATTCGTCATGACTTGACGAGCGTTCCGATCTTCTCACCAGATACTGCCCTGGCAATATTGCCCTCGGTGAGCAGATTGAACACCATGATCGGCATTTCGTTGTCCATGCAGAGACTGAATGCGGTTGCATCGGCCACCTTGAGTCCCTGTTCGATGACCTCGCGGTGGGTGATCTGCGTGTACATCGTCGCGGTGGGGTCGAGGTTGGGGTCCGCCGTGAATACGCCGTCGACCGCCTTCGCCATCAGCACCACCTCGGCGCCGATCTCGAGAGCCCGCTGAGCAGCCGTCGTGTCGGTCGAGAAATAGGGCATTCCCATCCCCGCCCCGAAGATCACGACGCGACCCTTCTCCAGATGACGCTGCGCGCGCAGCGGAATGTACGGCTCGGCCACCTGCCCCATGGTGATCGCTGTCTGCACGCGGCTGTCGACGCCTTCCTTCTCCAGGAAATCCTGAAGTGCAAGGCAATTCATCACGGTGCCGAGCATGCCCATGTAGTCGGAACGAGCACGGTCGAGGCCTCGCTGCTGCAGTTCGGCACCGCGGAAGAAGTTTCCGCCGCCTATCACTACCGCCACCTGCACGCCGGACCGCACGACCCCGGCGATTTGTTCGGCGACCTTGGTCACCACGTCAGGGTCCAGGCCGACCTTCCCGCCACCGAACATTTCGCCACCGAGTTTGAGAAGGACTCGATGAAATCCTGGACGTTCGCTGGCTGGTTCGGACATTGCTCTCCTCGGTTCATCCGCACTCGTCGGTTCCACTACAGCCGAGCGGACCGACGGGCCGGCTCGACACCTACAGACGGCCATCCTCATCCTGCCTCATCGAGGCAGTGGCGGCACACGTAGACCCCGCCGGGCGAGCGCACTCGTCCGACGGGGTCATACGACTGACACGACTAGCTCGAAGAACCGACCTCGAAGCGCACGAAACGCTTGATCGTCACGCCGGCCTCGTCGAGGATCGCCTTCACGGACTTCTTGGAATCCTGAACCGAGGACTGCTCGGTCAGCACGACGTCCTTGAAGTATCCGTTGACACGGCCTTCGATGATCTTCGGCAGCGCCTGCTCGGGCTTACCCTCCGCGCGGGCGGTCTCTTCGGCGATGTGGCGCTCGTTGGCGACGATGTCCTCGGGGACCTCGTCGCGCGTCACGTACTTGGCCTTGAGCGCAGCAACCTGCATGGCGGCGGCGCGAGCGGCCTCGGCCGCAGCGTCGCCTTCGCCGGTGTACTCGACGAGAACGCCGACGGCGGGCGGCAAGTCGGCACTGCGCTTGTGCAGATAGACGGCAACCGGCCCGTCGAAGGACGCGATCTTGCTCAGTTCGAGCTTCTCACCGATCTTCGCGGACTGTTCCTGCACGACGGTGTCGACAGTCTTGCCGTCGAGCTCGAGCGCCTTGAGGGCGTCGATGTCGGCGGGCTTCTCCGCGGCGGCGACCGAAACGATCGACTCGGCCAACTTCAGGAAGTCTTCGTTCTTGGCGACGAAGTCCGTCTCGCAGTTGATCTCGAGCAGGACGCCGTCCTTGGCAACGACCAGGCCCTCGGCCGTGGTGCGCTCCGCACGCTTACCCACATCCTTGGCACCCTTGATGCGCAGCTGCTCGACAGCCTTGTCGAAGTCGCCGTCGGCCTCGGCGAGGGCGTTCTTACAGGCCATCATTCCGGAGCCGGTCAGCTCGCGGAGCCGCTTGACGTCAGCGGCGGTGTAGTTCGCCATGGTGAGCGAGCCTCCTCATATGTCTGTCGGGACGTAAGTCAGGGTAGTACTCGGTGCAGACCGTGAAACGGCCCTGACCACTCGAGCTTCTGGTCAGGGCCGTTGTCATCGGATCAGGCCTCGGTGGCCGGTGCCTCTTCTGCGGGAGCTTCGGCTGCGGGCGCCTCTGCTGCCGGAGCGGCAGCGGCCTCGTCCGCGGGGGTCGCCTGGGACAGCAGTTCCTGCTCCCACTCGGCGAGGGGCTCACCGGCGCCGGCCTCGGGCTTCGCGTCCTTGTCGGCGCTCAGTCCGGCACGGGCCTGCACACCCTCGGCCACTGCGGAAGCGACGACCTTGGTGAGGAGCGCGGCACTGCGGATGGCGTCGTCGTTACCCGGGATCGGGTAGTCGACGAGGTCGGGGTCGCAGTTCGTGTCCAGGATCGCGATGACCGGGATGTTGAGCTTGCGGGCCTCGGCAACCGCCAGGTGCTCCTTGTTGGTGTCGACGACCCACACCGCGGAAGGAACCTTGGCCATGTCGCGGATACCGCCGAGGGTGCGATCCAGCTTGGTCATCTCACGCGTGAGCATGAGGATTTCCTTCTTGGTGCGTCCCTCGAAGCCACCGCTCTGCTCCATCGACTCGAGTTCCTTGAGGCGGAGCAGACGCTTGTGGACGGTGGTGAAGTTGGTGAGCATGCCGCCGAGCCAACGCTGGTTGACGTAGGGCATCCCGACGCGAGTGGCCTCGGCCGCAATGGACTCCTGGGCCTGCTTCTTGGTGCCGACGAAGAGAACGGTGCCGCCGTGGGCAACGGTCTCCTTGACGAATTCGTACGCCTTGTCGATGTACGTCAGCGTCTGCTGCAAGTCGATGATGTAGATGCCGTTGCGGTCGGTGAAGATGAATCGCTTCATCTTCGGGTTCCAGCGACGGGTCTGGTGACCGAAGTGCGTGCCGCTGTCGAGCAGCTGCTTCATTGTTACAACAGCCATGGCTGTGTATCTCTCTTTCATTGCCGGTTGATGCACAGCACCGGTGATGCTGTGCCCTGACGCCCGTGACCACCGGAACTCACACCGAGATGCGAGACCAGCCGATGGCCGATAACCTGCGCGGGCGCGCGAAGTCGGACTGTGCGAGCACAGACCGCTCGATCAGTGTACGGCCTCGGCGGCGTTCGCCCTAACCGCGCCGTCTCTCCCGGGCACACACGCGCCCGTCGCGCAAGGGGTGCCCGCGCATCTGTGGATCGACCCGGACCTGTCCACAGATTCCCCGGGCGCCGGGTTCGGGTCCCCGGACTGCGGCATGGTTCGAGCCGTGACGATGATCGGTGCAACCCTTCGGACGCTGGTGTCGGCAGTCGCCGTCGCCACCATGCTGTGCGCCTCGGTCCTCGCCGCCACGCCCGCGGACGCGGCTCCCACCGCGGAGTTCGATTGGCCACTCCACCCACGACCACGCGTCGTCCGGGTATTCGACAATCCGGAGCACGACTGGCTTCCCGGTCACCGCGGCGTCGATCTGGGCGGCGTGCCCGATCAAGCGGTGCTCTCTGCAGGGGAAGGGGTAGTGGTATTCGCCGGCACGGTGGCCGGCAAACCCGTCGTGTCCGTCGACCACCTCGGTGGGCTACGCACCACGTACGAACCGGTCACCGCCCGCGTCACCGCCGGTCTCCGGGTAGGCAGGGGAACCGTGCTCGGCACGCTCGAACCCGGGCACCCGGGCTGCATCGCGCCCGTCGCCGCGTGCCTGCACTGGGGCCTTCGCCGCGACCACGTCTATCTCGACCCGCTGGGTCTGGTCCGGGTGGCACCGATACGGCTCAGACCCGTCGTTCCGCGGTGATCCGGGGACTTACCGCCATTCCGCGACGGCGTGCCGGCCAGCCGACTCGGGGAAGTCGTCGGCCACCATCGCCGCCAGTTCCACGAATGCCTGACGTGTCTGCGGTCGCACGAGGTCGAGATCGACGACCGACCCCTCGGCGAGATGCTCGTCGAAAGGCACCACCTTCACAGCCCGGCAGCGCTGCAGGAAGTGATTGGCCAGCTCCGTCATATCGATTCCGGACGACCCAGGCCTGGCGGCACTGATCACCACGACGGTGCGGGAGACGAGGTGACCGTAACCGTGATGCCCCAGCCAGTCGAGAGTGGCCGCCGCGCTCCGCGCTCCGTCGATCGCGGGCGAGCTGACCAGAACCAACGAATTTGCCAGTTGCAGAACGCCGTTCATCGCAGAGTGCATGATGCCCGTGCCACAGTCCGTCAAGATGATGTTGTAGTACACCTGCAGGATGTCGATCACGCGGCGGTAGTCGTCCTCGCTGAAGGCCTCGGAGATGGCCGGGTCCTGTTCGCTCGCGAGCACCTCGAGCCGACTCGGCGCCTGCGACGTGTGCGCGCGGACATCCGAATAGCGGCGGATCGTCGACTCTGCCGCAATGAGATCGCGGACCGTCGAATGGGTCTGAAGAGGTACCCGCTGCGCCAGCGTCCCGAAGTCGGGGTTTGCGTCGACAGCGATGACGCAGTCTCCACGCAAGGACGCGAAGGTCGAGCCCAGTCCGATGGTGGTCGTCGTCTTGCCGACACCGCCCTTGAGGGACAGGAACGCTATCCGATAATCCCCCTGAATCGGTTGCCGAATACGGGCGAGGAGTGCGGCGTCGCGCGCTTCCCCCGCGGACTCCCCCGGATTCAGCGTTCCGCCCGTCAGCCGGTGCAGACCCCGCCGCCACCCGCGGGCAGGGGCACGTCGCGGCCGCCTGAGCAGGGCATCCGCCACCAGGTCCTGGTTGCTGATCTGATGCTGGCTCGTCGCCGGAGGGTGTTCGTCCCACGACTGTTGCCCCCACGGATCCGTAGCCGCGGTCCCCCTCGGTGCTTCGCCGCCGTCGTTCAGCCACGCCGGCTGCGGCCCTGTCACGTTTTCGCGGTCCACGATTCCCCCGGGATAGTGCAGAAAAACTGCAGATTCGTGGGGCGACGCTACCAAATGGGCTCAGGCGCGGGGATGCGCCTGATCGTGCACGGCGCGCAACCTCGCCACGGACACATGCGTATACAGCTGAGTAGTGGCCAGGCTCGCGTGACCGAGCAGTTCCTGAACCACGCGCAAATCGGCTCCACCTTCGAGCAGATGCGTTGCCGCAGTGTGCCGGAGACCGTGCGGACCGAGGTCGGGGGCACCGGGTACGGCGGACAGAACCTCGTGAACGGCTGTCCGCGCCTGACGTTGATTCAGCCGCCTCCCGCGCTTCCCGAGCAGCAATGCCTGCCCGGACGCCTCGGTCGCCAGAGCCGGACGGCCGATATGCAGCCAGACGTCCACCGCCTCGGCCGCCGGCTTGCCGTACGGCACGGACCTTTCCTTGTCGCCCTTGCCGATCACACGCAGCAGCCGCCGCTCGCGATCCACCGAGCCGAGGTCCAGCCCGCACAGTTCACCGACCCGAATACCCGTGGCGTAGAGCATTTCGACGATGAGGCGATCACGCAGGGCAAGAGGGTCCTGCTCCCTCGCACCCGTTTCTGCGGCGTCCATGGCGTCGGCGGCCTGCGACTGTCGCAGAACCGCCGGCAACGTCCGGTGCGCTTTCGCCGCGCCCAGCCTGGCGCCCGGATCGAGCGGGATTCGCCTCGTACGTAACAACCAGGCTGTGAAGTTTCGCACGGACGACGTCCGCCGAGCGAGTGTCGTGCGCGCGACTCCCGCAGCGGACTGGCCGGCCAGCCAGGAGCGCAGCACCCGGATGTCCAATTCCGCGAGTTGTGCGCCACTGGCTGTCGACAGCCAGTGGTGCATCAGCGATCTCGCGTCCGCGAGGTACGCCTTCACCGTGTGCGGGGAGCGCCCGCGTTCGAGCCCGAGATGCCGCGCGTACTCGTCGAGTACCGTCTCGAGATGCGGCGGCAAGGCGGTACTCATGGTGGCAAGAGTCGCCGTGCGGGGACGACGAGTCAAGCGGCCGCGCCGGTAGAGTTCATTCGTGCAGCGAACGATCTCCATTCCCATGTTGTGTGTGCTGGCATTACTGTCGGCGATCGCCCCGCTGGCCACCGACATGTATCTCCCCGGACTACCCGTCATGGCGGAGAGCCTGCACACGTCGGCGCCCAGTGTTCAACTCACACTCACCACCTTCATGGCCGGGCTCGGCATCGGCCAATTGGTGGTGGGTCCACTGTCGGATGGTCTGGGTCGACGACGACTTCTCCTCGCGGCCACGGTAGTCACGACGATCGCAGCGATGGTGTGTGCTCTGGCACCGAGCGTCGAGACTCTCATCGCGGCACGACTTTTCCAGGGCCTCAGCGGTGGCGCCGCGATCGTGCTCGCACGTGCCTGCATAGCGGACCGCGCCCGCGGCGACAACGCCGCGCGGCTCTTCAGCATCATGATGATCATCGGCGGGGTCGCGCCCGTTATCGCTCCGCTGATCGGAGGAGCGCTGCTGGGACCGGTCGGCTGGCGGGGAATCTTCTGGGTGCTCGCCGGCGCGGGACTGGTGATGATGCTCGGCGTGCTTACGCTCGTGCCGGAAACACTCCCTGTCGAGAAGAGGCACGGAGGCGGTCTCGCGGCTCTCGTCCGGAATCTCCGGTATGTGGTCGGCAACCGCGTGTATCTCGGCTATGCGTTGACGTTCATCTTCGGATTCGGCGCACTCTTCGCCTATATTTCCGCTTCACCCTTCGTCCTTCAGAACGTGCTCGGGCTCAGCCCCGGCCAGTTCTCCGTCGTGTTTGCGATCAATGCTTCGGGCATGGTGATTGCCGCGATCGCGAACACGCGCCTGCTCGGCACTTTCCGCGCCCGTCGGCTGCTCGGGTTCGGGGTCACGGTGCTGCTTGTCGGCGGCGCGGTACTGCTCATCGCCGCGACAACGATCGATGCCCCGTCGTGGTGGATGATCCTGGTTCCGTTGTTCGTCTCGGTCGCGAGCCTCGGCTTGGTCATGGGCAATGCGACCGCGCTTGCTCAAGGTGAGGTGACCGAGGCATCGGGAACTGGTTCCGCCCTGTTGGGTGCCGGCCAGTTCGGGTTGGCGGCACTCGTCTCCCCTCTGGTCGGAGTCGCCGGCCCCGACAGCGCGGTCCCGATGGCTGTCGCGATTCCGCTCTCGGGCGTCGTCGCGATGCTCGCGCTCGTGCTGCTGACGCGGCGGACGCACACTGCGTAACGTCCGCCGCGGAGATCAGCGCGCGGCGCCCTCGCTGGCGGCGAGTTCGGACTTCCACACGCGGAAGCCTTCCTCGGTGCGCCCGCGACGCCAGTAGCCGGAGATCGATGCGGAGGAGGCCGGCACTCCGCGCTCGTGTCGCACATAGGACCGCAGATTGTGCATGACGGCCTGGGCTTCGCCGTGGATGAAGACCTGCGGATTGCCGGACAACCAGTCGGCGTTCTTCACCGCCTCGATAAGGGGCGCGCCGTCTCCGGACGCGTCGTCACCGATTCGGTCTGCTGTGTCACCGCGGTGTATCCACGCTACGTCGACCCCTCCCGGTGCGTCGAAGCCGACCTCGTCTTCCGGTCCTGCCACCTCGAGGAAGACGTACCCCTTCGCCGCCGCGTCGAGCTTCTCGACCGACGCCGAAATGGCGGGGATCGCGGTCTCGTCGCCGGCGAACAAGTACCAGTCGGCCGCGCTGTTCGGAGCGAAGGCGCCGCCGGGACCCCGAAGCCGCACGGTGTCGCCCGCGGTAGCGGCTGCCGCCCACGGCCCTGCGACGCCGGCGTCGCCGTGGACCACGAAGTCGATGGCGATCTCGCGCTCGACAGAGTTCACCGAGCGGATCGTGTACGTGCGGAGCGTGGGCCGTTCGCTGGGGCCGAACTCGAGCTTCGCGTAGGCGTCGGTGAATGCGTTGGGCACAAAGCTGTCGAATCCCGGGTCACCCAGGAAAACGCGAACCATGTGGGGGGTCAGCCACTCGGTCCGGCGAACGGTCAATGTGGCACTCGGCTTGGCCATACGTCACCTCTCCACTACACATCAAGTTAGTTAGTCTTACCTAACTACGGTACAGGAGGGGTAACCAACGGCCTCGCACAGCGGGACTCCGACCCGTTTTGAAGAGGATCGGACCCCACCGCTTTCGGCTCTACGAGCCGGACGCAATCAACAAGCTCAACACGTGTGCGACGAAGTTCCGCCACAGATCACCCGCTGATCCCATGTCTCACTCCTTTGCGTGATCCCGAACCTTGCCGGTTCGTCTGCGATTGGGAGGTGCGCACTACGAAAGTTGTACCTCAGCTCGTAGCCGATCGGGTGCTTCGACTCGCGCTTCACGTCACCGAACGAAGCGCCGATCATCTTCATCCCTGCCGCGACCACCCCGTGTCGCCGGAGTCCACGAAACCTTCCATTTCGAGCATCGGCAGCACCGCCCGCACCTTCTCGACCGCGATGCCGGAGGCCTCCGACAGCTCTCGCACTCCGCTGGCACCGAGCGCCGGCAACGCCTCGTACACCAGCAACGCATCCCCCGACAGTCCGTCGAGAGCACGCACGGCATCGAGATCGCGTTCGACATCACCATCGACTCCCGCACGCAACCCGATCGGACCTGCCTCGTCGACCACATCCACCGCATTCGCCACCAGACGAGCCTCCCCCTCCCGGATCATGCGATTGCACCCTGTCGAGGACACCGACGTCACCGGCCCCGGCACCGCCATCACCGGGCGCCCGAGCTTGCGCGCCCAACTCGCCGTGTTCCGGGCGCCACTGCGCCACCCTGCCTCCACCACGACGACACCGTCGGACAAGCTCGCCACAAGCCGGTTCCTGGCAAGGAACCGGTACTTCGCCGGTGTCGTCCCCGGCGGATACTCACTGATCACCGCGCCGTTCTGCGCGATCTGGCGCAACAAGCGGGCATGACCGGCCGGATACGCCCGGTCCACTCCGCATGCCAGCACCGCCACGGTCAGACCACCGACACCCAACGCCGCCCGATGCGCGGCGCCATCGATCCCGAACGCCGCCCCCGACACAATGGTCCAACCGTCGACGGCGAGGTCACCCGCCAGCTCTGCAGTGACGTGTTCGCCGTAGCCACTCGCCGCGCGGGTGCCCACAACAGAGATCGCACGTTCAGTCAGCTCGGTCAGCGAACGTGAACCCAGCACCCACAGCGCAAACGGCGCGCCGTCCTCCCGCGACGCCGACAGAGTGTCGAACCCGAGTAGCCGCCACCGTGGCCACTCATCGTCGTCGGGAGTGATGAGCCGACCACCCATCCCGGTCACCAGATCGAGGTCGTGGGCAGCAGTATCTACGTGCGCCCGCGCAACAGTCCTCTCCCCCAGCAACTCCGACAGATCCCGTTCACGTACCGCGCGTGCGGCCTCCTCCGGTCCCACCTCGTCGACGAGTCGCGACAGCGCCGGGCACGGACCTTGCACCACCTTCGACAGATAGGCCCAGGCCAATCGGCGCGGATCGTGCGCATCCGGCCGATTGTCGGTACCGCCGCGGATCTCCACAGTCATTGAAAACTCCGATCACGAAATCCCAAGGCAGTCACCACTTGCTCCGGTCCGGGCATCGCGAGACCGGCCAGATCGCCTACCGTCCATGCCACCCGCAGTGCCCGATCGGCGCCACGCGCGGTGATCATTCCCTTCTGCAGCGCACGCTCCACCGGTGCAAGTGCGGGCCGGGACAAGCGGAACTTCTGGCGCAGAGCCGGCCCCGGCACCTCCGCGTTGGTACGCCAACCGTGGTCGTACCAGCGCTCCCCGGCCGCGGCGCGGGCATCGGCCACCCGCCGGCGGACGTTCTCGGTGCTCTCACCGATCTCGTCGATGAACGCGCCGGTCGCCACCGCCTGCATCCGCACACGCAGGTCAACACGATCGAGGAGCGGCCCCGACAATTTCCCCAGATACCGCCGCCTCGCCGTCGGAGCGCAGATGCAGTCGGCCTCACGGGCCGGGGCACACGGACACGGGTTCGCGGCGAGGATCAACTGGAAACGAGCGGGGTAGCGCGCCACACCGTCCCGGCGGGCGATCCGCACCTCGCCGTCCTCCAGGGGCGTACGAAGGGCCTCGAGTACCTTGGTGCCGATTTCGGCGAATTCGTCGAGAAACAGCACGCCCCGGTGTGCACGGCTCACGGCGCCCGGCCTCGCGACGCCACTGCCCCCGCCGACGAGAGCGCTGACCGTAGCCGTGTGGTGTGGCGCGATGAAGGGTGGGACGTCGATCAGCGGCCTATCCGGTGGCAGCAGGCCCGCCACCGAGTGAATCGCGGTCACCTCGAGCGACTCGTCTTCGGTCAGCGGTGGCAGTATGCCCGGAAGCCGCTGTGCCAGCATCGTTTTGCCGACTCCGGGTGGACCGGTGAGCATGAGGTGGTGCGCACCCGCCGCAGCAACTTCGATGGCCCAGCGCGCCTCCGCTTGACCGACCACCTCGCTGAGGTCACCGCGCACAGGCTGAATCAGACGCTCCGTCGGTTCGGGATACTCGAGTTCGTACTCGCCGCGCATCCATGCGACAGCGGACCGCAGATCACGCGCGCCCAGGACCTCGATCCCGCTGACGAGTCCGGCCTCGGGCAAGGTCTGCACGGGTACCACGACCGTCGACCATCCCGCGTTCTTGGCCGCGAGAACCGCAGGGAGCACACCGCGCACCGCACGAAGCCGGCCGTCGAGCGCGAGTTCGCCGAGCAACACCGTCTCACGGAGCCGATCCCGCTTGACCTGCTTGGCCGCATCGAGCACCGCCGCCACCAATGCGAGGTCGTATACGGACCCGACTTTCGGCAAGGTCGCCGGCGACAAGGCCAGGATGACCTTCGAATCCGGCCACTGTTCGCCCGAATTGGTCACGGCGGCGCGAATTCGGTCGCGCGCCTCCTGTAGCGCCGTGTCCGGCAGTCCCACGAGGTGCACGGCCGGAAGACCGCGTCCGATGTCCGCCTCGATTTCCACCAGTTGACCGTCCACCCCCGTCACCGCTACCGAATGCGCGCGCCCCAGCGCCATCAAAACGCGTCCCGGACATGCTCGATCTGTGGTTCCCCGGCACGGTTCACCATGATCGCAACGACATCGAACCGCACCCGGGACCAGTGCCGGCCCGAGTCGCGCAGCCATTCCACCGCCAGCAATCGGATCCTTCGCTGCTTGGAGAACGTCACCGCCTCGGCCGGGCTACCGAAACCGAGACCGCGGCGTGTCTTCACCTCGACGAATACGAGCCAGTCACCCTCTGCTGCAATGAGATCGACCTCCCCGTACCGCGACCGCCAGTTGCGGTCGACGATCTCCATACCCGCATCGGTGAGATACCGGGCCGCCAGATCTTCCCCATGTGCGCCGAGCGCAAGATTGTGCGCCATCGCAGCCTCCGTCGACTCCCCCGGCGGTCCACCGATGCGGACCGCGCCCCTGCCTCACTGTGCCGCAGGGCGAATCGTGCGGGGCCCTGCGAGCTGGTCGAAAAGATTGACCTGTGGAGCAACCACAGGTTGTGGACAACTAGGCGATCTACGCCTCGGATCAGCACTCGAACCGCTGGTCAATCGTGTCAAGCTCGGAAAATACATCACGATTCGAACTTCGCTGGCGGCCGACCGCACCGGGCGGAATGCTGGACGAAAGAACGTGCACCGGAGAACGAGAAGGAGAGTCGGCGCCATGGTGGTCGGATTCGACTATTGGCAGGTCATCAGCCACTATCCCGAGTATTTTCGCGAGCTCGCCGACATGCATCGGTCGGCCGGCCACGACGTGGTCATCATCTCCGCCGTCGGGGATCGCACCGCAGGCACCGTCGAACGCGACGTCCGCACACTGGGATTCAGTACCGCCATACCGGTGTACGAGGTCAGGTTCGACCATCCGCGCCAAGCACCCGAACTGAAACTCGACAAGTGCCGGGAGCTACGGGTGAGCGTCTTCTACGACGATCGCGACGACGTGTGCCGCCTGATGAACGCCCACGGCATCCTCGCTCTGCGGGTGACTCGCCGAGACGGCTCGACGTACGACCTCGGTTCGGAGCGGGGTTAGGTCCCCGACATACCGGTGTCCGATCCGGTGACGCCGGCAGAGTCCTCGACCGTGGGAGTCAGTCCGGCATCAGCAAGGGCACTTTCGGTGCGGGCGCGACCCAGTTCGATCATCTCCGCCGCGCGATGGAAGTCGAGACTGCGACATGCGGTGCGCGGAATGCGGACGAGGACGTCCGGTGGGTACGCAGCGAGCTGGTATCGGGCCAGTGTTGCCTGCATCATGTCCAGCGAGCGGTTCATCACTGCGAATCGGCTGAACTTGGGAACAGCCATCGCCCCGTCCGCATTCACGCTGTCCCCACCCGGCATCTCGACCGTGTCGTCCAGCGAATCGAGCTCGGTATGGGCAGTACCGAATCGGCCGACGACCGATCGCACGATATCCAGTTCACGGAGCTGCGCAGTACTGCGGCGGAACCTCGCGAGCCACTCGTCGACAGGTCGCGAGTCCGCGCTCGCGTTCTCGGGAGCTTGAGACCGATTTTCCCTGTCGTCGGCACCCAGACTGACCGCGATTCTGAGCGCCGGCCCCGCAGCCACGAGGGGGGCCAACGGCAACGGATCGAGCACCCCGCCGTCGGCAAGTACGCGACCATTGAGCACGGAGGGCGTGATAACTCCGGGGATGGCGATCGATGCTCGGATCGCGGCGTCGACAGGCCCCCGCTGGAACCACACCGATCGTCCCGCTGCCAGATCGGTCGCGACCGCGGTATACGGAATAGGAAGGTCCTCGATCCGGACCTCGCCCAGAACCTCACGAACTCTGTGGAGAATTCTCTCCGCGCGAATGGCACCGGGAGCCGAGACCGACAGATCCAGCAGGCGCATCACATCGAGCTGAGTCAGGCTCAACGCCCAGCGCGTGAAGTCGTCGAGCTTTCCGGCCGCGTACACACCCCCGACAAGAGCGCCCATGGACGACCCCGCAATCCCGACGATCTCGAAACCGTGCTCCTCGAGCACCTGAATCGCTCCAATGTGCGCATAACCGCGCGCTCCCCCGCTGCCCAGAGCGAGCGCAACGCGCCTCTGTTCGGCCATCGGCTGATCGTACGTGGACGAAACCTCAGGACAACCCGTTGTCGGGCAGCCGCAGGTCGGGTTTGTCCAGTTCCTCGATGTTCACATCCTTGAAGGTGATGACCCGGACATACTTCACGAACCGCGCGGGCCGATACATGTCCCAGACCCACGCGTCGGACATGCGCAGCTCGAAGTAGATTTCACCGTCCGCGTTGTGCGGCAGCAACTCCACCGAGTTGGCCAGATAGAACCGGCGCTCGGTCTCCACGACATAAGAAAACTGACCGACGATGTCCCGGTACTCGCGGTAGAGCGACAGCTCCATCTCGGTTTCGTACTTCTCGAGATCCTCGGCACTCATCGGTCTCGGAGTCCTCCTGCTCTGGTGTGAATAGTCATCATCTCGCACTTTCCGAACGGTTATCCACTCGGTGCCGCGGTGCCCTGCACTCGGTTCCGTACCGCGGCGACGTTCGCCCACGACCGGCGGTGCTCGCGACAGGGGCCCAACGCCTCGAGCGCGCTCGTGTGTGCGGATGTGCAATAGCCTTTGTGGATCGCGAACCCGTAACCCGGATACTCGTCGTCCATCTCCACCATGACGCGGTCGCGGGTGACCTTCGCCAGGATGCTCGCGGCCGCGATGCATGCCGCCGCGCCGTCACCACCGATGACCGGCAAGGAGGGAGCGGGGATGCCCGGCACGCGGAAACCGTCGGTGAGGACGTAACCCGGCGTGGTGGACAACCCGGCAACCGCCCGACGCATGCCCTCGATGTTGGCCACGTGTACTCCGATGCGGTCGACCTCCTCGGCCGAAATAGACACGACACTCCATGCCAGGGCAAGCCGGGTGATAGCCGGGTAGAGCTCCTCACGCGTCCGCTCGGTGAGCTTCTTGGAGTCGTCGAGCCGAGCCAGGGCGGGATAGGGCTTGGGGGCCAGGACGCAGGCCGCTACGACGAGTGGACCCGCACATGCTCCCCTGCCTGCCTCGTCCACGCCCGCCACCGGCCCCAGCCCGCTACGAATGAGGGCCGATTCCATCGTCCGCAAACCAGCCGACCTGCGGATGACGATACGTGGCGGCCAGGAAGTCACTTGCCCTGAATATCGGGGGAGCTGATGGTGCCCATCCGCGACGGTGGCAATGCGATGACGACCGCCTTGCCGATGACGTTGTCGAGCGGAATGGTGCCCTGCATGTCGTCGCCGACGTGATACCGCGAGTCCGCCGAATTGCTGCGGTTGTCACCCATCACCCACACGTGCCCCTCCGGGACGGTAACCGGACCGAAGCAGCGCGCCGATTTCAGCGCGGTGTCGCAGGCCTGCGAACCGGGCACGAACGGGAAGTCCGTCACGACG
Source organism: Rhodococcus sp. NPDC019647 (assembly GCF_044389235.1). NCBI lineage: Bacteria > Bacillati > Actinomycetota > Actinomycetes > Mycobacteriales > Nocardiaceae > Rhodococcus > Rhodococcus sp. NPDC019647. Next base: position 251,058 of record NZ_JBIRXS010000001.1, on the reverse strand, counting down.
TACGGCTCGTCGAGGGGTTTGCCGTCGACGAGGATGCGTCCCTGTTCGTCGCAGCATTCGACGGTTTGGCCGCCGGTGGCAATTACTCGCTTGACCAGGTCGTTCTCGTCCGGCGGCACGAGGCCGACCAATGAACCGAGTTCCTGGGCGCCGCGAACCACCACATTCGAGGAACGAATGGAGACGAAATCCTGCGACCAGGAGTCGGGACCACGAAAAACGATGACGTCACCCGGCTGAGGTTCACCGAAGTGGTAACCGACCTTTTCGACGACGATGCGGTCGCCGGTGCACCCGGCACATCCGTGAAGGGTGGGTTCCATCGACTCCGACGGGATGAGATAGACGCGGGCGATAAAGGTCTGCAGAAGAAAACTCAGCACGAGCGCGACCAGAATGAGGATCGGCAACTCGCGCAGGAAAGAGCGGGGCTTCTTCTCCGGCTTTGTCGCACCTGCAGGGGCGGATGCGACCGCGGGATCGCCGGTGGTATCGGATTCCGACGACAATGCCCGCTCCTTCGAAGAATCTGTCACGAAATCAGATTAGCCCGGCACTGCGCGAACGCAGTGCCGGGCTTCTGGGAAAGCTCAGCGCTTTTCCTTGATCTTGGCAGCCTTGCCACGGAGATCGCGGAGGTAGTACAGCTTGGCGCGACGGACGTCACCGCGGGTGACGACCTCGATCTGGGCCAGGTTGGGGCTGTGCACGGGGAAGGTGCGCTCGACGCCGACGCCGAAGGACACCTTGCGGACGGTGAAGGTCTCGCGGACGCCGCCGCCCTGGCGGCGAATGACGACACCCTTGAAGACCTGCACACGCTCCTTCGAGCCTTCGATGACCTTGACGTGCACGTTCAGGGTGTCACCGGGACGGAAGTCGGGGATGTCGTCGCGGAGGGACTTCTTGTCCAGGAAATCGAGCGTGTTCATCGGTGTTCCATCCTTGCGTATTCGCAGGAGCAGAGGAACCGAGCGGCACCCGGACGTTCGTGAAACGCCGTTGCTCGTCTGGTTCGTGCCCAGTTCACGTAATGCTGCCTGGTCCAGGCAACCCGTCCATTGTGCCAGACGCGACCGCGCGAGACGAAATCGGCGGGGGCGCCGGATGCACCACCTCGTCGAGTTCCGCCTCCGCGGCCACCTTGGCGTGCTCGGCAGCCTCCTTCACGTGCTCGGCGCTCGGAGTCCCCGCGATGAAGTCCTGCACGAATATCTTGGCCCGGATCACCGGCCGGCGCAATTTCCGTTCGCGCTCGAGCGCGCGAAGCATTCGCTTGGGCTTGCTGGTGTATCGCCAGCGGGCCCACGGCGCGCTCGGCCTGCTCAACCGGATCGCACCCACTAGCAGGATCGGAAAAATGAACAGACCCAGCAGCCCGGTCCAGATCTTCCCTTTGAGCAGCACCACGCCGGCGATGAGCAGATTGACCACGGAAAGCACGCCGATCGCCACCCGAACCCACGGATCGGGTGAGTCACGGAAACTGGTGACGTCCATCAACTCGAGCGGTCTGAGTCCGAGCAGCAGCAGGCCTGTGACGGCGATCGCCACGAAGACGGCGTCCACCGACGCCCTCCCCTCGTCGGCCCAATACACGTCCTGCAGATAGAAGATCAGTGCGAACTCGTCGAGCACCAGTGCGGCGCCGATTCCGAAGAAGGTGGCGAGCACCGCGCCAGTGGTCTGTGTCCCGTCCACGTAGACGGCGACGAGCGCGACACCCGAGATCAGCATGGTGACTACACCGAACACGACGTGGTGCACATGGTGCCCGCCGGGCTTGACATTCCCCGGCCACCACGACACCTCCGCGCGGATCATCCGGACGCTCAGTCGAATGAACAGGAAGGCCCCGAGAAAGCCCAGCAGGAAGAAGAGCAGGGGCAGGCGCCCGTGCCCGACGATCTCCCGATCCAGCCATTCGTACATGGACATCCACTATCCCAGCAAAGAACTGGTCACTCCATCGAAAAGCGAATGCTCGTGCCCGACACGGTGCTGATGAGACACGGTGCTGATGAGACACGGTGCTGATGAGACGCGGTGCTGATTACTTGCCGAAGCCTGCCTTCCGCAAAGCATCCGCCATCGAACCACCGGCGGGGGCCGGGCGCGCGTCCCGACCGCCGCGTTCGCGGCCACCCTGCTGGGGCTTACCGCCCCCGCGGCGATCCTGCCGTTGTCCCCCGCCGCGCTGGCCCTCGCTTTTGCGCGCCGCCGCGCCCACCTCGTCGTCGAGCCGCAGAGTCAGCCCGATGCGCTGGCGCGCCTCGTCCACCTCGAGCACCTTCACCTTCACCACATCACCCGACTTCACGACGTCGCGCGGGTCCTTCACGAAGTTGTGAGACATGGCAGAGACATGGACGAGGCCGTCCTGGTGCACGCCGATGTCGACGAAGGCGCCGAACGCTGCCACGTTGGTGACCACGCCTTCGAGCGTCATCCCGGGCTTCAGGTGCGCCACTTTTTCGATGCCCGCGGCGAACGTCGCCGTCTTGAACTCCGGCCTCGGGTCGCGCCCGGGCTTCTCCAGCTCACTGATGATGTCGGTGACCGTGGGCAGTCCGAAGCGGTCGTCGACGAAGTCTGCGGGATTGAGGCGGCGGAGAACCGCCGTGTTGCCGATGACGTCGCGCACACCGCTGCCGCTGGCGCCGACGATCTTGCGCACCACCGGGTACGCCTCCGGGTGCACGCTGGACGCATCGAGCGGATCGTCGCCGTTGGGGATGCGGAGGAAGCCGGCGCACTGTTCGAACGCCTTGGGCCCGAGTCGAGCGACATCCTTGAGTCCCTTGCGGCTCCGGAACGGGCCATTCTGGTCCCGGTGCGCAACTATGCTCTCGGCCAGGGAGCCTGCGATACCGGACACGCGGGACAACAACGGCACGGACGCCGTGTTCACATCGACACCGACCGCGTTCACCGCGTCCTCGACTACAGCGCCGAGGGACCGGGCGAGCAGCGTCTCCGAAATGTCGTGCTGGTACTGCCCGACACCGATCGACTTGGGGTCGATCTTCACCAGCTCCGCCAGGGGGTCCTGCAGTCGACGGGCGATCGACACGGCGCCGCGGATGGAGACGTCGAGGTCAGGCAGTTCCTGCGACGCGTACGCGGATGCCGAGTACACCGACGCGCCGGCCTCGGACACCACGATCTTGGTGAGGTTGGTGGCACCGGACTTCGCGATCAGTTCGGTGGCGAGCGCGTCGGTCTCACGCGAGGCGGTGCCGTTTCCGATAGCGATCAACTCCACGCCGTGGCGAGTCACCAGGTCGGCGAGGGTGGCGAGCGCGGCGTCCCACTTGTTGTGGGGCTGGTGAGGGTAGATGGTGTCGTGCGCAACTACCTTGCCGGTCGCGTCGACGACGGCCACCTTCGTTCCGGTACGGAAACCCGGGTCGAGACCCATCGTGGCGCGGGTGCCTGCCGGCGCCGCGAGCAGCAGGTCGCGGAGATTGTTGGCAAAGACGTCGACAGCGTCCTTCTCTGCCGACTGACGCAACCTCATCCGGACGTCGATGCCCAGCGTGACGAGCAGCTTCGTCTTCCACGCCCACCGCACCGTGTCGAGCAACCACTTGTCGGCCGGCCGGCCGCGGTCGGCGATCCCGAACCTGCTTGCGATTCGGCCCTCGTAGACGGTCGGTTCACCGGGAACCGGCTCGTCCCTGTCCGGTGCCAGCGTGAGCGTCAGTACTTCTTCTTTCTCACCACGCAGCACGGCAAGGATTCGGTGCGAGGGGAGGGTGGTGAACGGCTCGGAGAACTCGAAGTAGTCGGCGAACTTCGCGCCTTCTGTCTCTTTGCCCTTGCGGACGACGGAAACCAGCTTCCCGCGCGTCCACATCAGCTCGCGCAGATCGCCCACCAGGTCGGCGTCCTCGGCGAAACGCTCGACGAGAATCGCTCGCGCACCCTCGAGTTGCTCGGCCGTGTAAGACGCGGGGTCGGTAGCGGGATCGGTGATCAGCGCATCGGCGACAGGCTCGTGACCCGCCTCGCGGGCGATCTGCGCCTTGGTGCGCCGCTTCGGCTTGAACGGCAGATAGATGTCTTCGAGCCGGGCCTTGGTCTCGGCCGTCATAATCTGTCCGCGCAACTGGTCGTCGAGCTTGCCCTGCGATTCGATCGATTCGAGTACCGCGGCGCGCCGTTCGTCGAGCTCACGCAGGTAGCGGAGCCGTTCTTCGAGCTGGCGAAGCTGAGCGTCGTCGAGGGTTCCGGTGACTTCCTTGCGGTAACGGGCAATGAAGGGAACGGTGGCCCCGCCGTCGAGGAGGTCCACAGCGGCCGCGACCTGTCCCTCCCGGACGTCGAGCTCCTCGGCAATGCGTTGGTTCACGGTCTTCAGAGTCACAAAAATGGACCCTACCGCTACCCGGGGACACCCTCGTCGGCGGTGAGGCGGTCGGGAGCGCAAAAGCGGCGTTTCGTGCGGACCGTCGCCCCCCGCGAGCAGATCCGGTGCGCGGGCATCGACGACCGGGGACAGCCGCTGGGCCGACTCAGGGCAACAGGTCCGGCCGGCGCTCCGCGGTGCGCTGCAACGATTGCTCGTGGCGCCACTGCGCGATCTTGGCGTGGTCACCCGACAAGAGCACCGGTGGGACGTCGAGTCCTCGCCACGTGGCAGGCCGGGTGTAGCTCGGGCCTTCGAGGAGTCCGTCGCTGAACGAATCTTCCTGGTGTGACTGCTGATTGCCCAGGACACCGGGAATCAGCCGAACGAAGGCCTCGACCATGACGAGCACTGCCGCCTCACCCCCGATGAGGACGTAGTCGCCGATGCTGACTTCTTCGACCCGCACGCGCCGGGCAGCGTCGTCGATGACTCGTTGGTCTATGCCTTCATATCGCCCACAGGCGAAAACGATGTGGCGCTCCCCTGCCCAGCGTTCCGCCGTCGCCTGGGTGAAGGGGACGCCCGCCGGTGTGGGGACCACCAGAAGTGTGTCGGCGTCGTCGCCGCCCCTGGCGAGGACGTCATCCAGGGCCGGTCCCCACACACTGGGTTTCATGACCATTCCGGGGCCACCGCCGTAGGGCGAGTCGTCGACAGCTTTGTGGACGTCGTGCGTCCAGTTCCTCAGATCGTGCACGTCTACCGAGAGGAGTCCCTTGTCGATCGCCTTGCCGAGCAGGGCAGCGCGAAGGGGCTCGAGATACTCCGGGAAGATGGTGACCACGTCGAGACGCATGGTTACCGGCTCATTCGCCGACAGGAGATTCACCGAAGTCAGGGTCGAGCAACCCTTCCGGTGGGTCGATCTCGACGACACCGTCCGCAACGGACACCGAGGTCACGATCGCGGCGACGAACGGAACGAGTAATTCCGGCGCCCCCTCACGACGGACGGACAGGAGTTCGCCTGCCGCCGAATGCAGTACCTCGACGACGGTACCCACCGGAGTGCCGTCCGCCAGCCGAACGGCAAGGCCCTCGAGTTCGTGATCGTAGAACTCGTCCGGGTCCTCGGACGGTTCGAGTTCCGCGCTGTCGATGACGAAGAGCGTGCCGCGCAACGCATCGGCGGCAGCACGATCCGCTACACCCTCGAGGCGCAGCAGAAGCCGCCCGGAATGCTCCCGGGCGGCTTCTACCGTGTACGTGGTGAGCTTCTGCTCGCGCGGCTTCCGTCCCCGCAGCACGGCACCGAGAGCGAAACGCTGTTCGGGTTCGTCGGTGCGAACCTCGACGACGACTTCCCCTTTGATGCCGTGTGACTTGGCGACACGGCCGACGACGAGCTCCACTGCTGTGCGGCCGCTACTGATCGGTGTCGACGACGTCGACACGGATCCCGCGGCCACCGATACCGGAGACCAACGTGCGCAGCGCTGTCGCTGTGCGACCGCCACGTCCGATGACCTTGCCGAGGTCGTCAGGATTGACGTGAACCTCGACAGTGCGCCCCCGACGCCCGGTGATCAGCTCGACACGAACGTCGTCGGGATTGGCGACGATGCCACGAACGAGGTGCTCCACGGCATCGGCGACGACGGCACTCACTTGTCAGCAGCCTCGGAGTTCTCGGCCTCTGTACCCGACGCGTCGGCAGCAGCCTCGGCGTCGTCGGCCTTGGCCTTCTTCTTCTTGGGGGTGATGGCCTCGGACACCGGCTCGTTCTCGGCCTGCGCCAGCGCAGCCTGGAACAGCTCCAGCTTGGACGGCTTGGCTTCCTTGACGCGGAGAGTGCCCTCGGTACCCGGCAGGCCCTTGAACTTCTGCCAGTCGCCCGTGATCTTCAGGAGTGCCTCGACGGGCTCGGTGGGCTGCGCGCCCACGCCCAGCCAGTACTGGGCCCGCTCGGAATCGATGTCGATCAGCGAGGGCTCTTCCTTGGGGTGGTACTTGCCGATGGTCTCGATCGCGCGGCCGTTGCGACGGGTGCGGGCGTCGGCAACGACGATGCGGTACTGCGGGTTCCGGATCTTGCCGAGCCGGGTGAGCTTGATCTTGACAGCCACTGCTGTACTTCTCCTTCGGTGTGCACACCAAGTGCACACATTGTCACGTGCAATTCAGCGACGCACAGGAATAGTGCGTCCGGTTTTGCCTCTCACCTGTGACCGCCGCGCGGTACGGAACCGGATGCGACGAACAGCGGATCATTCTGCCAGACGAGCACCGTCAGGGTAAAACCAGGTCATCGCGTCTTGACGACATTTCCGCGCAGCACCACGATGTCGGGTGCGGCGAGGGCATCGCTTCCGGTACGTGGGTCGTCCCGGTAGACGAGCAGATCCGCGGGTGCGCCCGGTTCCAGCCCGGGATGCCGCAGCCAGGTCCGGGCCTTCCAGCACGCAGCGCCGAGCGCGTCGGTCGGCGACAGCCCGACGGCTTTGAGCTCCTCGACCTCGTCGGCGATCCGGCCGTGCACGATGGATCCGCCGGCATCGGTGCCCGCGTAAATCGGAATCCCGGCGTCGTGGGCCGCGCCGATCGTGTCTTTCACCCGCGAGTGCAGGTCCCGCATATGAGCCGCGTACACCGGGTAGCGCGTCGCAGAGTCGGCGATCTCGGGGAAGGTGGCGATGTTGATGAGCGTCGGGACGAGGGCAGTGCCGTGCCCCACCATCAGCTCGATCGTCTCGTCGGTGAGCCCCGTACCGTGCTCGATGCAGTCGATACCGGCGTTGATCAGACCGGGAAGCGCGTCCTCGGCGAAGACGTGGGCCGTGACCCGTGCTCCTTCTCGGTGGGCGGCGGCGATGGCTTCCACCAGAATGTCGTCGCTCCACAAGGGTGCGAGGTCACCGATCGACCTGTCGATCCAGTCACCGACCAGCTTGACCCAGCCATCACCGGCGCGCGCCTGCCGCGCAACCTCGGCCGGCAACTGCTCCTCGTCCTCGAGGTCTACCGGCAGCCCCGGGATGTATCGCTTGGGTGCGGCAATGTGCTGACCTGCCCTGACGATTCGCGGCAGGTCGACCCGCTCGTCGAGGAAGCGGGTGTCCACGGGAGACCCGGCGTCGCGGATCAGGAGGACACCGGCATCGCGCTCGGTCTCCGCCTGCGCGATCAGCCCCTCGATGCTCTCACCGCCGCCGCCGCCGAACTTGATGCCGACGTGGCAGTGCGCATCGACCAGTCCGGGAACGATCCACCCCGAATCACAGATGGTCTCGGCACCGGCGATCGGCTCGATGGAAACGACCCCTTGATCCACCCAGTATTCGACGGGCTGTTCGCCGGGCAGGCCGATACCCCGCAAGTGCAGTGCGCTCATCGCTCTACTTCTTCGGCAGCTTCAACTGCGACAGGTCGATGCCTTCGAGACCGGGCGGTAACTCGTCCAGCCCCTTCGGCATGCTCGACAAATCCGGCATGCCTGCCGGAAGGCCACCGGGCATTCCGGGGAAACCACCCGGCATGCCCCCGGGGAATCCTCCGCGCACCTTCGGCGGCGTCGGACCCTTCCCGCCCTTCTTGCCTTTCTTGCCCTTCTTGCTGCGCTGCGGCTTGCGGGATCCGGGCATGCCCATCCGACCGGCCATCGCCGCCATCATCTTGCGAGCTTCGAAGAAGCGGTCGACGAGCTGATTGACGTCGGACACCTTGACGCCCGAGCCGTTGGCGATCCGCAGCCTGCGCGAAGCGTTGATGATCTTGGGGTCTTCGCGCTCCGCCGGCGTCATGCCCCGGATGATGGCCTGCACCCGGTCGAGTTGCTTCTCGTCGACGTTGGCGAGGGCGTCCTTCATCTGTCCGGCGCCGGGAAGCATCCCGAGGAGGTTGCCGATGGGCCCCATCTTGCGGACGGCCATCATCTGTTCGAGGAAGTCCTCGAGGGTCAGCTGCCCCGAGCCGATCTTCTGCGCGGTGGCCTCGGCCTGCTCGGCGTCGAAGTGCTGCTCGGCTGCCTCGATGAGGCTGAGGACGTCACCCATGCCGAGGATGCGGCTGGCCATCCGGTCGGGGTGGAAGACGTCGAAGTCTTCGAGCTTCTCACCCGTGGAGGCGAAGAGGATGGGCTGTCCGGTGACCTCACGAACGCTGAGGGCCGCGCCGCCGCGGGCGTCACCGTCGAGCTTGGTGAGCACGACACCCGTGAATCCGACGCCTTCACGGAAGGCTTCGGCGGTGCTGACCGCGTCCTGGCCGATCATCGCGTCGAGAACGAAGAGAGTTTCGTCCGGATCGACAGCATCGCGGATGCCCGCGGCCTGCGCCATCAGATCGGCATCGATACCCAGGCGCCCCGCGGTGTCGACGATGACGACGTCGTACTGCTTGTTGCGGGCCTCGTCGATTCCGGACCGCGCGACTTCGACCGGGTCTGCCGCGGTGATCCCGAGCGGGTTGTCCCCGCCGCCGATCGACGTGCCCGGGTGGGGCGCGAACACGGCGGCGCCTGCGCGTTCACCGACGATCTGCAGCTGGGTGACGGCGCCTGGACGCTGCAGGTCGCACGCCACCAGCAGCGGGGTGTGCCCCTGATCGCGCAGCCACTTGGCGAGCTTGCCGGCGAGAGTGGTCTTACCGGAACCCTGCAGACCGGCGAGCATGATCACGGTCGGCGGTGTCTTGGCGAACGCGAGTCGACGGGTCTCACCGCCGAGAATTCCGACGAGTTCCTCGTTGACGATCTTGACGACCTGCTGCGCCGGATTGAGCGCCGCGGACACCTCGACGCCCTTGGCCCGCTCCTTGATCCTCGCGATGAACGCGCGCACCACGGGCAGCGCGACGTCCGCCTCGAGGAGAGCCAACCGGATCTCACGACACGTGGCGTCGATGTCGGCCCCGGAAAGGCGACCCTTGCCACGCAGATCCTTGAGGGCTCCGGTCAACCTGTCGGAAAGGGATTCGAACACCGAGTGCGCTCCTGAAGTCGTGCGAGTATGCGGTGGATATTCTCGGGCACCAGCGTAACCGCTCCGGTCCGGCCGATCACTCCCGCCCGCTGCCCTCCTGCTTCTTCGGCTTCGGCAGCGGAACGACGCCGAGGATGGCCCGCTCGACCTCTTCCCTGCTAGCCCGCGTGTCGTGATCACCGAGATCGAGGCAGAACGAGTCGACGACCGATGATCCCAGCGTCGTCACCTTCGCCCACCGGACGTCCGCGCCGCAGTTGTCGAACGCGGCGGCCAGCCGGCACAGGAGACCCAGTCTGTCTTCCGCGCGCAGTTCGAGAATCACCTCACCGGGGGCTGCGGTGTCGAACCAGATGACCCGCGGCGGGGCCTGCGCATACAACACGGGAACGGCGTCTCCCCGCTCTTCCTCCGCCGCGACGCGCTGGCTCTCGCGGGCCTCGTCCTCCTTGGCCGTGAGCATCTCCAGCAGATCCAGTTCGCCGGCCAGCGCCCGGATCAACTCCTGCCGGAGCAGCCCTGCCTGCGGCGGTGCTCCGAAGCGCGGCGACACGACGAAGGAATTGACGGCCGAATCGCCGGAGCTGCCCAACGAGGCCGAATAGACCCGAAGGGAATGCAGCGCAAGCACTCCGGCGGCTTTCGACAACAGTCCGCGCTCGTCGGGGGCGATCACGGTGACCACGTAGGTGTGGGGACTGTCGGCCGGGTTCAGCGCGACATGGACCCCACCGCCCGCCGCCAGCGCGACATGTTCCGGATCGAGCGGATCCGGCGCGGGAAGATCCTCACCCGCCATGACCATGCGGCACCTGCGGACCAGCTCCCCGATGAGCGACGACTTCCAGTCGCCCCACACGCCGGGACCCGTCGCGAGCGAATCGGCCTCGGCCAACGCGTGCAGCAGCTCCAGGAGTACCCCGTCCCCGCCGAGCGCCTCCACGACCCGTTCCACCGTTTCCGGATCGTCGAGGTCGCGTCGGGTCGCGGTCTGCGGCAACAGCAGGTGATGACGCACCATCGCCGTCAACGTCGCGATGTCCGACGGCCACAGCCCGAGCCGTTTACCGATCTGGATCGCCAGTTCGGCTCCCACGACGCTGTGGTCACCTCCCCGCCCCTTCCCGATGTCGTGCAGCAGAGCGCCGAGCATCAGCAGGTCGGGCCGGGCGACGCGCGTGGTGAAACCGCTCGCGTACGCCGCGGTTTCGACGAGATGACGATCCACGGTCCACGTGTGCACGGCATCCCTCGGCGGTAGGTCGCGGACGGCTCCCCACTCCGGCAGAAGCCGCCCCCACAGTCCCGTACGGTCGAGCGCTTCGATCGCGGCGACGGCCCTGCTTCCCGAGCCGAGAAGGACCAGAAGGTCGTTCACCGCCTCCTTGGGCCATGGTTCCCGCAGTTCCGGCGCGTGGTCGGCCAGGCGGTTCAGCGTCGAAGCGGACATCGGCATGCCCGTGGTTGCCGACGCTGCCGCCACCCGCATGACGAGACCGGGGTCCTTGCCGGGCCGGGCATCGCGCGCCAGAACCACTTCGCCGGCATGCTCGACCACACCCTCGTCGAGAGGTCGCCGCACAGGCGGCCTTCGCAGTCGCGCGAGACCACGGCGGGGCAGGGCATTTCCCGCCGTCCGCACCCCGACATCCACCGAGTAGCTGATGGTGCGGGCGGCGTCGCTGAGCATGCGGGCCAGGTCGAAACGATCCCCGATCCGCAGCGCCGCGCCGATCTCGTCGGCGTCCTGGGCCCGCAGCTGGTCGCGGGGGCGTCCGGCGACCCGGTGCAGCTCGGTACGCACGTCGAGGAGACGACGATGCGCCAATGCGAGTCCGCCACCGGGCGATTCGGGTCCGAGTCCGGGCATGCCGTCGGTGAGCTGCGCGATGGACAGCGCGTTGAGCAGCTGTACGTCCCGCAGTCCACCGCGACCGCTCTTGAGGTCCGGTTCGGCGCGATGGGCGATTTCACCGCTACGTTCCCACCGCGACCTGGTCTGGGCGATCAGCTCGTCGAAGCGGTTGCGGATGTCGGTGCGCCATTGGCGCCGCACTCCGCTGATGAGAAGGTTGCTCAATTCGACGTCGCCGACGATGTGCCGCGCCTCGAGCATCCCCAGTGCGGCAGTGATATCCGTGGATGCGACCTGCAACGCCTGCGGGATGGTGCGGACACTGTGGTCGAGTTTGATGTGTGCGTCCCACAGCGGATACCAGAGCTGATCCGCAACCCGAGACACCACGGCGGGATCCATGTCGTCGTGGAGGAGCACGAGATCGAGGTCCGAGTACGGCAGCATTTCGCGGCGGCCGAGCCCGCCGACCGCGACGAGCGCGAACCCGCAGTCGGGCTTGATACCGAGTTCGGCGCCTTTCGTGGTCAGCCAGAATTCGTGCAGGTCGACGAGGGCGTGCCGGAGCGCAGGCGCGTCCAGCCTTCGGCCGTGTCCTCCCCTTGCACCCGGAGTGCTCTCCGAACCGCCACTGAGGAGCTGTCGGCGTGCGCGGGCCAGGTCCGCAGCTTCGTTCGATCCGCCTGACGCAACCGGCCCTGGTTCCGTCGCCTTCGCGACGGGACCAGGGCCGGTCTTACCGGACCCGTTGGGGTCAGAGCGCATCCGCGCCGCGTTCCCCGGTGCGTACCCGGATGACCGACTCGACGGGTGACACCCACACCTTGCCGTCACCGATCTTTCCGGTGCGGGCTGCTTCGACGATCACCTCGACGACCTTGTCCACTGCTGCATCGTCCACGACGACCTCGACTCGAACCTTCGGTACGAAATCGACCGAGTACTCGGCCCCGCGGTAGACCTCGGTGTGACCCTTCTGGCGGCCGTAACCCTGGACCTCGCTGACGGTCATTCCGAGGACGCCCGCCTGCTCGAGTCCCGTCTTGACGTCCTCGAGAGTGAACGGCTTGACAATTGCGGTGATCAGCTTCATTTCCTCATCCCTCCTTGCCGGACACGCGAGCGGTTGACGAATTTCCGCCGAGTGCAGCGAAATCGTAAGCCGTTTCTGCGTGTTCCGACTCATCCACTCCCAGTGATTCACCCTCGTCGCTGACCCGCAGACCGATGGTGAACTTCACGATCAACGCAACGATGGCCGTACCGACGAGCGAGTAAAGCAGTACTGCTCCGGCGCCCACTGCCTGACGCCAGAGTTGATCGAAACCTCCACCATAGAACAGTCCGTCGACGCCCGCGGGTGCCTCTGTGGTTGCGACGAGTCCGACCATCAGAGTTCCGACGATGCCGCCGACGAGGTGCACTCCCACCACGTCGAGTGAATCGTCGAAGCCGAAGCGGTACTTGAGCCCGACGGCGAGTGCGCAGAGGGCACCGGCGACAACACCGATCGCCAACGCACCGAGGACGTTCACGGACGAGCAGGAGGGGGTGATGGCAACCAGACCGGCCACGATTCCGGACGCGGCACCGAGGGTGGTCGCATGCCCGTCGCGGATGCGTTCGACGAGAAGCCACGCGAGCATCGCTGCACACGTTCCGACGACGGTCGTGATGAAGGTCGCGCCGGCAATCCCGTTGGCGCCGACGGCAGAACCTGCGTTGAAGCCGAACCAGCCGAACCACAGCAGGCCTGCGCCGAGCATCACGAACGTCAGGTTGTGCGGGCGGAAGGGCGTGCCCGGCCAGCCGCGGCGCTTCCCGAGGATGATGCAGAGGACGAGTCCGGCGGCGCCGGCGTTGATGTGCACGGCCGTACCACCGGCGAAGTCGATGGCGGCGAGTTTGTTGGCGATCCAGCCACCGGTCTCGGCGGTGACGCCGTCGAAGGCGAAGACCCAGTGCGCCACCGGGAAGTACACGACCGTCGCCCAGAGGCCGGCGAACAGCAGCCAGGGACCGAAGCGCAGGCGATCTGCGACGGCACCCGAGATCAGTGCAACGGTGATGATGGCGAACATGGCCTGGAAGGCCACGAAGACCGTCGCGGGGATCGTCCCGACGAGGGGGATCGCCGAGTCGGCGATGACTGAACCGGCGTCATCGGTTTCCGCGAGGTACGAGCCGCCGATCAGTCCCTTCAAGCCGAAGTACTGGAACGGGTCACCGAAGAGGTTCGACTGGTCTTCACCGAACGCGATGGAATAGCCGTAGAGCACCCAGAGGATGCCGACGACGCCCATGGCGCTGACGCTCATCATGACCATGTTCAGCACGCTCTTGGCACGAACCATGCCGCCGTAGAAGAACGCAAGACCCGGAGTCATGAGCAACACGAGCGCGGCGCTGGTCAGCATCCACGCTGTGTCCCCGGTGTCCGGTGCACCGATAGTGGGGAAATCCACCTTGAGCCTCCTCCTTCTCAGCCCAGCCCGTTGCTGGCTGACGACCTGAGAAGAAGGGTGCTCATGCGGTGTTTCAGCCGTGCCACTGCACTGTTTCGCGCAGGTGAACGCATCACCCATTTGTGTTGCGTACAGGTTTCGTCACGGCAGTTCCATGTTTTTCGGGGTCGTTCCGTTCAGCCCAGCAGGGCGTCGACGAATGCACCCGGCTCGAACGGGGCGAGATCGTCGGCGCCTTCGCCGAGTCCGACGAGCTTCACCGGAACACCGAGTTCGTGTTGCACCTGAAAGACGATGCCACCCTTGGCCGTGCCGTCGAGCTTGGTGAGCACCACTCCGGTGATGTCGACGACCTCGGCGAACACGCGTGCCTGCGCCAGACCGTTCTGGCCGATCGTCGCATCGAGAACCAGAAGCACGTCGTCGACCGACGCCTTCTTCTCGATCACCCGCTTCACCTTGCCGAGCTCGTCCATCAATCCTGTCTTGGTGTGAAGGCGGCCCGCTGTGTCGATCAGCACGGCGTCGACGCCGTTCTCGATGCCCTTCGATACGGCGTCGAAGGCGACGGCAGCCGGATCCGCTGCTTCCTTGCCTCGAACCACCTCGGCACCCACCCGTTCCGCCCACGTCTGGAGCTGGTCCGCGGCCGCGGCGCGGAACGTGTCCGCTGCCCCGAGCAGGACGCGTCTGCCGTCGGCAACGAGCACACGCGCGAGCTTGCCGGTGGTGGTCGTCTTGCCGGTGCCGTTGACTCCCACCACCAAGAGGACCGCAGGGTGGTCGTCGTGCGGCAGCGCACGAATCGACCGATCGAGCTCGGGCCGCAGCTCGGCGACCAAGACTTCGCGCAGCAGTGCCCGGGCGTCCGCCTCGGTACGGACGCTCCGCGCCGCCATCTGCTCGCGCAGCGCGGTGACCACCTTCGTGGTGGTGGCCGAGCCGAGGTCCGCGATCAGAAGAGTGTCCTCGACCTCTTCCCACGAATCCTCGTCGAGGTCGCCGCCACCGAGCAGGCCCAGCAAACTCTTCCCGACAGCGGATTGAGAGCGGGACAGCCGACCGCGCAGGCGGTCGAGTCGGCCCTCGGTCGGGGCGATCTCGTCGAGCGCGGGCACGGGCGGTGCTGCCGGTTCCGGCGTGACCACCGGCTCGGGTGCGACCACGGGTTCGGGTGCGACCACCGGCTCGTATGCGACCACGGGCTCCGGTGCGACCACGGGCTCGGGCGCGATCACGGAATCCGTGTCCGCGGGCTTTTCGGGAGCCGGAATCACCTCGTCCGGCGGCGTCGTCGGCTTCGCGGGCGGGACCACCTCGGGAGTGGGCGCCGGTGTCGGGGCCGGGGGTCGTGGCGCCGGCGCGGGTTCGCGCGGCGGAGCAGTCGCCGTCGACCCTTCACTGAAACTGAAACCGGTGCCAGCGCGATAGCCGCCCGACCGGTCCTTCTCCGCGGCGATCTGTGGAGTGTCGGGCGCCTTCAGGGAGATCCGGCGCCGCCGGTACAGCACTGATCCGACAACGAGAACGACGAGAAGAACGGCCAATGCGGCCGCGATGGCAATCCAGGCTCCGGTAGTCACGCCGCCCATTGTTTCAGGCTCCGGTTTCGCCCGCGCAGTGCCTTCCCACGTGCGAGGGCTCCCACCGCACCCGGATCAGGCCCCGGCGGCTGCCATGTCCTGACCCCGCAGACGCTGGGAGATGACGGTGGTGATGCCGTCACCGCGCATGCTCACACCGTAGAGAGCGTCCGCAACTTCCATCGTCGGCTTCTGGTGGGTGATGACGATCAGCTGCGACTTCTCCCGCAGCTGCTCGAACAAGCCGATGAGACGACGCAGGTTCGTGTCGTCCAGCGCCGCCTCGACCTCGTCCATCACGTAGAAGGGTGACGGCCGGGCCCGGAAGATCGCGACCAGCATGGCGACCGCGGTCAGTGACTTCTCGCCACCTGACAGCAACGACAGTCGTTTGACCTTCTTTCCGGGCGGACGGGCCTCGACCTCGATGCCGGTCGTCAGCATGTCGGACGGGTCGGTGAGCACCAACCGTCCCTCACCACCGGGGAACAATTTCGCGAACACCTGCACGAACTCCCGTTCGACGTCGGCGTACGCCTCGGTGAACACCTGCAGGATCCGGGCGTCCACGTCGGCGACGACACCGAGCAGGTCCTTGCGGGCCGTCTTGACGTCTTCGAGCTGAGTCGACAGGAAGTTGTACCGCTCCTCGAGTGCCGCGAACTCCTCGAGGGCCAGCGGGTTGACCTTGCCGAGTGTCGCCAGATCTTTCTCGGCGCGCTTCGCGCGACGCTCCTGCGCAGCCCGGTCGTAGGGAATGGGCGCAGGCATCGTGACCTGCTCCCCCCGCTCCTTCGCCTGCTCGTACTCCTCCATCTCCAGCGGCGAGGGCGGCAACGGCACATCCGGCCCGTATTCTGCGATCAGGTCGTCCAACCCGATGCCGTGCTGTTCGAGGATCGATTCCTCCAGCTGCTCGATGCGCGTCGCGGCCTGGGCGCGGGCCACCTCGTCGCGGTGGACGGCGTCGGTCAGGGAAGCCAGCTGTGCCGTCAACTGACGCACCTTCTCCTTGACCTGCTCGAGCTGCTCGGTCCGCTCGGTGCGCGACCGGGCGAGTTCGTCGCGGTGCGCCATCGCCGCTGCAACCACCTCGCCGAGATGGTCGGCCACCCGCTGTCCCGATTCGGCCACCGCAGCCGCGACCGCGGCCGCGTTCTGCCGTGCCTTCATCGCACGTTCCGCACGCGCCCGGGCGTCGCGTTCCACCTGTGCTGCCCGGCGCAGCGAATCCGCCTTTCCGCGCACCGACTCCGCCCGCTCCTCGGCTGTGCGAACCGCGAGCCGGGCCTCCACCTCGACGGCGCGCACTTCGGCGAGCGCAGCGGCTGCCATTTCGCGCTCGTAGCTCGTGGAGTCGGACCCACCCGATTCGGCGCCGCCGGGCGTGGCGTCCTGCTCTGCCATGCGCAGCCGCTCTTCGAGTTCGGCGAGAGCCGCCAGGGTCTCCTCACGCCCGCTTTCCGCCTTCTCCCGCTGCCGGGTGAGGCGATCGGATTCGGCATGTGCCGCGCGAGCGGCCTGCCCGAGGCGGCCGAGCCGCTCGTAGATGGCGGACATCGCGGCGTCGGACTCGTTGAGGGCGGCGAGGGTCTGCTCGGCGTTCTCCTGTCGGGCGACCTGTTCGGCAAGCGCTCCCGACAACGCCGCGGACAATTCCTCGGCACGCCGTTCGGCTTGAGCCAGATCGCTCACCGAGTTGTCGATCGCGGCCTGAACCTCGAGGGTGCTGGGCTGCCTGTCCGAACCGCCACTGATCCACCCGGCACCGAGCAGGTCTCCGTCCCGGGTGACGGCGCGCAGTTCCGGTGCCGAGTCGACGATCTCGACGGCGTCGTCGATCGAGTCGACCACCACTACACCGGCGAGGAGCGCGAATAGGCCTGTTCGTAGCTCGGCAGGGCACTCGATGACGTCGGCCGCCCAACGAGCGCCGAGGGTGAGCGAGGCACCGGACGAGGGAATCCGGTCACTTCCGATCACCAGAGCGGCCCGTCCGCTGTCGGTATCTTTCAGCGCGCCGACCGCTGCGCGGGCCGCATCGAGTGAGTTGGCGACGACGGCATCGGCTGCCGGACCCAACGCCGCTGCGACCGCGCCTTCGTACCCCTTCTCTACGGTGATGAGGCCGCCGAGCGGTCCCGCAATGCCGTCGTCGCGGCGATTCTCGACGAGCCAGCCTGCCCCGTCTTTGCGTTCGAGTCCCATCGACAGGGCGTCGATCCGGGCGCGAAGCGACGCCACTTCCTGACCTGCCGCACGTTCGGCGCTCTGCAGTTCGGTGACACGCTCGGTGACCAGCCGCAGCGCTTCGACGGCTCGCTCGTGGTGGGAGTCGAGTCCGACCTCCCCCGCGTCGAGGTCACCGATCTCGTCCTGGACCACTTCGAACTCGGCTTGCGCTGCGTCGCCGCGCGCCCTGGCTTCCTCGATCGCCACCGTCAACCGCGACACCTCGGCGTCCACCGAGTCGGCGCGAGTCCGCAGGGTGTCGACCTGGCCCGACAGTCGGGCAAGCCCCTCCCGGCGGTCGGCGATGGCACGGACGGCTGCCATGTGCGCGCGTTCCGCTTCTGCGGCCGCCTCCTCCCCCGCGGCGAGCTGCTCCTTGGCCGCGTCGAGTGCCGCGCGCGCCATCTCGACAGCCTCGGCCAGTTCTTGTTCCTCCGCGGCGAGCCGATCGGCACGCGCCTCCATCTCGTCGGGATCCTGACCGCGATGCGCTGAAGGCTCCGAATCGAGATGCCGAGCCCGTTCGCGGGCGATCCGAATGGTGGCATTGACGCGCTCCGCGAGGGCGGACAACCGAAACCACGTCTGGGCTGCCGCCTCGGCGCCCGGCGTCAACCGCGACAGCTCCTGCTCGTGACGGCCGAGCTCGAGAGTGGCCTCGTCGAGTGCCTCGGTGACGGCATCGTGCTGCTCACGGGCTCTCTTCTCGTCCTGCGCCTGATTCGCCAGCTCCGCCCGGCGGGTCACCAGGTCATCGGCAGCGAGCCGCAGCTTGGCATCGCGAAGGTCGGCTTGCACGGTCTGCGCGCGCCGAGCCACCTCCGCCTGCCGCCCCAGTGGCTTGAGCTGACGACGCAACTCGGCCGTCAGATCGTTGAGCCGGGCGAGGTTGGCCTGCATGGAGTCGAGCTTGCGGACGGCCTTCTCTTTACGCTTGCGGTGCTTGAGCACTCCCGCTGCTTCTTCGATGAACGCACGCCGGTCCTCGGGCCGCGACTCGAGGATGGCCGCCAGACGCCCCTGCCCGACAATGACGTGCATTTCCCGACCGATGCCGGAGTCGCTGAGCAGCTCCTGCACATCCATCAGTCGGCAGGAGCTGCCGTTGATCTCGTATTCGCCTGCACCGTCGCGGAACATTCGACGGGTGATCGAGACCTCGGAGTAGTCGATGGGGAGTGCGCCGTCCGAGTTGTCGATGGTGAGCGTGACCTCGGCGCGGCCCAGCGGCGCCCTGCCCGCCGTGCCCGCGAAGATGACGTCCTCCATCTTGCCGCCGCGCAGGGCTTTCGCGCCCTGCTCCCCCATCACCCAGGTGAGGGCATCGACCACATTGGACTTTCCCGATCCATTGGGTCCCACGACGCACGTGATACCGGGTTCGAATCGCAGAGTCGTTGCGGACGCAAAGGATTTGAATCCCTTCAGCGTCAGACTCTTCAGATGCATGACGGACGACTTTACCTTCGGTTCACCGTTCGACGAACCCGGTGACGTCTCCGCGAGCGGAATCCCATTGCTCGACCACCAGGTCCACGGTGCCCGGTGTGTTGCCCGAACGCAGGAGTGCGAGCAGCGCGTCCAGCTTGTCGCGCGGGCCCTCGGCGATCACCAGCACCCGGCCGTCCGCCTGGTTGGCCGCATAACCGACGAGACCGAGTTCCAGCGCCCGCGCGCGCGTCCACCACCGAAACCCCACGCCCTGCACGTACCCGTGAACCCATGCTGTCAGTCGTTCCGTCGTCATGTCACGGCCGTTCCAGTCGGTAAATGGTTCCGGTGAAACTCGTCACGTACAGCGCGTCCGCGTTCCAGCCCGGTCCGGCGCCGAATCGCACCGACGACACCAGCGGAAGCCCGGACGCGAGTGCACAACTCTCTCCGGTCGCCGGATCGACGCGCACCACCTTGCCACCGCCGTTGTACGCGACGTACACGATGCCGTCCGGCCCTACGGTGAGGTCGTCAGCGGCATTGAGCGGACCGGCCCCTGGCAACGGTATCGACACCACCGGGCCGGTCAGGTCGTCCTCTCGCAGAATGCGCAACGTGGTGGTCGTATCGAACGTCGTCACCGTGTAGATGTTCCCGTCGTGGGCAGCGAGGCCGTCGACGGTTCCCAAGTCGGTGCGCACCACCTCAGGTGTGTGTGGATCCGTGGCCGGAACACGGGTCACTCCTGCGCCCGACCCCAGATTCCGCGCGGTGAGGAGGTCACCGTTCCCGAGGCGCACCAGCCCGTTCGGCATGACGAGTCCCTCGGCCACCGTGTGCGTATCCCCGGTGTCGAGATTCACGACGTCTATCGTTCCACTTTCCGTCCCGGCAACTCCGGCGGAAAACGAATTTCCGGTGGCGAAGTAGGCGTCGGAGCCGTGCATCGCGATTCCGCCCGGCGCGTCGACATCGGGCACGATCGAGCGGACCGTTCCGTCCGGCTCCACGCCGTCCAGGGCGCCGCCGCCGACGAGACCGGTCCGCGACACCAGCATCGTTCCCGCCCCGTCGAATGCGAGGTTCTCGAGGATGCCCGCGCCGGAGACCACTTCGGACACCGACCAGGGCGTGCACGCTCCGACCGGCGGCGCGAACGCCGGTCCGGCAGCAGCGGGCGCGGCCGCGAGAAGGCCGGCGCTCAATACCAACCCTCCGGCGAGGGCGGTCAGCTCACGCCGCATCATGCGTCGCTTTCGATGGTCAGTGTGACTTTCGTTCCCGTCTTCAGAGTCCGGCCCACGGTGCATACCTTGTCGATCGAGCGCTCCACCAGCGCGACGAGACGCTCCTGCGCCGCAGCGTCGAGCTCGCTCAGGTCCAGTTCGAAGACCTCGTCCAGCTGCGGGTACACCTCGTTCTCCCGGTCGGCCGCACCCGACACCCGGATCGTGGCGTCGTAGTTGTCACCCAGCCGTCGAGAGAGAGGAAAATCAGAACTCATCCCGCTGCATGCCGCGAGCGCGATTTTCAACAATTCACCCGGAGTGAATACACCTTCGACACCCTCCGAGCCGATCAGGACCTCGGCGCCGCGTGAGCTGCGTCCCGTGTAGCGGCGGGTGCCGGTTCGCTCGACCCACAACGAGGTTGTGGCCGGCGTGTCGGAAGTCTGTTCTGCCATGCGCACAATCCTGCCACCCGGGGCCGACGGACCTGCACCGTGGGCGTCCATCCTCCCGACGGGCAGTCGTGGGGCGGCTGTGGATTTGCAGGTACCGAAGCACGGCACGGTCGATCGGTGCACCGTAGGGTGAACCGACCAATGACACCGACACGTAAGCGGGGCAATGCAGATGGGCCAGATCGGTAGCGCGGGTGAGCGCACCCTTCAAGTCGAGTACGGCACCGAGGACCGCGCCGCGAAATTCTACTCTGACCAGGTGCTCGACCACCTCAATCCGACGATGATCGATTTCGTCGGCCGCCAGGAACTCGCGTTCGTCGCTACCGCCGACGCATCCGGCGAATGTGACAACAGCTTGCGCGCCGGCGCACCCGGTTTCATGCACGTCATCGATCCGAAGACGGTGGCGTATCCGGAATATCGTGGCAACGGAGTGATGGCGAGTCTCGGCAACATCCGGGAAAACCCACACGTGGGAATCATGCTCGTGGACTTCGTCCACGACCTGATCGGCTTGCACGTCAACGGTTCCGCCCGGATCGTGGAAGACGCGGACCTGCGTTCCGAGATCCCGGATCTACCAGCAGATCACACCAAGGGCCGGGTGCCCGAGCGATGGGTCGTCGTGGACGTGGAGGAGGCGTATATCCACTGCCGCAAGCACATTCCACGAATGGCGCCCGTACCGCACCACCGGGAGTGGGGCACGGACGACGTCAAGCGCAAGGGCGGCGACTATTTCGAGGCCAAATCGACCCTGCGACACGATGAAGAGCTCAGGCAGGGCGTTTCGGCGGACTTCGCCGCGGCGCAGGCTGGCACCTCGGGCAGCTGAACGACGAGCGATTCATGAACTTTTCACGACGAATTGCAGTGCCGCACCGCGGGCAGGGACGATCCTCCTGCCCGTATGCGGACAGCGATCGATCGAAGTAACCGGACTCGCCGTTCACGTTCACGTACAAGGCATCGAAGGACGTGCCGCCCTGATCCAAGGCTTCGCGCATGACCTCTCGAGCGGCCCCGAGCAGCTGGCGGAGTGTCGCAGCAGTCAATCGATCGGTGAGGCGGGTCCCGTGGATCTGCGCGCGCCACAGGGCCTCGTCGGCGTAGATGTTCCCGATCCCCGACACCACCGTCTGGTCGAGAAGAGCACGTTTGATCTCGGTGTGCTTGCGGCGCATCACCGTAACGGTCGCCGCAGAGTCGAATCTCGTGTCCAGTGGATCCCGGGCGATGTGCGCAACCGAATCAGGGACGAGTGAGCCGTCGACATCGACCAGAGGCGCGAGCGCCCATCCACCGAAGGTGCGCTGATCCACGAACCGCAGATCGAGCCCGGAATCGAGCCGCGCCCGAATGCGCAGATGTTTCTCGGTGACGGCCTCGGGTGGCTGCACGAGCATCTGCCCGCTCATCCCCAGGTGGACCACGAGCGCGACGGCACTGGGTTCGAGGACCAGCCACAAATACTTTCCGCGGCGGTCAGCTCGCGCGATTCGTTCGCCCGTGAGCTGTCCGGCGAGATCAGCTGCGCCGAGGATATGCCTCCGGATCGCGCGGGGGTGCAGGACGTCGACCGAATCGATCGAAGCTCCGACAATGTGCCGTTCGAGTCCGCGGCGAACTACCTCGACCTCGGGAAGTTCAGGCACTGACGTCGTCGGCTGCTACGTCCGGACCACGGTCGGACAGAGCGTTCCACGCAGTACTCGCGGCCTTCTGCTCGGCTTCCTTCTTGGATCTGCCGATCCCGACACCGAACGCCTTGCCGCCCACCACGACGGTGGCGGTGAATTCCTTGTCGTGGTCCGGTCCCGTTGCGGTGATCTCGTACGAGGGCACTCCGACACCACGTTCCGCAGTGAGTTCCTGCAGGCTCGTCTTCCAGTCGAGCCCTGCGCCGAGACGCGGAGCGCGTTGGAGTAGGTCGCTGAACAGATCGAGTACCACTCGCCGCGCCGTCTCGATCCCGTGCTGCAGATGGATCGCCCCGAGTATCGACTCCATGCCGTCCGCCAGGATGCTCGGCTTGTCGCGCCCGCCGGTCATCTCCTCACCCTTGCCAAGGAGCAGATGGGCTCCCAGCCCGCCGTCACCGAGTGCACGAGCCACCTCGGCGAGCGCGTGCATGTTGACGATGCTCGCCCGGATCTTCGCGAGGTCGCCCTCGGACTTTTGCGGATGCGCAAGGTACAGCTGCTCGGTGATGGTGACTCCGAGCACGGAGTCGCCGAGGAACTCGAGTCGCTCGTTGGTGGGAAGGCCACCGTTCTCGTAGGCATACGAGCGGTGGGTCAACGCCAACGTGAGCAGCGAAGGTTCGATTTCTACGCCGAGAGCGGCGAGGAGGGAAGCATGATCCTCCTCGCCGCCGGCGGGTGTATTACTGATGTCGCTCGTCACGACGCCTCTCCGTGGCGAACTAGACGGCGGCAGTGACCTGGCGGCCCTTGTATGTGCCGCAGGACGGGCACGCGATGTGGGGCAGCGTCTTCTCGCCGCAGCCACGGTTGGGGCAGGTAACGAGGGTAGGCACAGTGGTCTTCCACTGGCTGCGACGCGACCTCGTGTTGGATCGCGACATTCTGCGCTTGGGGACAGCCACTTCTACTTCTCCTCGGCTTCGTTGTTCACAAGATTCTTGCTGGGATCTGATTCCACGCCAAATTTGGCTGCAAGACCAGCCCAGCGAGGATCAAGTATGTCATGCCCATGGCCAGATTCGGCAATCGCCAGGCGAACGCCACATTCTGGGCACAGTCCTTGGCAGTCGTCGCTGCAGAGCGGCTGCAGAGGAAGCGCGAGTCCGACCGCGTCGATGATGACGGGCTCGAGGTCGATCTCGTCGTCCTCGACGCGATAAATCTCATCCTCGTCCGTGGTCTCCTCGGTGGCGCTGTCCGGGTAGGCGAACAGCTCGGTGAGGCTGAGATCGACAGATCCGCTGAACGGCTCGAGGCATCTCGAGCACTCGCCCACGGTGTCGGCGCTGACGGAACCGGTGACCAGGACGCCTTCGGACACTGCTTCAAGACGAAGATCGAGATCGATCTCCGATCCCTCCTCGATTGCAATCATGTCGAGTCCGATGCGCCGCGGCGCCGTCACCACCCGTTCGACGGTGCGCATCGAACCAGGACGACGGCCTAGCTTGACCGTGTCCAGCACGAAATCCGCGTCCCTACGGGAACGCGATGAGCTGCGGCGATGGGTTGACAAGACACTTCACTTTCGATGAGGAGAACGACTTTGGGCAACCACTCCACGATACGCAATCGGCGTGGATGATCCAAATGCCGGTCAGCGGCGGCGCTCGGCCCGCCGGTCGTCTGCGTCGTAGTCGGAAGCGTAGTCGGGCACGCCCGAACCCGTCCGTAGCTGCTGGCGTCCCCGTCCGACGGAGCGAATAGTGCCGGACAGGAACTCTTCGAACTCGGCGAGTTTCGTGTCGACATACAGGTCACAGTCGGACCGGAGCCGGTCGGATTCGGCGTGTGCGGCGTCGATCACCCGGGCGGATTCGGCATGCGCCTGCTGCACGACCTCGGTCTGGGATACCAGGCGTTCCTGCTCGGCGGTGCCTTCCGCAACCGAGCGCTCGTACGACGCCTTCCCCGCCTCGATCATGCGATCGGCCTCGGACCGGGCGCGGGTGGTGAGGGTGTCGTACTCGCGCTGGCCCTCGGCGATGGTCGCCTCGGATTCTGCCTCTGCGTCGGCGACCAGCTGCTCGGCGTGCGCACGCGCCTCCGCGACCATCCTGTCGGCCTGAGCTTTTGCGTCCGCGAGAATGCGATCGGCGTCGTCCCGTGCATTCTCGATCGTCGACGTAGCTTCGGCGTTGGCGCTGGCGACTGTCTTTTCAGCGTTGGACCTTGCGTCACCGACCAGCTTGTCGCGGTGGTCCAGCACGTCCTGGGCGTCGTCGAGTTCACCGGGAATGGCATCGCGCACATCGTCGAGTAATTCGAGAACATCGCCGCGTGGGACCACACAGCCGGCGGTCATGGGCACACCGCGTGCCTCTTCGACAATCGCGACAAGTTCGTCGAGCGCCTCGAAAACCCGGTACACGAGCAACCCCAATCTTTCATGACCTCAGCAGGTCGGCGCAGCCTTCTTCGTGCAAGTCTGCCGGATGGGGACGCCAGGGGTGTGCCGTGACGGCCGGTGTGTCGGGTATCAGCTCTCGGCGGCCCGCTCGGCGATCCTCGTCAGCAGACGCGCGTGCACTTTCTCGGGCAGCATTCCCGTGACGTCGCCGCCGAAGGTGGCCACTTCCTTGACCAGTGAGCTGGAGAGGTAGCTGTAGGCAGGGTTGGTGGGAATGAACAACGTGTCGACGCCAGTGAGTTTCTGGTTCATCTGCGCCATCTGCAGTTCGTAGTCGAAGTCGTTGGCGCCACGTAAACCCTTGACGATCGCTGTGATCCCTTGCTGCTTCGCGTAATCCACGAGCAGGCCGTGCCAGGAACTGACTCGCACGTTCGGCAGTGCACTGATGGCATCCTCGAGCATCTCGATTCGCTCTTCGACCGTGAAGAGGCCCCGCTTGCTCTTGTTGATCATCACCGTGACGATGACCTCGTCGAACTGCGCGGCAGCTCTGCCGATTACGTCGAGATGACCATTGGTCACAGGGTCGAAGGATCCGGGGCAGACAGCGCCAGTCATGAGTCCAGACCGTAGCAGGTCGCCAGCTCGATCCGAGCCTCGCCGTACTTCTTCGCCTTGACGGGCGCGTAACCCTCCGGCCACGACGTCTCCGGTGACCGCGACGAGCGCTCCAGGACCACGATCGACCCGTCGGCCACCCAGCCGTGGCCCCGCAAATCACTCAGCACCGTCTGCACTGCGCCGTCATCCACCGCATACGGCGGATCCGCGAGAACCAGGTCGTACACGCGGTCGGCGGTGCCGGCCAGCACCGCGGACACCGGAGCCGTCCGCACCGCTGCACCCGGCAATCCCACCGCACTCACATTCTGCGAGATGACCCCCGCAGCTTTCGCATCCGATTCGACGAGCAGGACACGATCGGCGCCCCGCGAGAGCGCCTCGAGCCCCAGGGCCCCCGAACCTGCGTACAGGTCGAGAACCGAGGCGCCCTCGAGATCCATCCGGCTGTGCAGGGCACTGAACAACGCCTCACGGACCCGGTCCGAGGTGGGCCGGGTTCCGCTCGGCGGGACCCGCAGGCGTCGGCCGCCCGCGAGCCCCGCGATGATGCGGGTCATCGAACGTCCGTCACTCGCTTGCGGACTCCTTCGTCGAGACGACGGCGAGGAGGTCGCCGCCCTCGACTTGCTGGACCGAGCCGATGGCCAGGCGAGTGACGGTTCCGCCGCGAGGCGCGGTGATGGCCGCTTCCATCTTCATCGCCTCGATCGTGGCGAGAGTATCGCCGGCCTCGATGTGCTGCCCCTCGGTGACGGAGAGGGTGACGACGCCGGCGAACGGGGCGGCGACGTGGCCGGGATTGCTCTTGTCGGCCTTCTCCGTGGCGGGGATTTCGCTGGCGATGGAGCGGTCACGCACCGACACCGGACGCAACTGGCCGTTGAGAATGCACATGACGGTGCGGTAGCCGCGCTCGTCGGGCTCGGAGATCGCCTCGAGACCGATGATCAGCTCGACACCCGGGGCGAGCCGCACCCGATGCTCGTCGCCGCGCCGAAGGCCGTAGAAGAACTGGTTGGCCGACAGCTGGGAGGTGTCGCCGTACTTGTCGCGGTGCTCGAGGAATTCCTTGGTCGGACCGGGGAAGAGCAACCGGTTGAGCGTCGCCCGGCGTTCGGCGGAGGTACCGGACAGCGCCTTCTCGTCCTCCACCGACAGGGCGACTTCGGGTTTGGCCGGCCCGCGGCCCTCGAGAGCCCGGGTACGGAACGGTTCGGGCCACCCGCCGGGCGGGGTGCCCAGCTCGCCGCGCAGGAAGCCGATGACCGAATCGGGAATGTCGAAGCGGGCGGGGTTTTCCGCGAACTCGTCGGTGGAGGCACCGGATCCGACGAGGTGCAGGGCGAGGTCGCCGACCACCTTCGACGACGGCGTCACCTTGACCAGGCGTCCGAGCATGCGGTCGGCGGCCGCGTAGTTGGCTTCGACGTCCTCGAAACGGTCGCCGAGACCCAGGGCGACGGCCTGGGTACGCAGATTCGACAACTGCCCACCGGGGATCTCGTGGGTGTAGACGCGACCGGTCGGGGCCGGCAGCCCGGACTCGAACGGCTTGTACACCTTGCGCAGTGCCTCCCAGTACGGCTCGAGGTCGCACACCGCTTGCAGGTCGAGCCCGGTGTCGTGCTCCGAGTGCGCGGCCGCCGCCACGATCGCCGACAACGCCGGCTGGCTGGTGGTGCCGGCCATCGCCGCGGAGGCGCCGTCCACGGCGTCCGCGCCCGCCTGCCAGGCGGCCAGATAGGTGGCGAGCTGGCCACCGGGGGTGTCGTGGGTATGCACGTGCACCGGCAGGTCGAAGTTCTGGCGCAGCGCCGTGACCAGGGTGGTTGCGGCCGGGGCGCGGAGCAGCCCGGCCATGTCCTTGATCGCGATGATGTGCGCTCCGGCCTCGACGATCTCCTCGGCCAGGCGGAGGTAGTAGTCGAGGGTGTAGAGCTTCTCGTTGGGGTTCGACAGGTCGCCGGTGTAGGACAGGGCGACCTCGGCGAGCGCGGTACCGGTCTCGCGGACGGCGTCGATGGCCGGCCGCATCTGGTCGACATTGTTGAGGGCATCGAAGATGCGGAAGATGTCGATACCGGTGGCCGCGGCCTCGTCGACGAACGCCCGCGTCACCTTCTCCGGGTACGGGGTGTAGCCGACGGTGTTACGTCCGCGCAGCAGCATCTGCAGGCAGATGTTCGGTACGGCCTCCCGCAGCGCCGACAGCCGGTACCAGGGGTCCTCGTGCAGGAACCGCAGTGCCACGTCGTACGTCGCGCCGCCCCACGCCTCGATCGAGAGCAGTTCGGGGGTCATCCGGGCCACGTGCCCGGCGACGTCGAGCAGACCGCTGGTCCGCACCCGGGTCGCGAGCAGCGACTGGTGGGCGTCGCGGAACGTGGTCTCGGTGACGGCGAGGGCCTTCTGCTCCCGCAACGCCCTGGCGAATCCCTCCGGCCCCAGGGCGAGCAGCTTCTGGCGGCTGCCGTCCGGCGGCGGGGTGGAGAGGTCGATCTGGGGCAGCTTGTCACGCGGGTACACCGCGGACGGCCGTTCCCCGTGCGGCTTGTTCACCGTCACGTCGGCGAGGTAGGTGAGGATCTTGGTGCCGCGGTCGGCGGAGCTGCGCAGCGTGAGCAGCTGGGGGCGTTCCTCGATGAACGAGGTGGTGACCCGGCCCGCCTTGAAATCGGGGTCGTCGAGAACCGCCTGCAGGAACGGAATGTTCGTCGAGACCCCGCGGATGCGGAACTCCGTGACCGCCCGGCGCGCCCGGGCGACGGCGGTGTCGAAGTCGCGGCCGCGGCAGGTGAGCTTGACGAGCATCGAATCGAAATACGCCGAAACCTCGGCCCCGACCGACGTACCACCGTCGAGGCGGATACCGGCACCGCCCGGAGTGCGGTAGCCCGTGATCCGACCGGTGTCCGGGCGGAACCCGTTGGCCGGGTCCTCTGTGGTGATCCGGCACTGCAGCGCCGCGCCACGCAACGTGATCTTGTCCTGACTCAGGCCCAGATCGGCGAGGGTCTCCCCCGAGGCGATCCGCAACTGCGACTGCACCAGGTCGACGTCCGTGACCTCCTCGGTCACCGTGTGCTCGACCTGGATCCGTGGGTTCATCTCGATGAACACGTGATTGCCGCGGGTATCGAGGAGGAACTCGACAGTTCCCGCGCACGAATAATTGATCTCCTTCGCGAACGCCACCGCGTCCGCGCAAATCCTCGCCCGCACCTCGTCCGGCAGGTTCGGGGCCGGCGCGAGCTCGATCACCTTCTGGTGACGGCGCTGCAGCGAACAATCGCGCTCGAACAGGTGGATGACGTTGCCCTGACCGTCGGCCAGGATCTGGACCTCGATGTGACGCGGATCGATGACCGCCTGCTCGAGGAACACCGTCGGATCGCCGAACGCGGACTCCGCCTCCCGCGCGGCCGCCTCGATCGATTCCCGCAACTGGGACCGCTCGGCCACCCGGCGCATGCCGCGGCCACCGCCGCCGGCGACCGCCTTCACGAAGATCGGGAACTGCATCGACTCCGCCGCCGCGAGCAACTCGTCCACATCCGCCGACGGCTCCGACGACGCCAGCACCGGCAGGCCGGCCGCCTTCGCCGCCGCGATTGCGCGGGCCTTGTTACCGGTCAGCTCGAGGACCTCCGCGGACGGGCCCACAAAGGTGATACCCGCCTCGGCGCACGCCGCAGCCAAATCCGGATTCTCGGACAGGAACCCGTACCCGGGATAGACCGCGTCGGCACCTGCCTGCTTCGCGGCGGCGACGATCTCCTCGACCGAGAGGTACGCCCGAACCGGGTGCCCCTCCTGACCGATCTGATAACTCTCATCGGCCTTCAGACGGTGGATCGAGTTCCGATCCTCGTACGGAAACACCGCAACAGTTCCAGCACCTAGTTCGTAGGCGGCACGGAAAGCGCGGATCGCAATTTCGCCACGGTTGGCGACCAGGACTTTGGAGAACATTGGAGCAAACTACCCCGCCAACTCCGGCAGCGGAGAAACGGTATCCCATTATGCAGGATCGTCCGCAATCTTCACAAAGCGGCCCCTGACGTGTGCGA
This sequence comes from Rhodococcus sp. NPDC019647, assembly GCF_044389235.1. Classification (NCBI taxonomy): domain Bacteria; kingdom Bacillati; phylum Actinomycetota; class Actinomycetes; order Mycobacteriales; family Nocardiaceae; genus Rhodococcus; species Rhodococcus sp. NPDC019647. Next base: position 221,716 of record NZ_JBIRXS010000001.1, on the reverse strand, counting down.
ATTCTGCAATGGGCCCGAAACAGAGCAGCGAAGAATTACGTGACCGGAAGTAACTGCTTCACCTTGATCGTCGACTTCTCACGTTTTCTCGAGAAATTCGATCCGGTCCGCATCGAGAGCCGAAGTGACCATCGCAGAAAGACCCGGGTGGTTTTCCAGGCGTGGATCGTCGGCAGTCACCGACCGGGCGAACTCGGCAGCCGCGGCGATCACGTCCTCGTGGCCGAGAAGTGAGAGCAACCGCAGCGTCGAGGTGGTACCCGACTGCGCTGCCCCGAGAATGTCACCCTCCCGCCGGGTCGAGAGGTCGAGTTGGGCGAGTTCGAAGCCGTCGTTGGTGGAAGCCACGTTCTGCAGGCGCCCGAAGGCAGGCGCACCCGGATTCATCTCCGTGACGAGAATGCACAGCCCCTGGTGGGCACCCCGGCCGACCCGGCCGCGGAGCTGATGTAGCTGGCTGACCCCGAAGCGGTCGGCATCCAGGATCACCATGATCGTGGCGTTCGGGACGTCGACGCCCACCTCGACCACCGTGGTGCAGACGAGGACGTCGATGTCGCCGGCCGTGAAGTCGCGCATCACCGCGTCCTTCTCGTCCGTGGGGAGCCTGCCGTGCAGCAGACCGACGCGGAGGTCGGGCAGGATGGTGCCGCCCAGTTCCTCGAAGACTTCGACGGCCGACTTGGTGTCGGGCTGCTTGTCGTCGACAGTGTCCTCGCCGTCGCCCTTCTCACCGTCACCGATGCGCGAGCAGACGACGTATGCCTGCCGTCCCTCGGCCACGTCCTCGCGGATCCGTTCCCATGCGCGTGCGACCCACTGCGGTTTCTGGGACGCCGGTACCACGCTGCTCTTGATCGGCGAACGGCCCTTCGGAAGCTGGCGCAAGGTGGACACGTCGAGGTCACCGAGCACCGTCATCGCGATCGTGCGGGGTATGGGCGTCGCCGTCATCACCAGAAGATGTGGGCTCAGGCCTTCGCGCGCCCGCGCCCGGAGCCGGTCGCGCTGTTCGACGCCGAACCGATGCTGTTCGTCGACCACCACCATGCCGAGGTTGAAGAACTCGACGTTGTCCTGGATGAGGGCGTGCGTGCCGATGACGATGCCTGCGTCGCCGGTCACCACCTCGAGTAGTGCGGCCCGTTTCGCAGCGACCGGCATCGACCCGGTCAGCAGCGCTACGCGGGTCGCCTTCTCGTCGGCGCCGAGTTCGCCCGCCGTCGCCAGTGAACCCAGCAACGCCCGCAGCGAACGCGCATGCTGCGTCGCGAGCACTTCGGTGGGGGCGAGTAAGGCGCACTGATACCCCGCATCGACAACCTGCAGCATGGCGCGCAGGGCAACGATGGTCTTACCGGACCCCACCTCACCCTGCAGGAGCCTGCTCATCGGATGCGGCTGGGACAGATCCGCGGCGATCTCCTCGGCCACGGCGTGCTGGCCGTCGGTCAGCTGAAAGGGAAGTCTGCGCTCGAACTCGTCGGCGATTCCACCCGGTACCGCCGGGCACTCGGGCGCCACCCGCTCGGCGTTGTCGTGCCGGCGTCGCGCGAGCACCAACTGGAGGGCCGCGGCCTCGTCGAAGCGGAGCCGGTCGTGCGCATTCTCGATGTCGTCACGAGTGTCGGGGAGGTGGACGAGGCGGAGCGCCTCGTCCAGACCGATGAGGTTGCGCTCGTGACGAATCCGTTCGGGGAGCGGGTCGTCGATCCGGTCGAGTTGGTCGAGGACCTGCCGAACGCACTTCATGATCGTCCAGCTCTCCACCTCCCGCGTCGCCGGATACAGCGGGATCAGGGCGCGGTCGAACACGGACATGTCCACGCCCGCGCCCGGCTCCTGGGCGGCCCGGGCGATACCCGCGAGATCCCCCGCCCCACGAATCCGCCCGACGTTCACCACCGGGTCGTCGCTGCCCGCACGAGGCTCCGGGAGGATCAGGTAACTCGGATGAGTGAGGCTCCACTTGCTGCGGAAATACTTCACGGTGCCGGAGAACATCGCGCGCACACCGGGTTTGATGACGTGCTTGACCTTCTGCGGACTGAAGAACGTGACGTCGACGTTCTGCGTATCGGTCGCGAGAACCACCTTCAGCATGCTGCCGGGACGGTTCTTCATCTTCACGACTGCCGCCGACGACACCCGCGCGATGATGGTGATGTGCTCGCCCTCCGGCGGATCCTTCTCGGCAAGTTCACGGCCCTGGGAGGCGTACCGGTGCGGGTAGTGCCGCAACAGGTCCTCGACGGTGCGAATGTCGAACGCCGCCTCCAGCGCGTCGGCGGTCTTGCGCCCCAGCAGGTGATCGAGCCTGTCGGCGAGTGTGGCCATCGAATTCCTCATTCCACCCCGAGTTGCAACAGATCTCCCGGTTGTCCGCCGTGGTAGACCATCACCTCGACGCCGGGATGCCGCTGGGAGATGTGATCGGCCAGTTCCGTGTCCAGCCCGGCCGGTGCTTCCGCGCCCATCAGGAGCGTGACCAGTTCGCCGCCTGCCCCGAGGACGACGTCGACCAGACGCTTCCCGGCGGCGACCGCGTCCGGTTCGATCACGATCACCTCGTGCCCCATCAGACCGATCCCGTCTCCCGGTTCGCAGGTGCCCACATAGGTCAGGGCCCGCTCCCGCGCGATGCGCAACGAACCCCACCGGGTGGCGGCCGCGGCCTCGGACATCGCAAAGGCGTCGTCGACCGCTTCGCGTTCCGGATCGTGCACCGCGAGGGATGCCAGCCCCTGCACCATGGACGAGGTTGCGAGGAGAAGCACCTCGTGCCGGGAATCGCGGGCTGCGGCACTCACCGCGACGAGTTCCTGAGCCGACAGCGCCCCGTTGGGAAGGACCAGCACCTCTCGGCGTCCCAACTGGCGGATAATGCCGAGCAACTGCGCGCGGGTGACGGGGGCGGCGTCGCATCGGAGCACGGTCGCACCCTCCCCCGAGAAGAGGTCGGCCGCGCCGTCGCCTGCCACGACCGCGACGATGCCCCGATCGTCCTGATCGGGGCGAGTGCGGACGGGAGGTAGAAGCCTGCCGTGTTCGCGCGCGTCGACGAGAAAACTGCTGACGCGAATCCTGTGTAGGCGTCCGGCATCGAGACCGGCCTCCACAGCAGCCCCGGCGTCCGCACAGTGCACGTGCACCGACCATCCCCCGTCGCCGTCACCGACGATGACCGTGGAATCCCCCAGCTCGTCGAGTGCGTTCCGCAGTTCTGCCATCCGGGCTTCGTCTGTGTCGGCCACCAGATACATGACCTCGAAATCCTGATGTGAGCTCTCACAGGCTGAGTGGTGGCCACGATGCGCGAGGTCGTCGCCGGCGTCCGGCAACTCGACGTCCGACGACTCCGTGCCTGAATCCGGGGACGGCAGGCGGCGCGGCACTCGCAGCGCGATCGGGGCGCGGACGGGCCGCTCACCGGTGACCGCCGCGACGAAGGCATCGAGAATGACGACGAGCCCCAGCCCGCCGGCGTCGACCACACCGGCGGTCCCGAGCGCGTCGAGCTGGCCGGGCGTGCGGGCAAGTGCGGCGGCCGCGGCATCTGCCGCGGAGCGCGCTGTGTCGGCGACAGGCGCATCGTCCGGGAATTCCGCTGCCGCGTCCGCAGCGCAACGCAGGACCGTGACAATCGTTCCTTCGACCAGGTAGCTGACCGCGTCGGTCACCAGGTTGGTGGCCATCAACAGTCCGGTCCGGACAGTCCTGGTGTCGACGACGCCGGAGACCGCTGCCTCGGCGACACCGCGCAACACCTGGGAAAGGATGACCCCCGAGTTGCCCCGGGCACCCGCCACAGCGCCGCGGGCCAGCGCGATGGCCACTTGACGGACGTCCGTTTGGTGGCCGTCGTTCCCGGCATACTTGTCGATTGCCTCGAGGGCAGCCCGCATGGTGAACAGCAAATTGGTTCCCGTGTCGGCGTCCGGAATCGGGAACACGTTGAGACTGTTGATCTCCTCGCACCGTGCCTCGAGTCCCGCGACCGCCGTCCTCGCCCACGACGTCAGGACTCGGCCGTCCATCGGGCGCTCAGGAACCACTGGCATCCTCTCTCACGGGTTCAATCGAAGGTGCCGTCAGACTAGTCGCGGGACGCCGATCGAGCCTGACGTGCTCGGCCATCCGGCCGAGTTTGGCCAATCAGCACTCGAGCGGCTACTCTTGCACGGTTGCCTCGTAAGGGCCGCGATCACTGCGGCCTGCCTACGTGGGGCCAGTTAAATTTCACAGTTCACTATCTTGAAGGAGTTCGCGACTATGGCTGCCGTCTGCGACGTATGCGCCAAGGGGCCCGGCTTCGGTAAGTCGGTCTCGCACTCGCACCGGCGTACCAATCGTCGCTGGAACCCGAACATTCAGACTGTTCGTGCCGAAGTTGCCCCCGGAAACACCCGGAAGCTCAACGTCTGCACGTCCTGCCTGAAGGCTGGAAAGGTTGCTCGGGGCTGACCCGACGCTGCGTGTGTTCCGAAGCCCCCGACACCTCGGCGCCGGGGGCTTCGTCATGTCGCATCGATGCAGCACATCGGGTCCTGGTGATGCCGGGTCGGGCGCCACGTAGGGTGCAACCGTGACTTCTCTCGATGGACTCAGCAAAGTACAGCTCGACGAGGGCGTGCTCCGCATCACGATTTCGACCGCCGACAACGGCACATCGCTGGACGGCGAAGGCCTCGATCAGGGCACACGTGCCCTCGAGGCCGTGGGCGATCGGATCGGCAGCGTTCTCCTCGTCGGCGAGGGGCCGAACTTCTGTGCCGGCGGTAATGTCCGCGCCTTCGCCGCCGCACCCGTGCGCAGCGAGTACGTCGCCGAGATCGCGCGCGTCTTCCACGCCTTCGTGCGCGCTCTCGACGCGGTGACCGTTCCGGTGATCGCCGGTGTGCACGGGTGGGCTGCGGGCGCGGGAATGAGCCTCGTCTGCCTCGCCGATGTCGCGATCGGCGGGCCCGGCACCAAGATGCGGCCGGCGTACCCCTCGATCGGTTACACACCGGACGGCGGTATGTCGTGGACTCTTCCGCGGATCGTCGGCATCGCCCGTGCTCGCGAAATCCTGCTGACCGATGCGGTTCTCAGCGGCGACGAGGCAGTGCGCCTCGGAATTCTCAGCCGCTTGGTCGGTGACGACGTGGTGCAGGACGAGGCGCTTCGACTCGCGCGAACCCTGGCTGCGGGTCCGACCTCCTCGTACTCCGGGATCAAGACTCTCCTCTCCGCATCGACCACGCGCACTCTGGCAGAGCAACTCGACGCGGAGGCCGCCTCTATCGCCGTCGCAGCCGACAGCCCGATCGGACGTGAAGGCGTCGATGCCTTCGTCGAGAAGAGACGCGCAGACTTCGCATCGATCAAGGAAGTGCGGGCGTAAACGCTAGGGCAGTTCCCAATTCACAGGTTCGGCGCCGAGGCTGTCCAGCAGTTCGTTCGCTCTGCTGAACGGACGTGAACCGAAGAATCCTCGTGAGGCGGACAGCGGTGAAGGGTGAGCGCTCTCGATCGTCGGCACGTCTGCGAGCATCGGCTTCAAGGTGGACGCGTCCCGGCCCCAGAGAATGGCGACGAGGGGTTCGGTTCGCTCCACCAACGCGCGAATTGCCTGTTCCGTGACAGCTTCCCACCCCTTACGCCGATGGGAGGCCGGAAGTCCGGGCTGGACGGTCAGGACCCTGTTCAACAGCAACACACCCTGACGAGACCACGGTGTCAGATCTCCCGTGGACGGCGTCGGAAAACCGAGGTCCTTGCTGTACTCGGCGAAGATGTTGCCGAGACTGCGGGGAACGGGTCGCACGTCGGGCGCCACCGAGAAGCTGAGCCCCACGGCGTGCCCGGGAGTCGGATACGGGTCCTGACCGACGATCAGCACCTTCACTTGGGCGAAGGGGTGCGTGAACGCGCGCAGCACGTTGTCGCCGGACGGAAGATACTCCCTGCCCTCGGCAATCTCCGCGCGGAGGAATGCACCCATTTCGGTGATGCGATCGGCTACCGGAGCGAGAGCCTCGGCCCAGCCGGCCTCCACCAGATCGGATAGCGGCGCAGCCATCAGTCGAGCCTGCGCAGGGCGTCGCGGTAGTACGCCGCGTTGGCCGAGTACATCTTCACGTTCATTTCCACGTGCCCCTCGGGAACCTCGTAGCCTTCTCGGATTTTGGCGGGCACGCCGAGTGCCATCCGTCTCGGCGGCACCTCGAACTTGAACGGAATGACAGCGCCCGCCCCGACCACGGAACCGGCCCCGATCACCGAACCGTTCAACACCACCGAACCCGACGCGATGAGGCAATTGTCGCCGATCGTGGAACCCTCGATGTGTGCCGCGTGTCCGACGACGCATCCGGACCCGATGACGGTGGGGTCGATCGGCGTGCAATGGATGACGGTGCCGTCCTGGATGTTGGTCCCGGCTCCGATGGAGATGGTGCCGTAGTCGGCGCGGAGCACGGCCTGCGGCCACACCGATGCGCCCGCCGCGAGCGTGACGTTCCCGATCACCACCGCGTCGGGGTGGACGTAAGCGTCCGGGGAAATGTCCGGTTCCTGCTCGCCGAGTGCGTAGATAGCCATGGGTGCAACCTATACCGAGAAACTCTGCCAGCCGGACGCCCCCGGCCACCGCCGGCCGTCGACCGTGATGCCCGTCCCGTCATGGACCGTTCCGATACGAAGCCAGCCCGCGGGTAGCGGCACGCCGGAGGGGAAGGTGGCGGCGAAACCGTGGTCTTCTCCCCCGGTCAGTACCCACTCCCAGTAGTCGGTCCCCAGGATCGCAGCTGCGGACACCAGGTCCGGCGACACGGCGATGTCGTCCCGCGCGAGCGCCATCCCGACTCCCGACGCTGCGCCGATGTGCCCGAGATCGGCGAGTAGCCCGTCGGAGATGTCGGTCATCGAGTGTGCGCCCGCCTCGGCGGCGGTCCACGCCGCTGCATACGGTGGGTGCGGTACGCGGTGGGCGGCGAGAAGGCCGGGAAACCGAGTCGATTCCGCGAGGAAGAGAGCCAGACCGCAGGCGGATGCACCCAGCGTGCCTGCGACAGCGACGACGTCGCCCGCCTGGGCGCCCGAACGAAGGACGGCACGCTGCCCCGCGAGGTCACCGAGCACCGTGACAGAGATCACGACGGAATCCGCCTGAACCAGATCGCCGCCGACCACGCCGGCACCCAGTTCCTCGGCAGCATCCCAGATTCCCGCGGAGATACCGTCCGCCACCTCCACCGGGGTATCCGGCGGCAGACCGAGCGACACGAGAAACGCGGTGGGCCGCGCACCCATCGCCGCGACATCGGCCGCGTTCTGCGCCACCGCCTTGCGCCCGACCTCACGCGGAGACGACCAGTCGAGCCGGAAGTGCCTGCCTTGCACCAGCATGTCGGTGGACACGACGACGCGGCCGTCTCCCGCCCGGACGAGCGCGGCATCGTCGCCGGGCCCGAGAAGTGTGGTGGGCGGTTGGGCGCGACCCTCCACGGCGCGGTCGATCACGGCGAACTCACCGACATCCGCGACGGTGCGGGGAACGGGGGAACCCGGGGTATCCGTTGGTGTGATGGTGTGCCTCCACGAGCGCCGTTGTGTCGGATCACCCGGCGCAGCGCCAGTGTGGCCGGTCGACGGAATGTGCGACTGCGGTACCTTTTAGCTGTTGCCGGGACTCTCCGGCACGTGACCGATCAGCGCGCCGAAGCACCCGCGACTCTACCGAGATCCATGCGGGGCGGAGCAGGGAAGGGCCGGAGCGAGAGTGCAAGCGTTCATCCTGATCCAAACCGAGGTCGGACGAGCTTCGGCCATTGCGGCGCAGATCGCGCAGATCACCGGGGTGCAATCAGCGCAGGACGTGATCGGGCCGTACGACGTGATCGCGCGGGTCAGCGCCGACGACATCGCGCCGGTGACGCAGGAGATCCGTCGGGTCCCCGGTATCACCCGCACCCTCACCTGCGACATTCCCGAGAAGCCGAAAACGATCTGAGCATGCCCGAACACGAATCGCACCCGACCGACGCAGCTACCGATACCGAACCCGTCGAGCGGCGTAATCCTGCTCTCATCGCCACTGCGGTGGCGCTTCCGGTCGCGTTGGTGATCGGCATCGTCGTCGCCGCGGTCATTGCCGGGCGCAACCCTGCGAAATCCCCCGTGTCGCTGGGTCCGGTGCCCGCTCCCGCGGCTGCCTCCGCGGAGTGCACGGCGTTGATGGCCGGTCTCCCGGACGCATTGGGCGAGTACACGCGAGCCGAACTCACTCCACCGGCACCCGCGGCGACCGCGGCGTGGCAACCGGCCGAGGGTGAACCACTCGTTCTGCGATGCGGCCTCGACCGTCCCGCAGAGTTCGACCAGGCGTCGTCATTGCAGGTGATCAACGGGGTGCAGTGGTTCGAGATCTCCGGGGAGAGCGCAGGAATCGACGCGAGCAGCTGGTTCGCCGTGGACCGCGGGATCTACGTGGGACTTACCGTCCCCCGGGGCGTCGGACCCACGCCGCTGCAGGAAATGTCGGATGCGGTGTCGAAGGTTCTGCCACAGAAGCCGCTGGATCCCGCACCCGTCCCCAATCCGTGAACCACAGCGAGCCGGGCGCGGACATCGTCTAGCGCAGCCCCGTGCCCCGGGCGAGCGCCGTATCGACCAGGGTGGACACAAGGGTGCCGTAGTCGACTCCGATCGCTCCCCACATGCGCGGATACATCGAGATCGAGGTGAACCCGGGCATGGTGTTGATCTCGTTGATGACCGGACCGTCTTCGGTGACGAAGAAGTCGACACGCGCGAGACCCTGACAGTCGAGGGCGGCGAAGGCGCGCACCGCGAGAGCGCGAATGTCTTCGCTCACCGATTCGTCGAGTTTCGCGGGCACATCGAACTCGCACACATCATCGAGGTACTTGCTGTCGAAGTCGTAGAACGCCTCGTCGCTGCCCGACGCAGCCGGCATCCGGATCTCGGCGACGACGCTGGCCCGGACTTCGCCGTCCGGGAATTCGAGAACCCCGCACTCCACCTCACGTCCACTGATCCCCGATTCGACGATCACCTTGGGATCGTGCTCACGGGCGTGGGCGATGGCATCGTCGAGGGCGGCCCAGTCGGCGACCCGGGTGATACCGATGGACGAGCCCCCTCGCGCGGGCTTCACGAACACCGGCAGATCGAGGCGGGACTTCTGCTCCTCGGTGAGATTGTCGGTGCCCGGCCGCAGCACCACCTGAAATCCGATGGGCAACCCCTCGGCCGCAAGCAACTTCTTGGTGAACTCCTTGTCCATTCCGGCAGCGCTCGCGAGTACGCCTGGGCCGACGTACGGGATTCCGGCGAGCTCGAGCAAACCTTGGATCGTGCCGTCCTCGCCGTAGGCGCCGTGCAGGACGGGGAATACCACGTCCACCGAGGCGAGGATCTTCCCTGCTTCACCGTCGTCGAGAGCAACGAGGTCGCCCGAGCGGGTGGGGTCGGCCGTCAGGGCCAACGCGGAACCACCGGCATCGACGCTGGGCAGGGACCGGCCGCGGATGGACAGGGAGGCGGGATCGGTGGAGCCGAGAACCCACGACCCCTCGGTCGTGATACCGATCGGCACCACCTCGTACCGTTCGGGGTCGAGGTTCCTCAGGACACTCCCGGCGGAGACGCAGGAAACGGAATGCTCGTTGCTACGGCCACCGAAGATGACGGCTACCCGGGTACGCGGTGTGCTCACGAACAAACCGTACCGCCGCCCCGCCGTGCCCACCGCACCCACCTCCGATCGCCGATACTTCGCCGACCTCACGACTTCGAGCCGACAACCGCGGTCACACTCCCGACAGTGCCCGTTCGACGTCGGCAAGGAGATCGTCGGTGTCCTCGATCCCGCAGGACAGTCGTACGAACCCGTCGGGAACCGCATCTCCCCACCTCGCCCGGCGATCGGCCGTGGTGTGGATGCCACCGAAGCTCGTCGCCGAAACGAGTAGTTCGCTGCCTGCCACGAAGCGATGGAACTGCTCGGCGGAGCCGAGTTCGAAACTCACCAGTCCACCGAATCGGCGCATCTGCCTCGACGCGACGGCGTGGGAAGGATCACTCGCCAGGCCCGGATAGCGCACCCGTTGCGCCGCGGGGTGCGCGGCCACAAGGTCTGCGACAGCCGACGCGTTGGCGCACTGCCGCTCGAAACGCAGCCCCGCAGTTCCGAGACTTCGGTGGGCAAGCCATGTCTCGAATGGTCCGAGCACCGTTCCCGACAAAGCTCTTTCCCGCTCCATCGCGGCGAGGAAGTCGGGGTCCGATACCGCGATGTAGCCCATGAGGAGGTCGCTGTGCCCACTCAATGCCTTTGTGCCACTGGCAACAACGACGTCTGCGCCGAGTTCCAGAGGTTGCTGGCCGAGCGGGGTCGCCGTCGTGTTGTCGACGACGAGCACGGCCCCGGCGTCCCGGCACCGCTGCGACAGCGCGCGTAGGTCGACGACGTCGAGGGACGGGTTGGCAGGAGTCTCGGCGACGACAACCGTCGTTCCTTCCGCCGACGCCAACAGCGCCGCGGTGCTCTCGCTCGCCATGTCCGAGGTCGCCACTTCGTGCACGGTGATGCCCAGCGGCTCCCACCGCTCCCGCGCGTAGGCGCGGACTTGGTAGTACCCGTCCGCCGGAACGATCACCGTGTCCCCTGCCGTGAGAAGAGTGCGCACTGCGACGGTGACCGCAGACATCCCGGAGCCGACCACCAGTGCCCCGGAGGCGCCTTCGAGCATGGCGAGCGCCGATTCGAGATCGCGCCAGCCAGGATTCGATGCCCGGGCATACGTGTCCGACTCGGTTCCTTCGTCGGCGCTCAGCTGGTACGGGGCGGCGAACACCGGACCCCGCTGCATCGGAGACCCTGGATACGCTTCTGTTGCAACAGCTTTGACACAACGGGTGGAATCTCCGCTCACCCGGTCACTCCGACTTCGTACGACGGCCGAGCAACTGGCCGATCGCGTCCTGCACGACGAGACCTTCATGACACACGCGGTGCACGGCGTCGGTGAGCGGCATTTCGACGTCGTAGCTGGATGCGAGCGCCCGAACCGACGAGCAGGATTTCACGCCCTCGGCCACCTGTCCGTGAGTGGCCTCCTGCGCGGTCTCCATGGACCCGCCCTGCCCCAGCCGCTCACCGAAGGACCGGTTCCGCGACAGCGGTGACGAGCACGTGGCTACCAGGTCGCCCACGCCGGCGAGCCCTGCAAGGGTGGTCGGTTTTGCGCCCAAGGCAACACCCAGACGAATGATCTCCGCCAGGCCGCGCGTAATGATGCTCGCAATTGTGTTGTCGCCCAATCCACTTCCGGCTGCCATGCCGCACGCCAGGGCGATCACGTTCTTGCATGCGCCGCCGATCTCGCAGCCGATCACGTCGGAGTTCGTGTACGGACGGAAGTACCCCGTGGCCGACGCCTTCTGCAGCGCGAGCGCGCGCGTCGAGTCGGTGCACGCGATCACTGTCGCCGCCGGTTGTTCGATCGCGATCTCGCGGGCCAGATTGGGTCCCGACAGGACGGCGACACGCCCCGGATCGGCGCCCGTGACCTGGACGATGACCTGACTCATCCGCATCAGAGTGCCGGTTTCGATCCCCTTCGCGAGGCTGAGGAGGGTGGCATCCTCGCCGATCATCGGACTCCACTCCGCCAGATTGCTTCGCAACGACTGGGAGGGAACGGCGAGAACGACGAAGTCGGCACCGTCCAGCGCGGCCGCCGCATCATCGGTGGCAGTCAGCGTCGACGGGAGCGCGACGCCGGGTAGATAGTCGACGTTTTCGTGCCGCCCGGCGATCGATTCGGCGACCTCGGCGCGGCGCGCCCACATGGTGACATCGGTTCCGGCATCGGCCAGGACCTTCGCAAAAGCCGTCCCCCACGAGCCTGCCCCCAGTACAGCAGCCTTGCTCACACAGCCCCCTCATCATCGATTCTCTTCGTATCCCGCTCACAGTAGCGCCGATACCGGGGCACGACACCGCAGCGTCTGGACTGGCAAGATATCGGGCATGAGCACCGCGACTCCACCCGTGATGCCGCGCGCGCACGTACTGGTCGCGGTCAAAGGACTTCACGTGGCCAAAACCCGCCTGTCCGGAGTGTTCGACGTCGCCGACCGCACCGGCCTGGTGCTGTCGATGCTGCGCGACACCCTGACGGTGGTCCGGGACGTCGACTCCGTGGTAGGTGTCACGGTGGTCACGCCCGATGCGGCAGTCGCGCGTCTCGCGCGCAGCGTCGGCGCCCACGTCTATGCCGATCCCACATCGACGCCGGTCGAGGGCGGTGTGAACGAGCAGGGTAGCGAGGGAGACCAGGGCGAGCACGGACTCAATGCGGCGCTGGCGGCCGCGGCCGACCATGTTCGGAAGAATGAGCAGGGTGTGGATGTCGTCGCCCTGCAGGCCGATCTCCCGTCGCTGCGCAGTGACGAATTCGGCGAAGCTCTGGCTGCGGCCAGAACCGGCGGCCGATCGGTGGTCGTCGATCATCACGGAACCGGCACCGCGGCACTGTTCTCGTGCGACCCTTCCGTTCCGCTCGATCCGCAGTTCGGGCCAGGATCGGCGCGGCGACACCTCGAGTCGGGGGCACGCCCGTTGCACGGGCACTGGCCGGGTTTGCGAACCGATGTAGACACGGCCGACGACCTGGATTCCGCTCGCGCACTCGGAGTCGGGCCTGCCACGCGCGCTGCGCTCGACGCGGCAACCCCTATCGCCGCTTCCCCGGGTGGAAAGTCGTAGCCGACGACCAGTGTGAATTTGCCCCATCGATTGTCCGCAGGAGTTTCCTCGAGGGATGATCGTGATGTGAGTAATGGCGAAGCACTCGACCAGCAGACCGACGTCGACGACAAGAACGGATCGCACGACGGCACCCTCGTGGTGAACTCGACGAGCATCCCGATGGCGCCTCCTGCGGCTACGAATGCTCCCGCGAGCGTCCTCACCGAGGGACTGCCCGAAGATCGTTATCTCAATCGGGAACTCAGTTGGCTCGACTTCAATTCGCGTGTTCTCGCGCTTGCCGAGGACACGTCACTGCCGCTCCTCGAGCGTGCCAAGTTCCTCGCAATCTTCGCGTCCAACCTGGACGAGTTCTTCATGGTGCGGGTCGCGGGCTTGAAACGCCGGGACGAGACCGGTCTGTCCGTGCGTTCCGCAGACGGTCTCTCCCCCCGTGAACAGCTCGCGCTGATCGCAAAGCGCACCCAGGAAATTTCCGACAGGCATGCTCGGGTGTTCCTCGACTCCGTGCGTCCGGCGCTTGCCGCGGAAGGGATCTCCATCATCGGGTGGTCCGATCTCACCGACGACGACCGGGTACGCCTGTCGGTGCACTTCCAGGAGCAGGTCTTTCCGGTACTCACTCCCCTCGCTGTGGATCATGCGCACCCGTTCCCCTACATCAGCGGGCTCAGTCTCAACCTCGCGGTGACGGTGAAGGACGCGGCCACCGGCGGCGAACACTTTGCTCGCGTCAAGGTTCCGGACAACGTGGGTCGGTTCGTACGCGTCAACCGCAACGAGACTCCGTCGTCGATCGACGCCTTCCTCCCCATGGAGGACCTCATCTCGGCCCACCTCGACGTGTTGTTCCCCGGTATGGAGATCGTGGAGCACCACGCTTTCCGCATCACGCGCAACGCCGATTTCGAAGTCGAGGAAGATCGCGACGAAGACCTCCTGCAGGCGTTGGAACGGGAACTGGCCCGTCGGCGCTTCGGATCACCGGTGCGTCTCGAAGTAGCCGACGACATGACCGAGCACATGCTCGAATTGCTGCTGCGCGAACTCGACGTCGACCCGGGTGACGTCATTCAGGTACCCGGACTCCTGGACTTGTCGTGCTTGTGGCAGGTGTACGCGGTCGACAGGCCGGCACTCAAGGACCGGCCGTTCGTGCCTGCGACCCATCCGGCTTTCGGCGAGCGGGAGACTCCGAAGAGTGTCTTCTCCACACTTCGCGACGGCGACGTGTTGGTGCACCACCCCTACGACTCCTTCTCCACGAGCGTGCAACGTTTCATCGAGCAGGCGGCGGCCGATCCGCAGGTTCTGGCGATCAAGCAAACCCTGTACCGGACTTCGGGTGATTCGCCGATCGTCAACGCCTTGATCGCCGCCGCCGAGGCGGGCAAACAGGTTGTGGCTCTTGTCGAAATCAAGGCCCGGTTCGACGAGCAGGCCAACATCAAGTGGGCCCGCAAACTCGAACACGCAGGCGTTCACGTGGTGTACGGACTCGTCGGACTCAAGACGCACTGCAAGACCTGCCTCGTCGTCCGGCGTGAAGGTTCGGCGATCCGCCGCTACTGCCACATCGGTACCGGCAACTACAACCCGAAGACGGCCCGGCTCTACGAAGATGTGGGGCTGCTGACAGCCGCTCCCGAGATCGGCGCGGACCTCACCGATCTGTTCAACTCGTTGACGGGCTATTCCCGCAAGACCCACTACCGCAATCTCCTCGTTGCGCCCTACGGAGTCCGCCGGGGAATCATCGAGCGGATCGACGCCGAGGTGGCCCGCAAACTGCAGGGCCACGAAGCCGGAATTCGCATGAAGGCCAACGCGCTGGTCGACGAACAGGTGATCGACGCGCTCTATCGTGCGTCCAAGGCCGGCGTTCCGGTGGACATCGTCGTCCGTGGAATTTGCGCTCTGAAACCGGGAGTTCCGGGAATGAGCGAAAACATCGTGGTTCGCTCCATCCTCGGCCGATTCCTCGAACATTCCCGAATCTTCCATTTCCGCGGCGCCGACGAGTTCTGGATCGGCAGCGCCGACATGATGCACCGCAATCTCGACCGGCGCGTGGAAGTGATGGCGCAGGTGAAAGATCCTCGCCTCACAGCGCAGATGGCGGACATTCTCGACTCTTCCCTCGACCCCACCACTCGGTGCTGGTTGCTGCAGCCGGACGGACGTTGGGCGGCGGCACCGGCGGACGGCGAGGATGTGCGCGAGCACCAGGAGGCCATGATGCGGACGCGGATGGGTGGCGGATCCTGAACGCGACGACGGCGCGGCAGAAGGAAGGAACCCGTTGAGCAGCTCAGGTGACAAACCCGTCAGAGCCAACATCTTCGCCGCCGGTGCGGTGTTATGGCGAAAGTCTCCCGACAATCCCGACGAGACGGAGGTCGCGCTCGTTCACCGGCCGAAATACGAGGATTGGTCTTTCCCGAAGGGCAAGCTCGATCCCGGTGAGACCGCGGTCGTTGCCGCAGTGCGCGAGGTAGAGGAAGAAACGGGCCTCCGAGGACGTCTCGGTCGCCACCTCGGGGCATTGACCTACCCCATCCCCGGACACCGGCGATTGAAGCGCGTCGAATACTGGGCAGCCGAGGCGCGGGAAGGCGCTTTCGAGGCCAATGACGAAGTAGACGAATTGCGCTGGCTTCCCGTCCCCCAGGTCGCCGATCAATTGTCGTATCCGATGGATCGCAAAATTCTGCGCCGATTCAGCGCCTTACCTCCCGACACCGCAACAGTGTTGCTGGTGCGCCATGCGAAGGCAGGGAGTCGGAAACGGTACAAGGGTGACGACGACACCCGACCGCTCGATCCGACCGGCGAATTGCAGGCAGACGCACTCGTCACGCAGCTCCGGGCTTTCGGAGCCACCGAGATTTCTTCTGCAGATCGCACGCGGTGCACCCAGACCATGGAACCGCTGGCGCGCTCGCTGGACACCACGATCCGGGTCGAGCCGCTGCTGTCCGAGGAGAGCTACAAGGCCGATCCCGCCGCCACACGGACCCTGGTGCGCAAAATTGCCGCACGCGGTGGAGTACAGGTGATCTGCAGCCAGGGCGGGGTCATTCCCGATCTGCTCGAGTGGTGGGCGAAGACTGATGGTGTCTCGCTACCGCCGGCGCGCAACCGGAAAGCGAGCACGTGGGTGCTCTCGCTCTCCGGCGGCAAGCTCATCGCAGCCGACCACATCGACAGCCCCCTGCCACTGTCTCGTCAAGACTGACCTGCCCGGAGCATCACCCGGGGCCGTACACACACAGGCGCCGACCACGAGATCGTGGTCGGCGCCTGCTGTCACGCGGAGCGCTGCGTGCGCGCAGCTCTACTTGCTGCGCTTGGCCGGAGCCTTCTTGGCGGCAGTCTTCTTCGCCGTCGTCTTCGCCGGAGCCTTCTTGGCGGCAGTCTTCTTCGCCGTCGTCTTCGCCGGCGCCTTCTTGGCGGCGGTCTTGGTGGCCGTCGCCTTCGCCGGAGCCTTCTTGGCGGCGGTCTTGGTGGCCGTCGTCTTCGCCGGAGCCTTCTTGGCGGCGGTCTTGGTGGCCGTCGTCTTCGCCGGAGCCTTCTTGGCGGCGGTCTTGGTGGCCGTCGCCTTCGCGGGCGCCTTCTTCGCGGCCGTCTTCTTGGCCGCCGACTTCTTCGCCGCTGCCTTCTTCGCCGCAGCCTTCGTGGCGGTTGCCGATGCACCGCGCTTGACCGCGGGACCCGTGGCCGGAAGCTTCTGGCCGCCAGCGATAACCGCCTTGAACTGGGCGCCCGGGCGGAATGCCGGCACCGACGTGGGCTTGACCTTCACGGTCTCACCCGTGCGGGGGTTACGTGCGACACGGGCCGCACGGCGGCGCTGCTCGAAAACGCCGAATCCGGTGATGGTCACACTGTCGCCGCGGTGCACTGCCCGAACAATGGTGTCCACAACATGCTCGACAGCTTCAGTTGCCGTGCGCCTGTCCGAACCCAGCTTCTCGGTCAGAACATCGATGAGCTCTGCCTTATTCATTGAAAATCCTCCGCGAACTAATGGCCCACCATTGGACCGACTACGAACTACGGTAAACCTGAATACCGCAGGAGTCTATGTGCCACGCCAATTCTCATACAACGCGGCACCATTCTCAGGGAATTGTTATCTGGCGGAGAGACTCGGATTCGCTCTGTCAGTCGGTCGAAACATGCTCCGGAAGCGTCGTTGGTTTCCAAGAAGGCCTTGACTTTTCGAACTCAGAAATGGCCTCTACCTGCCGTAATGTCAATCCGATGTCATCCAGACCCTCGATCAGACGCCAACGGGTGTAGTCATCAATCTCAAAGGGCACCACAGTGGTTCCGGCCGTGACCGTCTTGTTTTCGAGATCGACAGTCAATTCGAGACCCGGCTGCTCGTCGAGCAACTTCCAGAGCAGTTCCACGTCCGACTGGGCCACCTGAGCGGCCAGCAGACCGGCCTTGCCGGCGTTCCCACGGAAGATGTCGGCGAACCGCGACGCGATCACGACCCGAAAGCCGTAGTCGGATAGCGCCCACACCGCGTGCTCCCGGGACGACCCCGTGCCGAAGTCGGGACCAGCGACCAGAACGCTGCCCTTGTCGTACGGTGCGACGTTGAGAACGAAGGAGGGGTCGCCCCGCCACGCGGCGAAGAGGCCGTCCTCGAAACCTGTGCGCGTCACTCGCTTCAGATAGACGGCCGGAATGATCTGGTCCGTGTCCACGTTGGATCGCCGCAGCGGAACGCCGATACCTTTGTGTGTGCTAAAGGATTCCATCGAAAAATCTCCTAAATTCCTTGAGTCCTAGGCCAGATCTGCCGGAGCGGACAACGTTCCCCGGACCGCGGTCGCGGCGGCCACGAGCGGCGAGACGAGATGCGTCCGACCTCCCTTGCCTTGACGTCCCTCGAAGTTTCGGTTGGACGTGGAGGCCGAACGTTCCCCCGGCGCCAGCTGATCCGGGTTCATTCCGAGGCACATCGAGCACCCGGCCTGACGCCACTCGGCACCCGCGGCGGTGAAGATCTCGCCGAGTCCTTCCTTTTCCGCCTGCGCGCGAACCCGCATCGAGCCGGGCACAACGAGCATCCGGACGCCTTCCGCAACGTGGCGGCCACGCAAAACCTCGGCAACGGCACGAAGATCCTCGATCCGGCCGTTGGTGCACGAGCCGACGAAGACGGTGTCGATCGCAACCTCACGCAACGGGGTCCCGGCTTCGAGTCCCATGTAGGTCAACGCTTTCTCGGCCGCCTGCCGTTCACTCTCGTCGGCGATATTTGCCGGATCGGGAACGGCCTCACCGAGCGGCAGACCCTGACCGGGGTTGGTGCCCCACGTCACGAACGGCGTCAAAGTGCTCGCGTCGATATGGACCTCGTTGTCGAAAACGGCGCCCTCGTCAGTCTTCAGCTGTTCCCACGCCGCCACTGCGGCGTCCCAGTCGGCACCCTGGGGAGCATGGGGACGACCCTTGATGAATTCGTAGGTGGTCTCGTCGGGTGCGATCATCCCGGCGCGGGCACCCGCCTCGATCGACATGTTGCAGATGGTCATCCGCGCTTCCATGGACAGCTTCCGGATCGCCTCACCGCGATATTCCAGAACGTAGCCCTGACCGCCGCCGGTTCCGATCTGCGCGATGACGGCGAGAATGAGGTCTTTACTCGTGACACCGTCGGGCAATTCGCCGTCGACGGTGACGGCCATCGTCTTGAAGGGCCGCAGCGACAGCGTCTGGGTCGCCATGACGTGCTCGACCTCGCTCGTGCCGATTCCCATGGCGAGTGCGCCGAAGGCACCGTGCGTGGAGGTGTGGCTGTCACCGCACACCACCGTCATGCCCGGCTGTGTCAGACCCAGCTGAGGGCCGACCACGTGCACGATGCCCTGATCGATGTTTCCCATCGGATGAAGACGGACACCGAACTCCTCGCAGTTCCGCCGGAGCGTGTCGACCTGAGTCCGGGAGATGGGGTCTGCGATCGGCTTGTCGATGTCCACGGTGGGAACGTTGTGGTCCTCGGTGGCGATCGTGAGATCCGGCCGGCGCAGGGGCCTGCCGGCGAGCCGCAATCCGTCGAACGCCTGCGGGCTCGTCACTTCGTGAACGAGATGCAGGTCGATGTAGATGAGATCGGGATTGTTCCCCTCACCCCGAACAACGACATGGTCGTCCCACACCTTCTCTGCCAGGGTGCGTGCTTTCTCCGCCATCTTCTCCACCTCTGTGTGTCACTTCGCACAGCGGGCTTCGGGCCGGTCCGCGGTGCGCTTGATGTCGTCAGTCTCATCCCGGGCACGCACTCGACGGAAGCCGTAGGTGCGCTATGATCCCACCATGCGAGAAACTGGTATCGACCTATGAGACAGCATAGCGGCATCGGAGTGCTGGACAAAGCGGTAGGCGTGCTACATGCCGTGGCCGAGAAGCCCTGCAGCCTCACCGAACTGTGCTCGCGCACCGGACTACCCCGCGCCACCGCACACCGGCTGGCCGTAGGTCTCGAAGTGCACCGCCTCCTCACCCGGGACACCGACGGACTCTGGTGCCCCGGCCCCGGCCTGGCCGAACTCGCTGCCACAGCCAATGATCCGCTCGTATCGGCAGCAGCGCTCGTGCTTCCGCGGCTGCGCGAGATCACCGGGGAGAGCGTGCAGTTGTACCGCCGGGAAGGCACCCAGCGCATCTGTGTGGCGGCCATGGAACCGCCGACCGGCCTGCGCGACACCGTCCTCGTCGGTGCCCGGCTTCCGATGAGCGCGGGCTCCGGCGCCAAGGTACTACTCGCGTGGGCGGATCCCCAGACTCAGCGCGCCGTTCTTCCCGACGCCGCGTTCGGCGAACGCGTCCTCCTGGAAGTCCGTCGGCGAGGCTGGGCGCAGAGCGCCGCCGAACGCGAACCGGGCGTCGCCAGCGTCGCCGCGCCCGTTCGCGACGGGAACGGATCTGTCATCGCCGCCATTTCGGTGTCGGGGCCCATCGACAGAATGGGTAGACGGCCCGGTGCCCGGTGGGCGGCTGATCTCCTCGCCGCTGCGGAAGCGTTGCACAAGCGACTGTGAATATGCTCGGTCTCATCCGTACCGCGACAGGAGAGACTTGATGGGCAGCAATCAGCGAGCACAGATCACGATGACGGATTCGGAGATCACCGAATTCGTCGACCACAGCAGGGTCGCGACTCTCGCAACGGTGGGTGCGGACGGCCGCCCGCACCTCGTGGCCATGTGGTACGCCGTGATCGACGGCGAGATCTGGTTCGAGACCAAGGCGAAGTCGCAGAAGGCCGTCAACCTGCGCCGAGACGACCGTGTCACGATCCTCATCGAGGACGGTGACACCTACGACACCCTGCGGGGTGTGTCGATCGACGGACGGGCCGAGGTCGTCGACGATCCGGACGCGCTGTTTGCCGTCGGCGTCAGCGTCTGGGAGCGGTACACGGGGCCCTACTCCGACGAACTCCGGCCCGCGGTCGACCAGATGATGCACAAGCGGGTCGCTGTTCGGGTTGTTCCCGATCGTGTTCGGAGCTGGGACCACGCAAAGCTCGGTCTCCCGGCCATGCCTGTCGCCGGGACCACCGCCGCCTACCTGACACAGCCCGCTCGCCGACAGTGACGCGCGACGGCTGATTCTTCTGCCACTGCCGCGCCCCCCGGGAAAAATGAGGGGCATTCTCCATTTCACCGGCGTAACTTCACACAGTGAACCATCTACCGAGGGAGTTCGCCGTGGCCGAAGCGAGTAACGAAGAAATGCGAAAGAAATTCCGTGAGGCACTCGAACGGAAGAATCATCAGGCCGGAATGTCCACTCAGCACAAGGACGGCAATTCCAAAGTGCATCACGTGCACGGCCCGGCCGATCACAAACGCGAATTCCGCCGCAAGAGTGGATAAGCGAGCACACTGACAGAAAAGAGAAACACCCTCCACCGAAGTGGAGGGTGTTTCTTGTGTAGCCCCGACGGGATTCGAACCCGCGCTACCGCCTTGAGAGGGCGGCGTCCTAGGCCGCTAGACGACGGGGCCAAGAACTTGATATTGCACTCACTGGTATTGCACGAACCTGGTGTTGCTCTGGAAGCTCAGCAAGCATAACTTGCTGAAGTTCGGTAACAAAATCGGCCGAACTTCCGCTGGGGTACCAGGACTCGAACCTAGAATGGCGGTACCAGAAACCGCTGTGTTGCCAATTACACCATACCCCAATGGCCTGTTCGGACCGCTGAGCCGGAGGGCTCCGCGGGCCGCTCGGGCCGAAGAAGAGATTACCAGCCTAGTGGCAGGATTTACCAAATCGCCTGGTCAAGGGCAGTTTCTCTCATCCTTCGGCCGTCGGCCACTCTCACTCGGCGATACTCGCGCGAGCTGATCGCAACCGGGACAGTGACACGTCGCGCCCGAGCAGTTCCATCGACTCGTAGAGGGGCGGGCTGATGTGCGAGCCGGTGATGCCGACTCGGACGGGGGCGAACGCCTTCCGCGGCTTGAGACCCAGTCCGTCGACGAGCGACGCCTTCAGGGCCTCCTCCAGCGCCGCTGCATTCCACACCGCGACGGCTTCCAACGAAGCCAGGGCGGCGTCGAGGACGGGCGCGGCATCGGCACCCAGGTTTTTGGCTGCGGCGGCGGGATCGATGGTGAAATCGTCCTCGTCCACGAACAAGAATTTCAGCAGTCCCCAGGCGTCGGACAGCACCACGATCCGCGTTTGGACGAGTTCTGCTGCCGTCGCGAACACCGCCTCGTCGACCGTCTCCCCCAGATGTCCGTGCACGGTGAGGAAGGCGCGCAACCGCGCCGCGAAGTCGGCGGGCTCGAGGAGCCGGATGTGCTCGGCGTTGATGGCGTCGGCCTTCTTCTGGTCGAAGCGCGCGGGATTGGAGTTGACCTTCGTGATGTCGAAGGCTGCGACCATCTCGTCCAGCGAGAACACGTCGTGATCGTCGGAAATGCCCCAGCCGAGGAGGGCGAGGTAGTTCAGCAGACCCTCGGGCACGAAGCCGCGGTCGCGGTGAATGAACAGATTCGACTCGGGATCCCGCTTGGACAGCTTCTTGTTGCCCTGACCCATGACGAACGGGAGGTGGCCGAATTGCGGCGTGAAATCCGCCACACCGATGCGCTGCATAGCCTCGTAGAGGGCCAGCTGCCGGGGCGTCGACGAGAGGAGATCCTCGCCGCGCAGCACGTGGGTGATCTTCATCAGGGCGTCGTCGACCGGATTGACCAGGGTATACAGAGGAATGCCGTTTCCACGGGTGAGCGCGAAGTCGGGCACCGTACCGGCCTTGAACGTGGTGTCACCACGGACGAGGTCGACCCAGCCGAGGTCGTGCTCGGGCATACGCAACCGGACGACGGGCTTGCGCCCCTCGTCCAGATAGGCCTGGCGCTGCTCCGGGGTGAGATCTCGGTCGAAGTTGTCATACCCCAGCTTGGGATCGCGGCCGGCGGCCTTGTGCCGCTCCTCGACCTCTTCCGGCGTGGAGAACGACTCGTAGGCTTCACCCGCCGCCAGAAGCTTCCCGACCACGTCCAGATGGAGTTCGCGTCGCTGGGACTGCCGGTAGGGCTCGTAGGGCCCACCGATCTCCGGGCCCTCGTCCCAATCCAAGCCGAGCCAGCGCAGCGCATCCAGGATCGCCTGGTACGACTCCTCACTGTCACGGGCAGCATCGGTGTCCTCGATACGGAACACGAACGACCCGCCGTTGTGGCGGGCGAAGGCCCAGTTGAACAGGGCGGTACGGACGAGCCCCACGTGCGGGGTTCCGGTGGGCGACGGGCAGAAACGGACGCGAACTTCGCTTGTGGTCATGGCTCACTTGGGTCGGCGCTGGGAAATCGGACCTCTACAGGCTAGTCCGCCCCCCAGGTCGACACGAGAGCCGTCAGCGCTTTGCGGTCACGGGGTTGGTGAGTGTCCCGATACCACCGATGGTCACACTGACACTCTGACCCTCGACGATCGGCCCGACGCCTTCCGGCGTGCCCGTGAGGATGACGTCGCCCGGGAGGAGAGTCATGACCGCGGACACCCATTCGATGATCTTCGGAATGTCATGGAGCAGAAGCGAAGTGTTGCTGCTCTGCTTAACCTCTCCGTCCACCTCGGTCGTGATGTCGACGTCCGACGCATCGAGATGCGTTTCGATCCAGGGCCCGAGGGGGCAGAAGGTGTCGTGGCTCTTCGCTCGAGTCCACTGAACGTCCTGGCGCTGATGATCACGCGCCGACACGTCGTTGGCGGCCGTGTAGCCGAGAACGACGTCGAGGGCCTTGGCCGCGGGGACGTCCTTGCACGGCCGGCCGATCACCACGGCCAACTCCCCCTCGTAATGAACCTCGTTCGAGGATTTCGGCAGGACGATCGCCGCGTCCGGGCCCACGATCGACGTATTGGGCTTGAGGAAGATCACCGGGTCCGCAGGCGCTTCCCCACCCATCTCCGCGGCGTGGGCGGCATAGTTCTTGCCGACACAGATCACTTTGCTGGCGAGTATGGGGGCGAGCAGGCGAACGTCGTCCAGTGGCCAGCTCCGACCGGTGAAAGTAGGAGTGCCAAAAGGGTGCTCGGCGATTTCCCGGGCAGTCAGGGAACCGTCCTCCCCCTCGATACTCACAAACGCAACACCATCGGGACTTGCCACTCGACCAAGACGCATGCCCGAGAGTCTATCGCCCGGCGGCGGGCGGCCTCCCGCATTCCCACCGGGGAGGGTATAGACTCCGACCGTTCGCCAATATATGGGACCTTCATCCTAGATACTGAGATTGACATGACTACAACGAACGTCGAGGCCACCGCCGTCGGATCGGCGCGCAAGTGGTGGATGCTCGCACTCGGGATGTTTGCGCAGGCGGCGCAGGCTGTCTTCGTCAATGGCGTGGCCTTCCTCATCCCGGAACTACAGGCGAGCCACGGCCTGAGTCTGGCCCGCACCGGACTTCTCGTCGCCGCGCCCACCGTCGGCGTGATGCTGACGTTGATTGCGTGGGGCGCGCTGGCCGACCGGTACGGCGAACGCACCGTGCTCGCCATCGGAATGGCGGTGACCGCGGCCGCCGGACTCGGAGCCGCCTCGTCCGGATCACTCTCCGCCACGGGCGTGTTCCTCGTCCTCGGCGGTATGGCCGCAGCCTCCGCGAACGCGGCGAGTGGACGAGTCGTGGTCGGCTGGTTCCCACCCGAACGCCGGGGTCTCGCCATGGGAATCAGGCAGATGTCCCTCCCCCTCGGGATCGCGTGTGCTGCGCTCACCATGCCCTCCCTCGCACACGAACACGGGATCGGCTGGGCCCTGGCCTTGCCGACCGCCCTGTGCGCGGCCGCAGCACTCGCCTGCGCAATCGGAGTCGTCGACCCGCCACGACCGAGTCGCACGTCGGCCGCGGGTCTCGAGATGCTGGCTAATCCGTACCGGAACAGCAGTACCCTGTGGCGAATTCACGCCGTATCGGTTCTACTCGTCGTCCCGCAATACACGGTATGGACCTACGCCCTCGTCTGGCTCATCTCCGAAAGGCATTGGGAGGCAACCGCTGCAGGCCTACTGGTGACGGTCGCTCAGGTTCTCGGCGCACTCGGACGGATGGCGGTCGGCGTCTGGTCGGACGCCGTCGGTAGCCGATTGAGGCCACTTCGCTGGGTGGCCGCCGCCGGTGGCCTGTCGATGGCGGCGCTGGCCCTGTCGGATTCGGCCCCGTCCCTACTGGCGATACCGGCGCTCGTCGCCGCTTCCGTTGCCACCGTGGCTCCCAACGGCCTCGCGTTCACGGCCGTCGCCGAGATCGCCGGTCCGTTCTGGGGCGGACGCGCACTCGGAGTCCAGAACACGGGACAATTCGTCGCTGCGTCACTGGTCCCGCCCACCTTCGGGGCGCTGATCGGAATACTCGGCTTCCCACTGACCTTCGCTATCGCGGCGGCCTTTCCGGTGATTTCCATACCGATGATCCCCCTGGCCGGGTCCGCAGACCCGGCCAGGGGGACCGGAAAAGATTAGAGACCAACCGCGTTTCTAGAGCGCTGCGGCAATCCGGTCGCCCACCTCTGCGGTCACGACCGCAGCGTCACCCCGCGAAGCCAGATCCGCTTCGACAGCGGTCTCGATACGGACGGCATCCTCGTCACGCCCGAGGTGGCGCAGCAGCAGGGCCGCAGACAAGATGGCCGCCGTGGGATCGGCGATGCCACGGCCGGCGATGTCCGGGGCACTACCGTGAACCGGTTCGAACATCGAGGGATTGGTGCCGGACGCATCGATGTTGCCCGACGCCGCCAGACCGATACCCCCGGTCACCGCACCCGCGAGATCGGTGATGATGTCACCGAACAGGTTGTCGGTGACGATGACATCGAAGCGCGACGGATCGGTCACCATGTAAATGGTGGCCGCGTCGATGTGGCAGTACGCCGTCTCGACGTCCGGGTACTCGGCCGAGACAGTCTCGACCGCACGGGTCCAGATTGCACCGGCATTCGAGAGCACGTTCGTCTTGTGGATCAGGGTGACGTGTTTGCGTCGAGTCTGCGCGAGCTCGAAGGCATAGCGCACCACTCGCTCCGCGCCGAACCACGTATTGACCGACACCTCGGTGGCAATCTCGTGGGGAGTACCGACTCGGATTGCGCCACCGTTACCCGTGTACGGACCCTCGGTCCCCTCGCGCACGACCACGAAGTCGATGTCCGGTTGCGCCGCGAGCGGCGACTTCGTTCCCGGATAGAGCTGGGAGGGACGGAGATTCACGTGGTGGTCGAGCGCGAACCGCATGGTGAGCAGGAGTCCTCGCTCGAGGATGCCCGGTGTCACGGACGGGTCGCCGATAGCACCCAGCAGGATCGCGTCGTGGGTGCGGATCGCCGCCAGATCAGCGTCCGGCAGGAGTTCACCGGTGGCGTTGTATCGACGGGCGCCGAGGTCGTACTCGGTGGTTTCCAGGTCGGGTACGAGCTTCCGCAGCACCTTCAGCGCCTCGGCAGTGACCTCGACACCGATTCCGTCACCGGGAATGACCGCAAGCTTCATGAACGCCTCACTTCATCAGAGAACTGTGCGCGTGTTCCGGCACGCGGTGCCGGAACACGCGCACGAAAGGATTTCAGGCCAGGTCGACGAGTTCGATCTTGGTGGCGCCCACCGCGGTGGAGATCGCGTCACGCACGTCGGCAGGAACCTCCCGGTCGACCCGCAGGAGAATGGTGGCACCCTCACCCTCGGCGTCCTGGCTGAGCTGTGCGGCCTGGATATCGATGCCGGCGTTGCCCAGCTGGGTGCCGATCTTGCCGAGCGCACCCGGCTGATCGGTGTAGTTGATCACCAGGTTCAGGCCTTCGGCGCGCAGTTCGAAGTTGCGTCCGTTGATGTTGACGATCTTCTCGACCTGCTGAGGACCGGTCAGGGTACCCGACACGCTGATGACGCTGCCGTCACCGAAGACGCCGCGAAGGTCGACGACGCTACGGTGGTTGGGGCTCTCGGCGGCCTTGGTGACCTCGGCCGTCACGCCACGCTCTTCCGCGAGGGCAGGCGCGTTGACGAACGTCACGGCGTCCTCGATCACCGCCGAGAACACGCCACGCAGAGCCGACAGTGCCAGCACCTCGACGTCCTCGGAGGCGAGCTCGCCGCGCACATCGACGGACAGATTGACGGGGACCTCGCCCGACAGCGCCCCGAGGAGCACACCCTGCTTGCGAACGATTTCGAGCCACGGGGCGACTTCCTCACCCACCGCGCCACCGGACACGTTGACGGCGTCGGGAACGAAATCGCCTGCAAGAGCCAGCAATACGGACTTCGCGACATCGGTGCCGGCGCGGTCCTGAGCCTCACTCGTGGAGGCGCCGAGGTGCGGCGTCACGACGACCTCGGGAAGGTCGAACAACGGGCTGTCCGTGCAGGGCTCGGTCTCGAACACGTCGAGGCCCGCAGCACGCACGTGACCCGACTTGATGGCCTGGGCCAGCGCCGCCTCGTCGATCAGGCCACCGCGGGCGGCGTTGACGATGACGACACCCTTCTTGGTCTTGGCCAGGTTCTCCGTACCGATCAGGCCCTTGGTCTCCGGAGTCTTGGGAAGGTGGACCGAGATCAGATCGGCGCGCTGCAGCAACTCGTCGAGCGAAACCAGCTCGATGCCCAACTGGGCGGCACGGGCCGCGGACACATAGGGGTCGTAGGCGATGACGTGCGTCTCGAACGCCGCAAGACGCTGAGCGAAGAGCTGACCGATCCGGCCGAGCCCGACGACGCCGACGGTCTTGCCGAAGATTTCGACACCGTTGAACTTGCTGCGCTTCCACTCACGGTCACGCAGGGTGGAATCGGCTGCGGGGATCTGGCGGGCCGCGGCGAGCATCAGCGCGACAGCGTGCTCGGCTGCGGTGTGAATGTTGGACGTCGGCGCGTTGACCACCATGACACCGCGCTCGGTGGCGGCCGGGACGTCGACGTTGTCGAGCCCGACACCGGCGCGGGCGACGATCTTGAGCTTGGTACCGGCGGCGAGCACCTCGGCGTCGACGGTGGTGGCAGAGCGGACGAGGATCGCGTCGGCCTCGGGCACCGCCGCGAGCAGGGCCGGGCGATCAGGTCCATCGACCCAACGCACCTCCACACCGTCGCCCAATGCCTCGACGGTGGACGGCGCGAGCTTGTCGGCGATCAGAACAACAGGACGGCCTGGCTGGCTCACGTGCAAACTCCCTGATTAGGTGGGTGTGGAGGTGTTTTGACCACACACAGCTTAGTCCGCCCTCACCGGGAATCCGCATCCCGGTAGGCAATACCACATAGTGGACGCCCGCGACAGCGCAAATGGTCCGATACGACGCCGGCCCAACGCCACACCCGGGTGCTCTGTCGAGACCGAGGTGACATTGGGCCGGCGTCGTGCGCGCAACGGTAAAGCGATGAAACCTAAGCGGTTTCGGTGATCGGCCGGTCGACCCAGCTCATCAGGTCGCGCAGCTTCTTGCCGGTGACCTCGATGGGGTGCTCGGCGTTGGCCTTGCGCAGACCCTCGAGCTCGGTGTTGCCGTTCTCGACATTCGCGACGAGGCGGCGGGTGAACTCACCGGACTGGATGTCGGCGAGGATCGCCTTCATGCGCTCCTTGGTGCCGGCGTCGATGACGCGCGGGCCGGAGAGGTAGCCGCCGAACTCCGCGGTGTCGGACACCGAGTAGTTCATGCGGGCGATGCCGCCCTCGTACATGAGGTCGACGATGAGCTTGAGCTCGTGCAGCACCTCGAAGTACGCCATCTCGGGCGCGTAGCCGGCCTCGACCATGACCTCGAAACCGGTCTTGACCAGTTCCTCGGTGCCGCCGCAGAGCACTGCCTGCTCGCCGAAGAGGTCGGTCTCGGTCTCTTCCTTGAACGTGGTCTTGATGACGCCGGCGCGGGTGCCGCCGATGGCTTTGGCGTAGGACAGCGCGAGCGCCTGGCCCTCACCCTTGGGGTCCTGGTCGATCGCGATGAGCGCGGGAACACCCTTGCCGTCGACGAACTGACGGCGAACCAGGTGGCCGGGTCCCTTCGGGGCGACCATGCCGACCGTGACGAACTCCGGGGCCTTGATCAGGTCGAAGTGAATGTTGAGGCCGTGTCCGAAGAACAGCGCGTCGCCGTCCTTCAGGTTGGGCTCGATGTCGTTCGTGAAGATCGACGCCTGAGCGGTGTCGGGTGCGAGCACCATGATCACGTCTGCCCACTCGGACACCTCTGCCGGCGTGCCGACCGTCAGGCCCTGCTCCTCAGCCTTGGCGCGCGACTTCGAGCCTTCCTTCAGACCGATGCGGACATCGACGCCCGAATCGCGCAGGCTCAGCGAGTGCGCGTGGCCCTGGCTTCCGTATCCGATCACAGCGACCTTACGGCCCTGGATGATCGACAGATCGGCATCGTCGTCGTAGAACATCTCGACTGCCACAGTTCAACCTCTTTCTTGGAATTTGCGTATCTAAAGTACTAGCGAGTGGCCGTGATGGACTTCGGCCCCCGTCCCACGGCCACGACCCCGGACTGCACGATCTCCCGGATGCCGTACGGATCGAGCATCCGCAACAATGCATCCAGCTTGGATCGCGTTCCTGTCGCCTCGATCGTGACCGACTCCGGGGAGACGTCGATCACCTTGGCGCGGAACAGATTCACTGTCTCGATCACCTGAGTGCGCACGCTGGCGTCGGCACGCACCTTGATGAGCAGCAACTCGCGGGCGACGGAGGCGTCACCGTCCTGCTCGACGATCTTGATGACGTTGATCAGCTTGTTGAGCTGCTTCGTCACCTGCTCGAGCGGGAACTCGTCGACGGTAACGACGATGGTCATACGCGAGATCTCGGGGATCTCGGTGCCGCCGACGGCGAGCGACTCGATGTTGAATCCACGACGGGAGAACAGCGCGGCCACCCTGGCCAGCACGCCCGGCTTGTCCTCGACGAGAACACTGAGGGTGTGGCTGGTGCTCACTGATCTTCCTTCCCGGCCGCTGTGGCCGCGCCCGAACGCTGTTCGCGTTCCATGGCCTCGTGAATGACTGCGGGCTCCGCCGCGGCCTCGTCGTCGTCGAACAGCGGCCGGATGCCCCGAGCCGCCATGATCTCGTCGTTGCTGGTGCCCGCTGCGACCATCGGCCACACCTGGGCGTCGGCGCCGACGATGAAGTCGATCACCACCGGCCGGTCGTTGATGGACTGCGCCTCACGGATCGCCGCCTCGACGTCCTCCTCGCGCTCGACCCGGATTCCGTGACACCCCAACGCTTCTGCGAGCTTGACGAAGTCGGGGATGCGGATCGCACCGTGCGTACCGAGGTTGGTGTTGGAGTAGCGCTCGTCATAGAAGAGCGTTTGCCACTGGCGAACCATGCCGAGGTTGCCGTTGTTGATGAGCGCAACCTTGATCGGGATGCCCTCGAGCGCGCACGTCGCAAGTTCCTGATTGGTCATCTGGAAGCAGCCGTCGCCGTCGATGGCCCACACCTCGGTGTCCGGCTTGCCCATCTTCGCGCCCATGGCGGCAGGCACGGCGTAGCCCATCGTGCCGAGGCCACCGGAGTTGAGCCACGTACGGGGCTTCTCGTAGTTGACGAACTGCGCAGCCCACATCTGGTGCTGTCCGACTCCGGCGCAGTAGATCGCGTCGGGACCGGCGAGCTTGCCGACCGCCTGGATGACGAACTCGGGCGACAACGCGCCGTCCGAGGGGCGGTCGTAGCTCAGCGGGTACGTCCGCCGGATCCCGTCGAGATACGCCCACCACTCGGTGAGGTCGAGAGTCGTCCCGGTCGCCCGGTCCGCCTTGATGGCCTCGATCAGCTCGACGATGACCTCTTTGCAGTCGCCGACGATCGGAACGTCCGCGTACCGGTTCTTCCCGATCTCGGCCGGGTCGATGTCGGCGTGGATGACCTTGGCGTCGGGTGCGAACGAGTCGAGCTGACCGGTGACGCGGTCGTCGAACCGCGCGCCCAGGGTGATCAGCAGATCACTGCGCTGCAAGGCGGCCACGGCCGCGACCGTGCCGTGCATGCCGGGCATGCCGCAGTTCAGGGTATGACTGTCCGGGAACGCACCGCGCGCCATGAGGGTGGTGACCACCGGGATACCGGTCAGCTCGGCGAGCTCGAGCAGTTCGGGTGAGGACTCCGACTTGATCACACCGCCACCGACATACAGCACCGGCTGCTTGGAGTCCGCGATCAGGCGCGCTGCCTCACGGACCTGCTTGCCGTGCGGCTTGGTGACGGGACGGTAGCCAGGCAACCGCATCTCCGGCGGCCACGAGAACGTCGTCTGCGCCTGCAGGACGTCCTTCGGGATGTCGACGAGTACCGCACCCGGGCGCCCACTCGACGCGAGATAGAAGGCTTCCGCGATAATCCGCGGGATGTCGACGCCGTCGGTGATGAGGAAGTTGTGCTTGGTGATCGGCATCGTGATGCCCGAGATGTCGGCTTCCTGGAAGGCGTCGGTGCCGATCAGGCTGCGGCCCACCTGGCCGGTGATCGCCACGACCGGAACAGAGTCCATCTGAGCGTCCGCCAGTGGCGTGACCAGGTTGGTGGCACCCGGGCCGGACGTCGCCATGCAGACACCGACCTTGCCGGTCGCCTGGGCGTACCCGGTAGCGGCATGGCCTGCACCCTGCTCATGACGAACGAGGACGTGCCGGACCTTCTTCGAGTCGAAGAGAGGGTCGTAGACAGGCAGAACCGCACCACCCGGAATACCGAATACCGTGTCGACCTCGAGCTCCTCGAGGGCTCGGACCACGGACTGGGCGCCGCTGACCCGCTCGGGGGCGAGTTGGCGGCGGCTACCGGTCTGCGTCGCGGCGGCCGCGGTCGTAGGGCTGGCAGCCCCCGACTTGCGCGGCGTGGGTTGAGGCCGTGCGGTTGGTGCGCTCACTGGGAAATCCTCTGATTCTGGCTCCGGGCAACAAAAAACCCCCGTCAGCGAATGCTGTACGAGGGTGGCGCGTCGTTTCTGGCGAGTTGAAGAAATCGACTCAGGCGACGACGCGCCGGCCGATTACGAGCAACTCATTCTGTTTCACGCGCTCGACGGTAGGCGCGCTAATGGTGAACAGTCAACTTGGTGAGTCGGCCGTCCCAGAATGTGAGATACGTCGGCTGCGGTGCGAAGATGTAGAGGTGTCAACTCCGCAGCAGCCCGTGCCACCAGAGTCATCATCCCACACGACCGACATTCCCAAGCAGGTCATCCGAATTTCGCCACTCGCCTATATCGGATGCGCCTTCCTGCTCTTCGCCGTCTCGTTCCCCATCTTCGGCTGGCCGGCCGCCTTCGGGTGGCTCCTCGTGGCCCCGATCCTCGCCGCGGCGTGGGTCGCCCGGGTTCGGACCACCGTCACACCCGAGGGACTTCATGTGCGAAGACTGGTCGGCGGGCGGATCCTCTCGTGGTCGGAGATCACCGGATTCCGCTTCCCGAAACGCGGCTGGGCGCGCGCCACGCTGACCGACGGCGGCGAGGTGGCTCTCCCTGTCGTCACCTTCGATCGTCTTCCCCAGCTCTCCGCGGCGAGCGGTGGGCGGATCCCCGACCCCTACGCGGCGGCCGCAGCGGACGCGGAGCAGGCGCCCGACCCGGCCTCCGACAGTGAAGACCCGGACAAGAACCAGCCGCGCACTGACGGCGGATAACGCGCGAGTAGCGTTGATCAGTACTTCCGTACGCTGACTAAGGAATACGCTCATGCCCCCGCTGAGGTCCCGAACCACCACCGCAGGACGAAATGCCGCCGGCGCCCGCGCGCTGTGGCGTGCCACCGGAATGACCGACTCCGACTTCGGTAAGCCGATCGTCGCGATTGCGAACTCCTACACCCAGTTCGTCCCCGGGCACGTCCATCTCAAGAACGTGGGCGACATCGTCGCCGACGCCGTGCGCGCTGCCGGTGGGGTACCTCGCGAGTTCCACACGATCGCCGTCGACGACGGAATCGCCATGGGACACGGCGGCATGCTCTACTCCCTCCCCAGCAGGGAAATCATCGCCGACTCCGTCGAGTACATGGTCAACGCCCACACCGCCGATGCACTCGTGTGCATCTCCAACTGCGACAAGATCACTCCGGGCATGCTCAATGCCGCACTGCGGCTGAACGTTCCCACGGTCTTCGTCTCGGGTGGGCCCATGGAAGCCGGCAAGGCGGTGGTCGTGAACGGTGTGGCCCAGGCGCCGACCGACCTCATCACCGCCATCTCGGCGAGCGCCAGCGACGAGGTCGACGACGAAGGGCTCGCCGAGGTCGAGCGCAGTGCCTGCCCGACCTGTGGGTCCTGTTCGGGCATGTTCACCGCCAACTCGATGAACTGCCTCACGGAGGCACTCGGACTCGCGTTGCCCGGCAACGGTTCCACACTGGCAACCCACGAGGCCCGGCGCGCGCTCTTCACCCGCGCGGGCACCACCGTCGTCGAAGCAGCCCTGCGCTATTACCAGGACGACGACGAGTCGGTCCTCCCGCGCAACATCGCGACGCCCGCCGCGTTCCGCAATGCGATGGCACTCGATGTCGCGATGGGCGGTTCCACCAACACGGTGCTGCACACCCTCGCTGCTGCCCAGGAGGGCGAGGTATACGACTTCGATCTCGACAAGATCGACGAAATCAGCCGCAAGGTGCCGTGCCTGTCCAAGGTCTCACCCAACTCGGACTATCACATGGAAGACGTGCACCGAGCGGGTGGAATCCCCGCGATCCTCGGCGAACTCCGCCGGGCAGGGCTGCTCGAAAGCGACGTCTCGACCGTGCACACCAAGAGCTTCGACGAGTGGCTCGACACGTGGGACATCCGCTCGGGCAAGGCTTCCGACGAGGCCGTCGAACTCTTCCATGCCGCACCCGGTGGTGTCCGCACCACCGAGCCGTTCTCGACGAACAACCGCTGGTCGTCACTCGACACGGACGCCGCGAACGGCTGCATCCGCGACTTCGAGCACAAGCACACGGTCGAGGGCGGTCTGGCCGTGCTCCGCGGCAACATCGCCGTCGACGGCGCGGTCATCAAGACGGCGGGAATCGACGAAGACCTGTTCCACTTCCAGGGGCCCGCGCGCGTCGTGGAGTCGCAGGAAGAGGCGGTGTCGGTGATCCTCGGTAAGAAGATTCAGCCCGGTGAGGTCCTCGTCGTGCGCTACGAGGGTCCCGCAGGCGGGCCGGGCATGCAGGAAATGCTGCACCCCACGGCATTCCTCAAGGGTTCCGGCCTCGGGAAGAAGTGCGCGCTGATCACCGACGGCCGATTCTCCGGTGGTTCCTCCGGACTGTCCATCGGCCACATCTCCCCCGAGGCCGCCAGCGGCGGCGCCATCGGCCTCGTGGAGGACGGCGATCAGATCCTCATCGACATCGCGACCCGCACGCTGAAGCTCCTCGTCGACGACGAGGTGCTTGCCGAGCGCCGGGCGAAGATGGAGTCCTCCGAACGTCCGTGGCAGCCGTTGAACCGCGAACGCACGGTCACTACCGCACTGCGCGCCTACGCGGCGTTGGCGACCTCCGCCGACAAGGGAGCGGTGCGCCAGGTCCCCTGACCGACGATCCATTCGGGTGCACGATGCCGGGCACCGCTGCGGAGCTTCCTTCGCCGCGGTGCCCGGTTTCTTTCTGCCTCAGCGGGGGCCGATCCGCCGTGACGTGACCGCAATCACGGGGTAGTCAACTCGCTCAGAGCCCGAGCCGCTCGCATGACCTCTACTGATCACTCTGATCAGTTACCGGCCCGCTCCTTGCACATGGCGCTCAGTAGTGGTTCCCTCAGTTGGCCGATGAGACCTACATCACATCGGCGCACAGCCACCATCCTCCGGCCCACGAGGCCACCGGGAACACAACCTAGGAGCGACACATGCCAGGAGTCGGCATATGGCGAACGAAATCCGTCGAGCAATCGATCGCGGACACCGACGAGCCTGACACTCGGCTGCGGAGGGAATTGACCGCCAAGGATCTCACCGTCTTCGGCGTGGCTGTCGTGATCGGTGCCGGCATCTTCACGCTCACGGCCCGCACCGCAGGCAACGTCGCCGGGCCGTCCATCTCGCTCGCGTTCGTACTCGCCGCCATCGCGTGCGGGCTCGCCGCGCTGTGTTACGCCGAGTTCGCGTCCACCGTTCCGGTGGCCGGAAGCGCATACACCTTCTCGTACGCCACCTTCGGCGAATTCGTCGCCTGGATCATCGGCTGGGACCTCATCCTCGAATTCGCGCTCGCGTCGGCCGTGGTGG
The DNA here is from genome assembly GCF_044389235.1 of Rhodococcus sp. NPDC019647. Taxonomy (NCBI): domain Bacteria; kingdom Bacillati; phylum Actinomycetota; class Actinomycetes; order Mycobacteriales; family Nocardiaceae; genus Rhodococcus; species Rhodococcus sp. NPDC019647. The sequence goes on along the minus strand of NZ_JBIRXS010000001.1, from coordinate 187,153 downwards.
GCAAAGGCTGGTCGCTGTATCTGGGCAATGCGCTCGGCTTCAGCGGCGCCACCACAGCGCATCTCGGGCCGATCGACTTCGACTGGGGTGCGCTGATCATCGTCGGCGCCATCACCGCCGTGCTCGCCATCGGCACCAAGGTCTCCTCCCGCGTCTCTGCGATCATCACGGCCATCAAGATCGCCGTCGTTCTTCTCGTCATCGCAGTGGGCGTCTTCTACATCAAGAAGGAGAACTACGCGCCCTACATCCCGCCCGCCGAGGGTGCGTCGAGTACTGCGCAGGGCGTGCACCAGACCCTGTTCTCCTTCCTCACCGGCGCCGACGGCAGCAGTTACGGCTGGTACGGCCTGCTCGCCGCGGCGAGCCTCGTGTTCTTCGCCTTCATCGGGTTCGATGTCGTCGCCACCACCGCCGAGGAAACCAAGAACCCGCAGAAGGCTCTGCCCCGCGGCATCCTGGGCTCCCTCGCCATCGTCACCGTCCTCTACGTCGCCGTCACCCTCGTCCTCACCGGCATGGTCAAGTACACCGATCTGAAGACCGGGAGTCCGCTGGTCGGTGACAGCAGTGCCACTCTCGCCACCGCTTTCGAGGCACACGGCATCACCTGGGCGCAGACGGCCATCAACTTCGGCGGCCTCGCCGGCCTAACCACCGTGGTCATGGTCATGATGCTCGGACAGACCCGAGTGCTCTTCGCGATGTCTCGGGACGGACTGATGCCGCGCGGGCTCGCCAAGACGGGCACCAAGGGGACGCCAGTTCGGATCACCCTGATCGTCGGGGCGGTCGTGGCTTTCCTCGCCGCGTTCTTCCCCATGGGCACGCTGGAAGAGATGGTGAACATCGGCACGCTGTTCGCATTCGTGCTGGTCTGCATCGGTGTGATCATTCTTCGCCGCACGCGGCCCGACCTGCCGCGCGGTTTCCGAGTCCCGCTCGTTCCGCTGGTTCCGATCCTCGCCGTCGCCGCCTGCGGATGGTTGATGCTCAATCTCTCGGTGGAGACGTGGATCCGGTTCGTCGGGTGGATGGCACTCGGTGTGCTGATCTACTTCGCCTACGGCCGGCGCAAGTCCGTCCTGGGCCGGCGTCTCGCCGCCGAGGCGGAGCCGCCGGAAGAGGAGAAGCTCCCCGAGTTCGCCCAGAACTGATTCGCACAGAACTGACCTGAGAGACACGACTCCGCCGCACCTCCCTGAGGGAGGTGCGGCGGAGTCGTCTGCGAAGTCAGATGAGCGGGTTGGCCCCGTTGAGGAAGATCCAGGTGCAGACGCCGGCAGCGACACCCAGAATCAGCGCGACGAACGAACCGATGAACGGCCGGGTCGCCCAACCCCGCCGCCCGTCGAGAGAGATACGACCGGGACCGGTGAGAATGATGACCCCGGCGCACACACCGAGCAGGGTCTCGTACTCGGTTCCCGCAGGCGCGAAGTATTCGAGGCCCGGTTCCGCCGTCTGGCGGAACGCCCACGCGTTGATCATTACCGCGAGAACCGAAGCAGCGGCCAGTGGCGTCACCAGTCCGAGGATCAGCAGCGCCCCACCGGCGACCTCACCGACAGCACCCAGGATTGCAAGGAGCTTCGCCTGCTGGAATCCGGAGTTCGCCAGCATCTCCTCGAACCCGTCGAGACCCGGGCCGTTCCATATCCCTGTCAACTTCTGCAGTCCGTGCACCAGAGCCGTACCGCCCACTGCCAGGCGCAGTGCGAGCAACCCGAGGTCCAGGGTTCCGCGACCGATTTTCACGTCACCGTCATCCGCCGTCCCGACCGCGGTCGTACCGGGCGATGCGGCCGCTGCGGCGGAAGTGCCGCCGAGACCCTCCGTCGGCTGATCCGATCCGAACGACCCCGAGTCCCGGTAGGTCGGGATCTGCTCGGTCGGCAGACCCGCGCCCCGCGCGTCACCGAAATCCAGTTCGTCGTCGGTGTGCGGAAGCGTGCGACCCCCGGAACCCGGCGCCGGCGTGGCCGTCGGAAAACGCTCCGTCGGAGAGTCGTACGGGCTGGAGACCTTGCCGTAGTCCGGTGAGGCGCCGTGGTCCGAGGCACCGGGGTCCGGCGACTCGCTGGGATCTTTCCGCATGTCAGTCACACCGTCCAGGGTAGGTCGGCGCGGGGAACATCGCCGGGAAGCAGGTGCGGCGTGGCGGTGACGCCGCACCCTTCCGTAACGTTTCACTCATGATGGTGGGTGGGCTGAGCCGCAGGGCGACCGGCAGATCGACATGGATGGTGTCTGTGCTGTGCGTCACCGCGTTGCTCGCGGCAGGCTGTGCGAAGTTCGACGATTCGGCGTCCTCACCGTTCAGCCCCGAACCTTCCGAGGCGTCGGGTGCCGAGGTAGAGCCCGAGAGTCCGCCTCCGTCCACCACCACACCCCCACCGCCCAGCGGGCCGCTCGGACCGTGCCAGGATCCGGACCCCAGTGTCATCGCCACCTGTCTCGACACCACGGGCGGGCTCGTCGTCCTTCCCGACGCAGCCACCGCGCTGGTCGCAGAACGACGCACCGGACGCATCCTCGAGGTCGCACAGGGCCGCCAGCCCAGAGAGATTGCGCACATCGACGTCGACGCCAGTTCCGACGGTGGACTCCTCGATATCGCCCTGTCACCGAGCTTCGTCGAGGACAACTTGATCTACGCCTACATCTCGACTCCCACCGACAACCGGGTGGTGCGCGTCGCACCGGGCGATACGGCCAAGGAAGTGCTCGGCGGGATTCCGCGGGGAAATGTCGGCAATGCCGGTTCACTCGAATTCTCCGGCGACGAACTCATGGTGCTCACCGGAAACGCCGGCAACCCGGCCGCCGCGTCCGATCCCGCCTCACTCGCCGGCAAGCTGTTGAAAGTCACCGCACTGTCACCCGCCCCGACCCCCGCACAGCCCCGCCCGCAGGTCGTCCTGTCCGGCATCGGGACCGCCGGTGGGGTGTGCGTCGACCCCGGTGTGGCGGTCTGGGTCACCGACCGCACACCCCTCGAGGATCGCCTGCAGCGCGTAAGCGCCGACGGTGCCGTGTCCTCCCCGGTGTGGACGTGGCCGGAGCGCCCCGGAGTGGGCGGCTGCGTGGCCGCGCAGGATGTCGTCGCGGTGTCGTTGAGCACGGCCAAAGCAATGTCCGCGCTCGCCGCCGACCCGAGCACCGGAGCGGTCACCACTGCCCCGGGCGTCATCGTCCAGGACCGGTACGGCCAGCTCGGTGGGGCCGCCCTCGGACCGGACGGGCTGATCTGGGTCAGCACGGTGAACAAGACAGCCGGTCAGCCCGGCCCCAACGACGACCGTGTGATCAAGATGCCGTTGCCCTCAGGCGGCGGCGGGTTCGACTGATCGGCTCCGCTCCGCCCCGCGTGCACGCCTGCACCCATGTACGAACAACAGCGAGAGACTAGCTGCACGCCTCGATGACGAGTTCCTTGACGCGTGCGGGATCTGCCTGACCCCGTGTCGCCTTCATCACGTCGCCGACGATCTTGCCTGCAGCGGCCACCTTTCCGCCGCGAATCTTGTCGGCGATATCAGGGTTGGCTGCCAACGCCTCGTCGACGGCCGCCTTCAGCTTGGTGTCGTCCCGCTCGACCACGAATTCCGGATGGTTCGCAACAACCTGCTTGGGGTCGCCCTCGCCGTCGAGGACGCGGTCGACCACCTGGCGCGCCACCTTGTTGTTCAGTGTGCCGTTGTCGATGAGCGCGACCACCTCGGCCACCTGCGCCGGGGTGATCGGCAGGGCCGTCAACTCCACGCCGCGGGTGTTGGCCTGCTGGGCGAGGTACGACACCCACCACGACCGTGCGGCTTCCGGGGAGGCTCCGGCCTCGGCCGTGGCGATCACCAGGTCGAGGGCACCTGCGTTCACAAGGTCGCGCATCACCTCGTCGGAAACACCCCAGTCGGCCTGGATCCGGGCCCGACGGACCCACGGCAACTCCGGCAGTGTGCCGCGGAGTTCCTCGATCCATTCGGCGCTGGGCGCTACGGGCTCGAGGTCGGGTTCCGGGAAATAGCGGTAGTCCTCGGCGGTCTCCTTGCGCCTGCCCGGCGAGGTGGTGCCGTCCGCCTCCTGGAAGTGGCGTGTTTCCTGGATCACCGCACCCCCCGACTCCAGCACGGCGGCCTGACGGCGCATCTCGTACCGGACCGCCACCTCGACGCTCTTGAGGGAGTTGACGTTCTTCGTCTCGGTCCGGGTTCCCAGTTCGGTAGCACCGATCGGCATCAGCGACACGTTGGAGTCGCAGCGCATCGAGCCCTGGTCCATGCGCACGTCCGACACCTGCAGCGACTTCAGCAGATCACGGAGGGCGGTGACGTAGGCGCGGGCCACCTCGGGCGCTCGCGCACCGGCACCGCTGATGGTCTTGGTCACGATCTCGACCAGCGGCACGCCCGCCCTGTTGTAGTCGAGCAGCGAGTGGCTTGCCCCGTGGATACGGCCGGTCGCGCCACCGACGTGCAGCGACTTCCCGGTGTCCTCTTCCATGTGTGCACGCTCGATCTCGACGCGCCAGGTGGTGCCGTCATCGAGAACGACGTCGAGGTAACCATCGGTGGCGATCGGCTCGTCGTATTGCGAGATCTGATAGTTCTTCGGCTGGTCCGGGTAGAAGTAGTTTTTCCGCGCGAAACGGCCCCACGGCGTGATCGAGCAGTTCAGCGCCAGACCGATCCGGATCGCGGACTCCACCGCCGCCTCGTTGACCACCGGCAACGACCCCGGCAGGCCCAGGCACACCGGGCACACCTGCGTGTTCGGCTCTGCACCGAACTCGGTGGGGCACGGGCAGAACATCTTGGTGTTGGTGCCGAGCTCTACGTGTACCTCCATGCCGAGAACAGGCTCGTACTTGGCGAGCACATCGTCGTAGTCGAGGAGGGCAGGCGCGTCGACAGCAGTCATGCAGAAGAGTTTATGCGCCTGCTCGTGTGCCGAAAAACGCGGTCAGCCAAAAAATGCGGCTGCCTCGTCGTACCGCTCGCGCGGCACGGTCTTGAGGTGACGGGTGGCGTCGGTGAGCGCCACCAATTCGATCGACGTGCCGTGCAGGGCGACCATCTGCCCGAAGTCTCCGCGGTGGACCGCGTCCGTGGCGTGCACCCCGAAGCGGGTAGCGAGTACCCGGTCGTACGGGGTGGGAGTGCCGCCCCGCTGCACGTGCCCGAGAACCGTTGTCCGTACTTCCTTGCCGATGCGGCGCTCGATCTCGGCGCCGAGCTGCTGCGCGACACCGGTGAATCGTTTGTGCCCGAACTCGTCGATGCCGCCTTCGCGCAGCGTCATCGACTCGGGGGTGGGTGCCGCACCCTCGGCGACGACACAGATGAAGTGGGAGTCGCCCCGCTGGAACCGCTTCTTCACCATGTCGCACACCTCAGCGACGTCGAACGGCACCTCGGGAACGAGCGTGAGGTGCGCGCCCGTCGCCAGACCCGAGTGCAGCGCGATCCAGCCGGCGTGTCTGCCCATCACCTCCACCAGCATGACCCGTTGGTGCGACTCTGCCGTGGTGTGCAACCGGTCGATCGCATCCGTCGCGATGGACAGCGCGGTGTCGAAGCCGAACGTCACGTCGGTGCAGTCGATGTCGTTGTCGATGGTCTTCGGAACCCCGATGACCGGGACACCGCTTTCTGCCAACCATCCTGCGGCAGTGAGCGTTCCCTCACCTCCGATCGGAATGAGGGCGTCGATCCCGTTGTCGTCGAGGGTCTGCCGGATCTGGTCCAGTCCGGCTTTCAATTTGTCCGGGTTTACCCGGGCAGTTCCTAGGATGGTGCCACCGCGGGTGAGGATGCGGTCGATCCGGTCGTCGTTGGACAACGGAACCTTGCGATCCTCGAGCAGGCCGCGCCACCCGTCCCGGAATCCGACCACCGAGCTGCGGTACCGACCGTCGGCAGTGCGCACCACCGCCCTGATCACCGCGTTGAGTCCGGGGCAGTCGCCGCCGCCGGTCAGGATCCCGATCCGCATCCAAGCACCCCTCGTTCTCCCGTTGCGGCGCCGTGCCCCGGAGGGACGGCACCTCGTGTGGTGATGGTGGTTCTCCTTATCCATCTTGCCGCTCCGGCGCCGTGAGAGCACCTCGGACCGCCGGGTTCTTTTTCAGCCCGGTGTGACGAGGCCACTCTCGTAGGCGAGTACCACGGCCTGTGCGCGGTCGCGGAGATCGAGCTTGGACAGCACCTTTCCGACGTGCGTCTTGACGGTCTGCTCGGCGACGAACAGGCGGTCGGCAATCTCGGTGTTGGACATCCCGCGGGCGATGAGTTCGAGAACCTCCCGCTCGCGCGGGGTCAGCGCCGACAGCGCAGCGGGTTTACGACGCGTAGTGCTGCGGCGGCTGGTCACGTCGGCGATGAGACGCCTGGTGACGGTCGGCGCCAGAAGTGCCTCCCCGTCGGCGACGACGCGGACCGCACGAACCAGTTCTTCGGCGGGCGCATCTTTGAGCATGAAACCGCTGGCTCCGATGCTGAGTGCTTCGTAGACATAGTCGTCGACGTCGAAGGTGGTGAGCATCAGCACACGCACCGGGGGGTCGAATCCGGCTGACAGGATCAGGCGCGCCGCATCGAGGCCGTTCATCTCGGGCATCCGGACATCCATGAGCACCACGTCGGGACGCAGACGTTTGACCTCGGTCACCGCCACAGCCCCGTCCGGTGCGTCGCCGATCACGCTGATGTCGGGCTGTGAGGAGAGGAGGGCGCCGAAGCCCTGACGGACCATGGCTTGATCGTCTGCGATGAACACGGTGATGGCCACGCCCGTCAGCCTAGGCTGACGCGGCCGCAAACTCGGCGTGCACCTCGAATCCACCGTTGTCGTGCATCCGGGTGGTGAGCACTCCCCCGACGGCCTGCGCACGCTCGCGCATGCCGATGATTCCGTTGCCTCCGGTGGACTCGTGCCTGGTCAGCGCGGACGCGAGACTCCGTTTCGCCGGACCGTTGACCACGGCAAGCGACACGATCGGAGATTGGTACGTGATTTTCACCTCGACCGCCGCACCCGATGCGTGCCGCGCAGTATTGGCCAGTGACTCCTGCAGGATGCGATACATCACCAATCCGACCGACTCGGACACGAGTGTCTGATCACCGGACACAGTCCAGGTGACCGGAATCCCGGCCCGCCGACTGCCCTCGAGCAACTCGCCGATCTGGTCCACCCCCGGCTGCGGGGCGTGCTCCGCGAGCTGGCCGTCGCTCCGCAAGACGCCGAGCAGTCCGCGTACCTCGTTCAGTGCGGCGCGCCCGGCGGCGCCGATCGACTCGAATTCCGCGCGGGTCTCGTCCGACACGTTCGCGATGCGGTATGGGGCGCTCTGCGCCTGCACGACGACCATCGACATGTGATGTGCGACAACGTCATGCAGGTCGCGGGCGATGCGTGCCTTCTCCTCGAGAATCGTGCGACGCGTGCGTTCGAGCTCGCTCAACTCCTCCTGCCGGGCGAGTTGCCTGCGGGAGAGCACGAGCCAGCGGATCAGCAGGCCGAAGACGACGATCGCCGTGAGCCCGACGGCCCAGCCGCGGCCGTTGGTGCCGGGAGTGTCGGCGAGGAAGAGGAGCACCGTCGAGATCCACGCGACACCGACCACGGGAATGGCCGCCCGCATACTCACAGCCGCCAGGAGTGCGAGGATCACCAGGATATGGACCACCTGCCAGGGATAGTCGTAACCCTCCTGCAGTCCGAAGACCCGCGGAATGATCAGAGCGGACACTGCAGAGACAGCCCACCCGAGCGCGGGGTTGGCGCGGATCAGAACGAAAGGGAACGCTGCGAGCGCCGCAACGAACGGCTGAATCGGCGGGCTGACCTGGTGCGTCAATTGCAGTGTCGGCCACGCGACAGCGAAGAGAATCGCTGTGACCGAGGCAATTGCCACGTTGAGCCACTGACCTCGAGCAACGCTCCGGATGCGCGTCTTCTTGTCCACACGTCGAGCGTAGGAGCTGCCTTCGCAGCGCGTCCTCACTCCGCGGGCCGAGGTACTTCTAGTACCGAGGTATGAGATTGCAGCCGACTGGTCCTCCGAAGCCAGGAATCGAACCGGACTCCGGTGTGATGTGGCTGCGTAACGCTTGTTCATACCGTCGTCCTCATGCGAACGACGGGGACAGGGCGAACGACGGGGACACGGAGAACTACGTGGGCAGCGGTGGCCTGTGCCGCAACGGCACTTCTGACTACTACCGGGTTTTCCGGCACCGGGACCGCGGGCACACCCCGGGCGGAGAACGCCGCCGCATCGGACGCGGTCCGCACGCTCACCTCCGCCGAGGAGTTCGGTGAAGCATTCATCCCCGAGGACTTCGAATCCGTCATGGGGTACACACCCCAGCGCGTCGAGGGAATGCTCGCCGACCCGGACGGCGACTGCTCGTCCCCGGTTCCGCTGCCGGTCGAATTCGTTGCGTCGTGCAAGGCCCACGACCTCGGATACGACCTCCTCCGTTACGCCTCCCTGTCTGGGAACGACCTCGAGCCGTGGGCCCGACAGAGCCTGGACGCACAGCTCGATCGACGCATGCACGCGGCCTGTGACACACGCGTCGACGAACGAGCTCGCGCATCCTGCTACGTCATGGCGAACATCGCGGCCACTGCCGTCACGGGAAATAGCTGGCGCCAGGGATATTCCGCGCCCGTCACGGAGTCCGGAGTCACGTACGGGCTCGCAGGCGGTCTCGGTGTGACGCTTCTCGCGGGCGCCGTCTGGTCCCTCCGCCGCCGTCCGGAACCCGAGGGAGCCGTCGCATGAGCACGACCACCGTCCTGGGCACCCGGCCTCCCGGGGACTACGGCAGCCCGGTACCGGCATCTGCGCTGCGCCGGGCCCTCGCCACGACGATTCCGGTGTCGACACTCCCTCGGGCGTCCTCCACGATCGTCGTCACTCTCTGCGTACTCGCCTCTCTCACACCGTCATTGCTCCCTCGAAGCGCCCTGACGCAGGCCCTGTTCACCGGGGTCCTCGCTGCGGCGGGGCTCGGGATGCTGGTCCTCGTCCGTCGGTTGCGACAGGTGCTCACCCGCTCCTCCGGCTCCCGGGTACCACGGGAATCCGTTCGACTCCTCGCCTTGCTCGGCGCGATGGTCACCACCACCTGGGCGATGGTCGCGGCCGATCACTGGCAGGACTCCCTCCGGCAGGTGATGGGGATGAGCAGCGTCGGCCCGGGCCACTGGATGCAGGTGATCCTCGGAGCCGTAGCGACGTTCGTGGTCGTGGTCGCCGCCGGTGCGACCGTCTCCTCGGTGGCCCACCGTCTCGGCTGGATCGGCAGTGCTACGACGGCCGTCGTTCTCGCGACCGGTCTGCAACTGGTTGCCGGGCCCGCCGTGTGGGAGATGATGTCGCGTTCCTACAGCGATTCCAATGACGTGGTCGACGTCTCGTCGCAGCGCCCGATGTCTGCCGCACGAGCGGGGAGCCCCGAGTCCGTTGTCAGCTGGGAGTCGCTCGGGCGACAGGGACGTCGCTTCGTGGCAGCCGGTGAACAGTCCGGGAGTATCCGCACGTACGTCGGAATGAACTCGGCACCGGACGTGAAGTCCCGTGCGGCTCTGGCGGTCTCGGAACTCGAGAGGGCCGGCGGATTCGCCCGCTCGGCCATCGTCGTCACCATCCCCACCGGCTCCGGCTGGATCGACGAGAACGCGGCGGAAGGATTCGAGGACCGCTTCGACGACGACGTCGCGATAGTCGGGCTCCAATATTCCTACGCACCGAGTTGGATCACCTTCGTCTTCGGCCGTTCGGCGGCCGCAGCGGACGCGGCAGCCTTGTTCGATGCGGTCGCCGATCGCATCACGGCACTACCCGATGCGATCCGTCCCGCTCTCTACGTCTACGGTCAGAGCCTCGGATCCGTCGGCGGGAGCGCACAATTCACCGACGCGGCAGACCTCGGCCGCCGAGCATGCGGGGCGCTGTGGGCCGGACCGCCCGCCGGGTCCGTGATGACCGACGGCGCAACGGTTCTGGCCAACACGTCCGATCCCGTCGTGTGGTGGTCACCCGACCTGATCCTGCGCCGGCCCGATCTGTCACGGGCCGTAGCCGATGCTCCTGTCCCACAATGGATTCCCGGCCTGACGTTCCTCCAGGCGAGCGTCGACCTGGTGTCAGCGCTGAATTTCCCAGCCGGGCACGGACATCGCTACGGGAAGGAACAGGGTACCGCCCTACCCGACTGCGACCTCACTCGGTGATTCGAGGGGACCACGAGCAGCTTCGAACGCCGCACCCACCCGGTAGAGCCGCTCGTCGGCCAGCGCCGGCGCCATGATCTGCAACCCGACCGGAAGACCGTCGTCCGCCGACAGCCCGGACGGAACGGACATCGCGCAGTGGCCCGCGAGATTGGTAGGCAGGGTGCACAGGTCCGACAGATACATCGCGAGTGGATCGCCGACCTTCTCCCCCAGCTTCCAGGCCGTGAACGGACTGGTGGGCGACACGAGGACATCGACCTTCTCATAGGCCCTGTCGAAGTCGCGGGAGATGAGAGTCCGGACCTTGAGCGCCTGGCCGTAGTACGCGTCGTAGTACCCCGCCGAGAGTGCGTAGGTACCGATCATGATGCGACGCTTGACCTCCGGGCCGAAGCCCGCGGCACGGGTAGCTGCCATCACCTGATCCGCGCTCATGTCACCCTCGTCGATGCGCAGTCCGTAACGCATGGCATCGAACCGGGCGAGATTCGAGGACACCTCACTCGGGAGGATCAGGTAGTACGCCGCGAGCGCGTACTCGAAGTTGGGACACGACACTTCGACGACCTCGGCGCCCAGTTCGGTGAGCTGTGCCACGGCAGCGTCGAACGAGGAGAGGACGCCGGGCTGGTAGCTGTCGGAGTGCAGTTCCTTGACTACGCCGACCTTCACACCTCGCAGGTTGCCGCCCGCGCCCTCCCGCGCCGCGGCGACCACCGGGCGGACCGGCGCATCGATGGAGGTGGAGTCGCGCGGATCGTGCCCGGCGATCACCTCGTGCAGCAGGGCGGTGTCGAGAACTGTGCGACCACAGGGCCCACCCTGGTCCAGCGACGACGCACAGGCGACCAGGCCGAAACGAGACACCGTGCCGTAGGTCGGCTTGGTTCCCACCGTCGCGGTGAGGGCGGCGGGCTGACGGATCGATCCACCGGTGTCGGTGCCGATCGCGAGCGGGGCCTGCCGGGATGCGAGCGCCGCGGCGCTGCCGCCACCCGAGCCACCCGGGACGCGTGTGGGGTCCCACGGGTTGCGGGTGGGGCCGTACGCGGAGTTCTCGGTGGAGGAGCCCATGGCGAACTCGTCGAGGTTGGTCTTGCCGAGGATCGGGATTCCGGCGGCGCGAAGCTTGCCCGTGAGAGTCGCGTCGTAGGGGGCGACCCAGTTCTCGAGGACCTTCGAGGCACACGTGGTGGGCATGTCGGTGGTCGTGAAGATGTCTTTGAGCGCCAACGGAACTCCCGCCAACGGCGATGCAGGAGCCTCACCGGCCGCGAGTGCGCTGTCCACCTCCTTCGCCGACACGAGGGCCTGCTCCCCCGCAACGTGCAGGAAGGCTCCGAGTCCGCCGTCGACCTCCGCGATGCGGTCGAGATGTGCCTGGGTGACCTCGACGGACGACACCTCACGGCTGTGAATCTTCGACGCCAGTTCTGCCGCGTCGAGTGTGGTCAGTTCGGCGCTCATTCGCCCTCTCCGAGAATCTGCGGGACGGCGAAGCGATCCTGTTCGACAGCGGGCGCGCCGGACAGCGCCTGCTCCGGGGTGAGCCCGGGAACGATCACATCCGGACGGGTCACGTTGGTGACCGCGTTCGGGTTCGCCATCGGCTGGACGTCTTCTGCGGGAACCTCGGTGACCACCTTCACGTGGCTGAGAATCGAGTCCAGCTGACCCGCGAACTCGTCGAGTTCGGCGTCGGTCAGGGCGAGTCGAGACAGCCGCGCGAGGTGCGCGACCTCGTCACGGGAGATGGCAGGCACCGCGAGGCCCCTTTCAGGTCGGACGTACACAATGTCCTTCCCAGCCTAGAGCGTGGCCGGATCAGCCGTGCAGCCAGCGCCGCTTCCTGAGGGTCGGGAAGGGTGGTGGAACCACCAAGACCACGACCGGTGTGGTGGTGATGGGCCCAGGTTTCGAGTCGACATGTTTCGCGAATGAGGCGATTCGGTATCGGGGGTGTCAACTAATCGAGCGCGACCAGCAACTCCCGCGCAGCCGGTCCCCGAAGGCGGAGGGGGGACCGCATACTCGGAACCGAAAGTGCAAGGATGGTCGTGACGGGGGTCGCAGGTAGCACTCCCGCGTTTATCTCGTGGTGAAAGGGACGCACGTGTCGTATCTGCTTCGCGTCCAGCTCCCCGACCGACCAGGTAGCCTCGGCTCGCTCGCCGTCGCCCTCGGTTCGGTGGGCGCTGACATTCTGTCGCTCGACGTGGTGGAGCGGGGTGCAGGATTCGCCATCGACGACCTCGTGGTCGATGTCGAGCCGGGGTCCCTCCCCGACACCCTGATCACCGCCGCCGAGGCCCTCCCCGACGTCACCATCGATTCCATTCGTCCCTACGCCGGAATACTCGACACCCACCGCGAACTCGAGTTGATCGATCAGGTGGCCACCGCGGCGGACGACCGTCTGCAGGTCCTGGTCGACGGCGCTCCGCGGGTGCTGCGCGTCGGCTGGTCCGTGGTCGCGGACCTGGGACCGCGGGGCGCTTACCGCGTGGTCGGAAGTTCCGGAGCTCCGGAAACCCATGCCACGGACATCCCGTGGATGCCCCTCGAGAAGCCGATGGCGCTGGACGGTGAGGGTGACTGGGTACCGCGGGTGTGGCGCGATATGAACACCACCCTGGCCGCGGCCCCACTCGGCGCCACCGGCCGCGTGCTGATGCTGGGCCGGCCCGGGGGTCCGGAGTTCCGCCCGTCGGAAGTCGCGCGGCTGGGGTATCTGGCCGGCATCATCGCAACCGTGCTGGGCTGAGGGCCTTACCCGCGGCCTGCCTCACACCAGTTCGCGGACCAGGACGGTCAACTCCACGCCGGGTACCGGATGCCAATTCCGTTCGGCCACAGGAACAAATCCGTTGCGGTCGTAGATGCGCCGGGCAGCTTCCATCGACGGCTGCGTCGACATCACGACGGCGCGGTCGCCCCGGTCGTAGGCGGTGTCCAGTACGTGCCGCACCAACGCCGAACCGACGCCGGAGCCGCGCGCGTCCGGCGACACCGCGAGCATGCGGAACTCGAGTTCGCCCGGCTGTGCCACATCCGCGTAGGGCGACGCCGGATCCGCGATCGTGACGGAGCCGACGACCCGGCCGTCGATGACGGCAACCCGGACATCCGCCTTCTCCACACGTCCGGCCGTATCGCGCAGGCGGTCGGTGTACGGATCGTGCGCTTCGACGAATCCGCCGCCGACGTACGCGATCACCGTCAGGTCGCCGACGACCTCGTACTCGTCCGGGGTCACATCCCGTATTTCGATCATGTCCAGAACTATGGCAGGAGACCTCACGGTGCCCAAAAAACGGGAGTGAGGAACCGGTCACATCGCCGAATCGGCCACAGCCTCCGGCCCACCTTCGAGCAGTCGCCGGAATCCGTCCTCGTCGAGAACAGGAACACCGAGTTCGACGGCCTTGTCATGCTTCGAGCCCGGTGATTCCCCGACCACCACATAGGCCGTCTTCTTCGACACCGAACCCGCGGCCTTGCCGCCTCGGATGAGGATGGCTTCCTTGGCCTGATCACGCGAGAACGTCTCGAGCGATCCCGTCACCACGATTGACAAGCCTTCGAGGTTGCGCGGGATCGATTCGTCACGTTCATCTTCCATGCGCACCCCGGCCGCCGCCCACTTCTCGACGATCTGCAGATGCCAGTCGACTCCGAACCATTCCGCGACCGCGGCGGCGATGGTGCCGCCCACGCCGTCCACTGCCGCCAACTCCTCGACAGAACTCTGGCGGATCCGATCGAGCGAACCGAACTCGCCGGCAAGCGCACGGGCAGCCGTGGGTCCCACATGTCGAATCGACAAAGCCACGAGCACCCGCCACAGCGGTTTGTCCTTCGCGGAGTCGAGGTTGTCGAGGAGCCGCCGGCCGTTGGCGGAGAGAGCCCCCGCCTTGGTCCGGAAGATCGACGTCTTCAGGAGATCGTCCTCCGTGATCGAGAACAGGTCACCCTCGTCCTCGATCGCCCCGGCCTCGAGCAGACCCGTCGCGGCCTCGTACCCGAGCACCTCGATGTCGAACGCGCCCCGGCCCGCGACGTGGAAGACCCGCTCCCGGAGCTGCGCGGGACAGTAGCGCTGATTGGGGCAGCGGATGTCGGCATCCCCCTCCTTGGCCGGGGCCAGGAGGGTGCCGCATTCGGGGCAGTGTGTCGGCATGACGAACTCGTGTTCTTCGCCCGTGCGCACGTCAACGACGGGCCCCAGAACCTCTGGGATGACGTCACCAGCCTTGCGGATCACCACGGTGTCACCGATCAGCACACCCTTGCGCTTGACCTCGGAGCCGTTGTGCAGGGTGGCGAGTGACACGGTGGAACCGGCGACGGTGACCGGTTCCATGTAGGCGAAAGGTGTGACCCGTCCCGTCCGCCCCACATTGACCCGGATGTCGAGGAGCTTGGTGGTGGCTTCCTCGGGCGGGTATTTGTACGCGATTGCCCACCGCGGGGCTCGCGAGGTGGAACCGAGCCGGCGTTGCAGCGACATCTCGTCGACCTTCACCACCAGTCCGTCGATTTCGTGCTCGACGTCGTGCCGGTGTTCGCCCCAGTACTGGACCTTCGCCACCACCGCGTCGGCGCCCACGACGCGGGAGGTGTGTGAGGAGACGGGCAGACCCCATGCGGCGAGCGCCGTGTAGGCGTCGTACTGCGAGACGGGCTCGAACCCTTCGATCCGGCCGAAACCGTGACAGATCATTCCGAGACGGCGACGGGCAGTGACCGCGGGATTCTTCTGCCGCAGCGAGCCGGCTGCGGAGTTGCGGGGATTCGCGAAGGGCGCCTTGCCTTCGTCGACGAGCGCGGCGTTGAGAGCCGCGAAATCCTCGAGCCGGAAGAACACCTCGCCGCGCACCTCGAGCAAGGCGGGAACCGGGTATTCGTCTGTGCCGGTGAGTCTTTCCGGAATGTCGTCGATCGTGCGTGCGTTGAGTGTGACGTCCTCGCCCGTGCGCCCGTCACCGCGAGTGGCTGCGCGCACGAGTCGGCCGTTCTCGTACACGAGGTTGAGTGCGACGCCGTCGATCTTCACCTCGCAGAGGTAGGGCAGATCGGCGCCCGCCTCCTGTTCCACCCGGCTGATCCAGGTACGCAACTCGTCGGTGGCGAACACGTTGTCGAGACTGAGCATGCGCTCAAGGTGGTCGACGGAGGTGAAATCCGTCGCGAAGCCGCCGCCGACGAGCTGGGTCGGCGAGTCGGGGGTGCGCAGGTCCGGGTACTGGTTCTCGAGGTCGTTCAACTGTCCGAGCAGCGCATCGAACTCACCGTCGGAAATGACGGGCGCGTCGCGGACGTAGTAGCGGAACTGATGCTGCCGCACTTCCTCGGCCAGTTCGTTCCACCGCTCCCGTACGTCGCCGGGGGCGGGTGTCGGGGCTTCGGTCGATTCAGTCACGTCCGAAGATTAACCGGTCGGGCCGACAGCCAACCCGCGAGTCACAGTGATTCGGGGTCGTCGGTGAACGCACTACTCACTTCAGTGCTCAGACGCAGGGCCTCACGACTCCACTGCTCGTCTGCTCCGGCGAGCCCACATGCCGGCGTGACCGCCACCTGGGTGCGCAGTGTCGTGCGGGGAAAACCGAGTCGGTCGATCAGCGTCACGGCCGGTGCGGCGAGGTCACGCCACGTGGTGGGGACCGACGGCGCCACGCTGGGGATCAATCCGAGAGCCAGCTCCTTCCCGGCGTCGAGCAGTTCCCCGATGCCGTCCAGATCGGCTGCTGTCAGCTGCGCCACGTCCAGGCCGACCGCTCGTGCCGTACTGCGCCGCAGCAGGTCGGTGGGTATCCCCGCGGCGCAGCAGTGCACCATCGTGACACCACCGGAGCCGGTGAGAGTCGCCTCGAGCACCGCGAGGGCCTCCGGTTCGGGCAGCGCGCGGACCGTCTCGAGACGGGTCCGGCCGGACAACGTGCCCGCCAGCACCGCAGGCAACCGCGGTTCGTCGAACTGGATCAGGACCTGCGCACCGAGACGTCGGGTCACCTCGGCGGCATGCCGGGCCACACCCTCGCCCAGCGACTCGGCGAAGTCCCGCACCGCGCCCGGATCGGTGAGGACGCGGCGGCCCGTGCCGAACTCCACTTCCGCGGCCAAGGTGAGCGGTCCGACCGCCTGCACTTTCACCACATGGTCGGCACCGACCAGACCGGCTGTCTCCCAGGCTTCTTCGAGCGCATCGAGGTCCTGGTTCAGCAGGTCGGTGGCCCGCTTGGCCACCGAACCTCTCCGCGAGACCACCCGATACGCCGTCGTGGATACGTCCAACTGCAGATCGACGAGAAGTGCGCTCGCACGGCCGATCATGTCTGCTCCGAGCCCCCGCGCGGGCAACTCCACCAGGTGGGGAAGCCTGCCCAGTTCACCGAGAACGATCGTGGCGGCTTCGCGTGCATCGGTTCCGGGCCACGAGCCGACGCCGGTGACGGCACCGGCCAGCGAAACAGCCTGTGTCACTGCGCGGTCGGACGGGAGTCGGTACCCGAGATCGTTCCACTGCCGAGGACGATGTCGCCCGCCGGATCCGTTCGGTAGAGGACCACTGCCTGACCCTTGGCCACACCGGTGAGGGGTTCGCGCAGCGAAATGGCGATGCCGCCGTCGACTGCCTCGGCCACGGCCTCGGCCAGGCCGCCGTGCGCGCGTACCTGAACTGTGCACTCGATCGGCGCGTCCGGCACCCGGCCCGACGTCCAGACGGCTCGCTCGGCGCTGATCGCGTGCACCTCGAGGTTGCGAGCAGAACCCACCCGGACGGTGCCCGTCTCCGGCTCGATCGCCGTGACGTACCGCGGCTGTCCGTCCGCTGCGGGACCCTGGACGCCCAGACCCTTGCGTTGGCCGATGGTAAATCCGTGTACGCCTTCATGTTCCGCGAGAACTTCACCCGAGTCGGCGTCGACCACACTTCCGGGGCGCACACCGATCCGCGCGCCGAGGAACGCCCTGGTGTCGCCGGAGGGGATGAAGCAGATGTCGTGGCTGTCGGGCTTGTTCGCCACGGCCAGACCCCGCTCGGCCGCCTCCGCCCGGATCTGCTCTTTCGGAGTGTCACCTACCGGGAACATCGCCCGGGACAACTGCTCGGCGGTGAGCACACCGAGAACGTAGGACTGGTCCTTGTCGGCATCGACAGCGCGCCGGAGCACCCCGTCGTGAAGCTGCGCATAGTGACCCGTGGCCACTGCGTCGAACCCGAGCGCGATGGCGCGGTCCGCCAGCGCCGCGAACTTGATCTTCTCGTTGCAGCGCAGGCAGGGGTTGGGTGTCTCACCGGCGGCGTAGGACGCCACGAAGTCGTCGATCACGTCTTCCTTGAAGCGATCGGCGAAATCCCAGACGTAGAAAGGGATTCCGAGAACGTCCGCCGCACGCCTGGCATCACCGGCGTCCTCTTTGGAGCAGCACCCCCGCGATCCGGTCCGCAAGGTTCCCGGTTCGGCGGACAACGCCAGGTGCACACCGACCACGTCATGCCCGGCAGCCACAGCCCGGGCCGCAGCGACGGCGGAGTCGACTCCGCCGCTCATGGCCGCCAGTACTCGCATCAACGATTCCCTCCACGCGCTCCGACACCGGCGAGCCCCGCGGCGCGGGCTCGCTCCACTACTTGCGGCAGCGCCGCGATCAACGCTTCCACGTCTCCCGCCGTCGACGTGTGCCCCAACGAGAACCGCAGCGAACCCCGCGCGGTGGCTGGGTCCACACCCATCGCCGTCAGGACGTGACTCGGGCGAGCCACGCCCGCCGTACACGCCGAACCGGTGGAGCACTCGATTCCCGCTGCGTCGAGCAACATCAGCAGGGAATCACCCTCACAGCCGGGGAAAGTGAAATGGGCGTTGCCGGGCAAGCGTGCAGCACCGACCGGCCCGTTCGACACGGCGTCGGGGAGAATTTCCTGCACTCGGCTGATCAGCTGGTCCCGCAGGACGGTCAACTCCTCGGCGCGCGCGTCCAGGTTCGCGGTGGCGTGCCGCAATGCCGCTGCCATCCCGACGACACCGGCCGTGTCCGGGGTACCCGAACGCAGGTCGCGCTCGTGACCGCCGCCGTGCAGTAACGGAACGCATGCCACCTGCCGTCCGAGCAGCAGTGCACCGACTCCCTGCGGGCCGCCCACCTTGTGCGCGGCGATACTGAGCGCGGAGAGACCGCTCGCGGTGAAATCGACGGGCAGATGGGTGACGGCCTGGACCGCGTCGCTGTGCATGGGAATCTCGAACTCCGCCGCGACCGCTGCCAGTTCGGCGATCGGCATGATCGTGCCGACCTCGTTGTTGGCCCACATAATTGTGACCAGTGCGGTTTCGTCGGCATGGCGGGCCAACTCGTCGCGCAGCACGTGCGGGGACACCCGACCGCGCTCGTCGACCGGAAGCCACGAAACCTGGGCGCCTTCGTGCTGCTCGAGCCACTCCACCGCGTCGAGGACGGCATGATGCTCGACGGAACTCGTGATGATCCGCACCCGGGCGGGATCGGCGTCGCGGCGGGCCCAGAAGATGCCTTTGACCGCCAGGTTGTCACTTTCGGTTCCACCGGAGGTGAAGATCACCTCGGACGGGCGGGCCCCGAGGTCGGCCGCGATCGATTCGCGCGCCTCCTCGATACGGCGGCGGGCGGCACGCCCCGAGCCGTGCAGCGAGGACGCATTGCCCACGGTCGAGAAGACGTCGGTCATCGCCTGGACGGCCGCGGGCACCATGGGAGTGGTAGCTGCGTGGTCCAGGTAGACAGGGCTGTCGGCACTGCGGGCAGAGGTCATGACCCGACCAGGATAACTCAGGCGATCAGGCGCTCTTCCGTCTCGATCCGGGTACCGGCCCGCTGGGCGGGCTCCCGCGTCGGATCGAGGATGTCGTGCGCTGCGAGATCGATGGGCTCGGAACCCCGCACGGCGCGCTCACAGCGGGCGGCGAGATCGCGGCGCGACTCTCCCGGGTACTCGATCGGCGCCAGCCGGACTTCGGCGACGACGCCTTTGTGCCGAATGATTCGCCGAATCGACCCGCCGATCGTCTCCTCACCCACGAAGCACGGCCCGGTGGTCAATTCTCCCCCGCGCATCGTGTATCGCAGGGACACCGGCTGCACCGGGCACTCCGCGTCGATCGCCGCCTGGAACAGCGCCGGGCGGAAACCTCCGTACGCGCGCCCGCACCACGTCGTCCCCTCCGGGAAGGCGGCCACCCTTTCGCCGTCTCGCAGTCGTGTCGCTGTTGCGGCCACGGTGCCGGGCAGCGCCCGCAGGTCGTGCCGGTCGATCGGGACGATCCGCATCCGCCGCGCGAGCGACCCCAGGATCGGCCAGTCGAGAAGGTCTGCCCGCGCAACGAAGCTTGCCGGGTGAAGAGCACTGAGAACCAGGACGTCGGTCCAGGAGACGTGGCCCGCCACCACCAGGATGCCACCCTCGTGCCGCCGCTTGCCGCGGTGATCGACCACCTCGAGCCGCAGGCCCACACACCGCAGCAGCATTGCCGCGTACCGACGTTGAAGACCGGTCCGCCACGTCTGTGGCATCACGCACCCGGCCGTCAGCAGCGGCGCGGTCATCAGGGCGGAGGCTACGAGGAACCAACGGATCGCGACGACAACGGCCGAGACTCCCGGCGCCTTCGGGGGCAGGCATCTGCTGCCGCACGGACTCGACGGCATCCAGGCGTGGACGGGAACCGGCGTCTCGCTCGAGGTGGTGCTCATGCCCGGGTCCCGGTTTCGAGGTACGCCGACGCCGAACGCAGCCGTTCGAGGTAACGCTCGTTCGCGTGATGCAGTCCCTGCAGCGCGACGAAGTCGGCGACACCGAATTCCGGGTCATGGGCCGGCTCCCCGCACACCTTCGCGCCCAGACGGAGGTACCCCCGCAGCAACGGGGGCAGCGAAGGCCGGGCAGGTGGCTCGATCTCGTCGAGGGATCGGCCGGCCACGCGGACCGGGTTGCGGGGAACGACCCGGGCCGCAGGGTCGTTGCCGTGCCTGCTCAGGAGCAGATCTCGCACGCCGCGCACGTTGGAGCCGGCCGGGACATCGGGATGCTCCTGCATGGGCACGGACACGCAGCCCATCACCCAGTCGTAGCCGGTCAGCTGCAGGTAGTGGAGGATTCCGGACCACATCAGGCTCAGTACCGAGCCGGAACGGTGGTCGGGGTCGACGCACGCCCTGCCCATCTCCACGATCCGATTGCCTCGTGGGTCCAGGGCCGAGATGTCGAACTCGGTGGCCGTGTAATAGCCACCGGCCTGCGCGGCGGCATCCGGCGGAAGCATGCGGTAGCAGCCGACGAATTCGCCGGTGGCCTCGTGGCGGACGAGTAGATGGTCACAGAATTCGTCGAATCGGTCGGCCTCGAGCCCAGTGGTGGTGGCGGGAACCGAAAAACCCGGCTCCGCGGCGAACACGCGGTAACGCAGCCGCTGGGCCGCCACCCGATGCTCGCGGTCGGAGGAGACGACGAGGGAGTACCGGGGTGGAACTACAACGGTATCGGCGGTGTCACTCGCTGCGCGAAGAACAGACGAAGTTGTCATGGCGCAGGTTTACCGAGCAGGGGCGGCGGCGGGGCATCGACGAGGTGTCGTGTCGATGCAGCCGGGGTGAACGGTATAGATACGACAGCGGCCCCGCTCCCTCGAGGGGAACGGGGCCGCCGACAAGGCGATTTCTAGCCCTTGTGGGTCTTGACAGCCTCGGTGAGCTGCGGAGCCACGTTGAACAGGTCGCCGACGATGCCGAAGTCGGCGATCTCGAAGATCGGCGCTTCCTCGTCCTTGTTCACGGCGACGATGGTCTTCGAGGTCTGCATACCGGCGCGGTGCTGGATGGCACCGGAGATGCCGAGCGCGATGTACAGCTGCGGGGAGACCGTCTTACCGGTCTGACCGACCTGGAACTGGCCCGGGTAGTAGCCGGAGTCCACAGCGGCACGCGAGGCGCCCACCGCGGCGCCGAGCGAATCGGCGAGTTCCTCGACGACGGAGAACTTGTCTGCGCTGCCGACGCCACGACCACCGGAGACGACGACGGTCGCCTCGGTGAGCTCGGGCCGGTCGCCGCCGACGATCGGATCACGCGAGGTGATCTTGACAACGCCCTCGTCTTGCGCGGGAACCTCGACCTCGACCTTTTCGCCCGCGCCTGCCTCCGGCTTCGCCTCGATGGCACCCGGACGCACGGAGATGACCGGGACGTCACCGTTGGCCTTCGCCTCGACGGTGAACGCGCCACCGAAGATGGAGTGCACAGCGCTGCCGTCGGACTTCACGTCGACGACGTCGCAAAGCAGGCCGGATCCGATGCGGGCAGCGAGACGTCCGGAGACCTCTTTGCCTTCGATGCTCGCGGCGGTGATGACCGCGGCCGGGGCAGCGGACTCGACGAGCGACGCGAGGACGTCGACCTTCGGGGTCACCAGGTAGCCCTCGATGTCGTCGGACTCGGCGACATAGATCTTGGCTGCGCCGGCGGCCGCGAGTGCGTCGGCGATCTTGTCCGCGGTACCGGCGGGACCGGTGACCACTGCGGCCGGCTCACCGAGCGCGCGAGCGGCGGTGATCAGTTCGGTGCTGACCTTCTTCAGTGCACCCTCTGCGTGCTCGACGAGCACCAGTACTTCTGCCATGTCTAACTCTCCCTGTATATGTCTGCTGGTCTGTGGAGGGCGCGGATCAGATGATCTTCTGGCCGACGAGGTATGCGGCGATCTTGCTGCCGCCGTCGCCCTCGTCGACGATGCGCTCACCAGCGGTACGCGGGGGCTTGGGCGTCGAGGCGGTGACGGTGGTGCCCGCGTTCGCGACACCGACGGTCTCCGGGTCCACACCGAGGTCGGCCAGGGTGTAGGTGATGACTTCCTTCTTCTTCGCGGCCATGATGCCCTTGAAGGAGGGGAAACGGGGCTCGTTGATCTTCTCGGTGACGCTCACGATGGCCGGCAGGTTCGCCTCGAGGCCGAACACACCCTCGTCGGTCTCCCGCTCACCGGTCGCGACGCCGTCGGCAACCGTGAGCTTGCGCAGCTGCGTGAGCTGCGGGATGCCCAGGTATTCGGCGATGATCGCGGGAACCGCGCCCATCCGGCCGTCGGTGGCCTCGTTGCCGGCGATGATCAGGTCGGCGGGCTCGTCGTTCTCGAACGTGATCTGTCCGAGAGCGGCAGCAAGCGTCCACGCCGTCTGGATCGCGTCGGAACCGTGGAGTGCGGGGTCATTGATGTGCACAGCCTTGTCGGCACCCATGGACAGGGCCTTGCGGATGGCGTCGGTGGCGCGGTCCGGACCTGCGGACAACACGGTCACCTCGCCGCCCTGCGCCTCCTTGATGAGAAGCGCTTCTTCGACGGCCCGCTCGTTGATCTCGTCGAGCACGGCGTCGGCGGCCTCGCGGTCAAGCGTGTAGTCACCGTCGGTCAGCTTGCGCTCGGACCATGTGTCGGGGACCTGCTTGATCAAAACAACGATGTTCGTCATGGGTCTTCGTCGACCTCCTGTGTGTACTTGCCTGGTTATCGCGAGTTGCTCCGCATGAGCGGAGCTCCCGTCTTCGTATGTCCTCGCACAAATGCTCTGCGACAGATTACCTCACGCTAAGTTACCGACTGGTAACTTGCGCGAAAGCCTCGTTCACCATAAGCCTGAACATCACTTTCGGTGCTGTGATGTGGACCACCTGGACGAGCGACCTCGTCGGTGGCACTAATCTCGCACCGGTGAGCGAATCATTTGTCGGCGACCGCGAGAACGCACCGCTGCCCGCAACCGGAGACGAGCAACTGCCCCTCACGGGCGAGCGGACCGTGCCCGGCATCCCCGAGGAGAACTACTGGTTCCGGCGTCACGAGGTGGTCTACCGCGACCTCCTGCCCCGCTGCGCCGGCCGGACCATCCTCGAAGCAGGGTCGGGAGAAGGCTACGGCGCCAACATGATTGCCGACGTGGCGAAGCGCGTCACCGGCCTCGACTACGACATTTCCGCAGTCGAACACGTTCGGGCCCGGTACCCCCGGGTCGAGATGCTGCACGGCAACCTGGCCGAGCTTCCCCTCGGCGATGCCTCGGTGGACGCCGTCGTCAATTTTCAGGTGATCGAACATCTCTGGGATCAGGCGCAGTTTCTGCGGGAGTGCTTCCGCGTGTTGACGCCGGGCGGAGAACTTCTCGTCAGCACCCCCAACCGAATTACGTTCTCGCCCGGTCGGGACACACCGCTCAACCCTTTCCACACCCGTGAACTCGACGCCACCGAGTTGACCGAGCTGCTCGAGGAAGCGGGGTTCACGGTGTCGCTGATGACCGGTGTCCACCACGGTGAACAGCTGAAGGCCCTCGACGCCAAGCATGGCGGTTCGTTCATCGGCGCCCAGATCGACCGGGCCCTCGCGGGCGAGCCCTGGCCGGCGGAGCTCACCCGTGACGTCGAGGGCATCACGGTCGACGACTTCGTCTTACGCGAGGGCAACATCGACGACAGCCTCGACCTCGTGGCCGTCGCGGTGAAGGATCCCGTGCAGTGACCGATTCCACACGAATGGGGGGCGTGGGAAGCGGGACACGCCCGCCGGACCACACGGAGCCGGGCATGTTCTGTCTGGTTCTGCACTCGCACCTGCCCTGGCTCGCCCATCACGGCCGCTGGCCCGTCGGAGAGGAGTGGCTGTACCAATCGTGGGCCGCGTCGTACCTTCCTCTCACGGCCATGTTGCGGCGACTGTCCGACGAAGGCCGCTCCCATCTCCTGACTCTGGGGATCACCCCGGTCCTCGCCGCGCAACTCGATGATCCGCACTGCCTGACGGGCATGCATCACTGGCTGGGGAATTGGCAGATCCGAGCTCACGAAGCTGCCGGAATGCCCGATGACGCACACCGCGCTCTCGGCGCCCGGGAGCACCGCGCCTCCGCCGACGCCCTCACCGATTTCGAACTGCGGTGGCGGCACGGTGGTTCGCCCGTCCTACGCGATCTCCTCGATCGGGAAGCCTTCGAGCTTCTCGGCGGCCCCCTCGCCCACCCGTTCCAGCCGCTGCTCGACCCACGACTGCGCGAGTTCTCCTTGAAGGAGGGACTCGCCGACGCGAAGAACAGGTGGAACACCACACCCACGGGCATCTGGGGTCCCGAATGCGCCTACACCCCGGGCATGGAGATCGGCTACGCCGAGGCGGGGGTCACCCACTTCATGGTCGACGGTCCCGCCCTGCGCGGGGACACCTCCCTCGGCCGGCCGGTCCGAGACTCCGACGTGGTCGCATTCGGCCGCGACCTGCAGGTCAGTTACCGGGTGTGGTCGCCGAAGTCGGGTTACCCCGGCCATGGCGCCTACCGGGACTTCCACACCTACGACCATGCCACCGGACTGAAGCCCGCCAGGGTCACCGGCCGCACGGTGGACTCGGCGGACAAGGCGCCGTACGACCCGGAACTGGCGTCCGCCGCCGTCGACCGGCACGTCGCCGACTTCGTTTCCACGATCCGCAGGCGACTGCGCGGAGAGGCCGAGCGAATCGGGCGCCCAGCGGTCGTCGTCGCGGCCTTCGATACCGAGTTGTTCGGGCACTGGTGGCACGAAGGCCCCGAGTGGCTCGAGAAGGTGCTGCGCGCTCTCCCCGAGGCGGGCATCCGGGTCGGCACCCTCGAGGACGCCCGCACCCAGGGATACGTCGGTGCGCCGGTCCCCCTGGAGAACTCGTCGTGGGGGTCCGGCAAGGACTGGCGGGTGTGGGCGGGCGAGAAGGTGTCCGATCTGGTGGCACTCAACTCCGAGGTGGTCGCGGCCGCACTGGACACGGTCGACAAAGCCCGTAGCCTCGGTTCTGCACCCGGAAGACCCGAACTCCGCAACCGCATCAACGATCAGATTCTGCGAGAGGCACTCATGACGGTGTCGAGCGACTGGGCATTCATGGTCAGCAAGGACTCTGCGGCGGAGTATGCGCGCGACCGGGCACACAAGCACGCGCACGCGATGCGCGAAATCGCGGCCGCGGTGGCTGCGGGCAACGACGCGTCGGCGGCGCGCCTCGCGGCCGGATGGAACGCGGCCGACGGCCTGTTCCCCGGCCTTGACGCCCGGCGCCTGCCTGTCCGTTCCGCAGCACCGGCGGTCGGCGTCTCGGGAGTGACCTCGTGAAAATCCTCATCGTGTCGTGGGAGTACCCGCCCGTGGTCGTGGGCGGCCTCGGCCGCCACGTGCACCACCTCGCGACCGCTCTTGCCGCCGCCGGCCACGAGGTGGTGGTGCTGTCGCGGCGGCCGTCGGGAACCGATGCGTCCACACACCCCACCGTCACCCACATCGAAGAAGGCGTACTCGTCGTCGCCGTCGCCGAAGATCCGCCGCATTTCGTGTTCGGCGAGGACATGCTGGCGTGGACACTCGCGATGGGGCATGCCATGGTGCGGGCCGGCGTCGCCCTGCACAAGCCGGGTGTCGGAGAAGGCTGGCAGCCCGACGTGGTGCATGCCCACGACTGGCTGGTGGCGCATCCGGCCATCGCACTCGCCGAATTCTACGATGTCCCTTTGGTATCCACGTTGCACGCCACCGAAGCCGGCCGCCACAGCGGCTGGGTGTCGGGCCGCATCAACCGTCAGGTGCATTCGGTCGAATGGTGGCTGGCCAACGATTCCGATGCGCTCATCACCTGCTCAGCATCGATGCAGGATGAGGTGACCACCCTCTACGGGCCGCAACTCCCGCCGATCACTGTGATACGCAACGGGATCGACGTGACCACGTGGAATTTCCGTCGACGCGCGCCGCGATCGGGTCCACCCAAACTGTTGTTCGTCGGCCGCCTCGAGTACGAGAAGGGGGTGCAGGATGCGATCGCCGCGCTTCCCCGTATCCGCCGGAGTCACCCGGGGACCACACTGTCGATCGCGGGTGAGGGCACCCAGTTCACCTGGCTCTATCAGCAGGCCCGCACTCACCGAGTTGCCCGCGCCGTCAACTTCCTCGGCAATCTCGACCACTCCGAACTGCTGAGCTGGCTGCACGGCGCCGATGCCATCGTGCTCCCCAGCCGCTACGAGCCGTTCGGCATCATCGCGCTCGAGGCTGCCGCCTCCGGAACTCCGCTGGTAACGTCTACCGCCGGCGGTCTCGGCGAGGCGGTCGTCGACGGAGTGACCGGCATGTCCTTCCTCCCCGGCGATGTCACGGGACTCACCTCCGCGGTTCGGGAGGTCCTCGACGATCCGGCGGCGGCGCAGCAACGAGCAGTGGCCGCCCGCGACCGTCTCACCGCGGATTTCGACTGGCGCACAGTGGCCGAGGACACGGCGCACGTGTACGCCGGCGCCAAACGCCGCGTGCGACATCCCTTGGCGCGCCCGGTTATTCCCGAGCGCCCCCTGCCCGGACGCTGAGCCGCCGGGGCGAAAGTACCGCCGGACGCCTCCAGCGCGCCGAACGGTACATTCGCCTCACTCACGGACACGGCGAATCCGGATCGGACCGCGCACCGAGTCCGGATCCACCACCTCACCCCGCTGGGTGATCTCGACTTCCCCTGCCGCGACAAGGCGTCGGGCGGCCTGGCGCACCGGCTCCATGAGAGGTCGCCACTCGTCGGGGGCGATCGCGCGGGCCACATCCGACGGGCAGATACTCGAATCCGCAGCCCGCGCATACAGCAGCTCGCGGATACGATCCTCGAGTTCGCGGTCCGAGACGCCCATGGGTCGACTATGCCACCCGGCTCAGCCCTCCCGGGCCGCCTTCTTGCGGGCAATGTCCTCGAGTGCGGCGATGTACTTGGCCCGCTCCTCGGCGCCGGCCTCCCACTCGGCCCTGCGATTCTTCACGGCCTTCGCGGGCGATCCCACTGCGATGCTGAAATCAGGGATGTCGCCCTTGACGACGGCGTGGGCGCCGAGCACGCAACCGCGTCCCACCCGGGTGTTGCGGAGCACCGTGACCTTCGCAGCCACCCAGGTATCGGGACCGATGCGTACCGGGCCCTTCACGATGCCCTGATCCTTGATGGGCACGTTGATGTCGTCCATGCGGTGATCGAAGTCGGTGATGTAGCACCAGTCGGCGACGAGCGTGGACGCTCCGATCTCGATGTCGAGGTACGTATTGACCACGTTGTCCTTGCCGAACACCACCTTGTCGCCGATGCGCAGCGACCCCTCGTGGCACCGGATCGCGTTGCCGTCACCGATGTGGACCCAGCGACCGATCTCGAGGCGGGACAGATCCGGAGTCGAGTGGATCTCCACGCGCTTGCCGAGGAACACCATGCCCCGCAGGATCACGTGCGGGTTGGCGAGCTTGAACTTGGCCAGCCGGTAGTACCGCACCAGGTACCACGGGGTGTACGCCTTGTTCGCCAGCACCCAGCGCAGCGAGTCGAGGGTCAGGAAGCGGGCCTGCTCGCTGTCCTTCCGCCGGGATCCCTTCCACCTCGTACGCAACGGTGCGCCCCACATGCTCGTCATAGCCCGTCAGCCTACGTTCACCCGCCGGAGCCGTGCGCGGGTGTGTCCGGACACCGACACCGTTCGGGGTGTGCCGATCGTGCGTGCCTCGGCGGGATAGTCTCTGGGCCGAGCGTTTGTCGAAAACTGAGGAGATGTAATGCGGCGGGTCCTACGTTCGTCAGTACTGGCGCTGGCGACGATCTCGGCTGTCGTCCTCAGCGGCTGCGGGGGCGGGGCGCACGTCGACGACATCTTCTCCGCGGGTGGGTGGCCGGGGATGCATGCGGACGCCCGCAACAGTGACACCAGTCCGGTGACCGGGTCGCGCGACATCGCACTCGCGTGGTCGCGGCCCCTCGGTGGGCCGGTGGCGAACTACGCATCCGTGGCGGCAAGCGGCCAGATCTTCCTCACCGCTCGCACCGAGAAGGGGTGCAATCTCTTCTCCTTCCAGATGGAGAGCGGCCGCAAACGCTGGTGCCGCCAGCTTGCCCCCGGAGTCGTGGCGTCCACCCCGGTGGTCGACGGCGCCGCCAATGTCTACGTGGGCGAGAACGGGGCCATGAACTCGTTCAACGAACACGGCCAGTTACGTTGGCGCACACCGGTGGTCGGAACGCCGCTGTCGGCACAATTCACGGGCGACGGCAACCTCCTGTTCATCACCCAGCTCGGGCAGATCAGCGTGCTGGATCCGCAGACCGGGCAGAAAGTGGTGGCGTCGTACGACCTCATCCCACCGCCGTCCGTCGCCGACGGCGCGAACGTGAACATCCTTCCCGACGACAAGGGCCTCAGCGGCTGCTTCTTCGGCTCCCCCGACTGCCCGGTGGCCAACATGCCGGCCATCGACCTGGCGTCCGGCACGTTCTACTTCACGTTCTATGCGCCCGGCGCGACCGAGGCGGACCTCGTCGCGATGAAATACTCCGGCGGCGACAATCCCACGATCAGCCAGGAGTGGTCCAGCGACACCCTGCCGGGGGGCAGCGCATCGAGTCCCGATCTGTCGGCTGACGGTTCCGTCGTGTACATCAACGACAACTGGGGCACGGTGTGGGCGATCGACGCTGCGACCGGTGATCCGAAGTGGAGTTACGACATCGGGTACGCCGCAGCGGGTAGCCCGTCGACGTCCGCGGACGGTCTGATCATTCCCGCGGGTGGACTCGACGGCCATCTCCTTGCACTGCAGGACAAGGGCGACCACGCAGAACTCGCCTGGGAGCGCAGGGATCTACGGCATTGGGGAGTCCCCGCCCAGACGGCCGGATCCACCGGCTACTCGGTGGTCCGCGAGGGTGTGGACGGACTGGCGATGCTCACGTTCGACACCTCCACCGGCGAAACGCTCGATCAGGACACCTTGCCGGGAGCCAAGGGATTCACGGTCGGCACGTCTATCGGCCCTGAGGGCGAAGTCCTCACTCCGACGCTGCTCGGTGAGCTGTTCGTCCTCCGCTGACCCCGTGAGTACTTGTTAACATCCCGTAGTTGACAAGTACTCACGGGTGCGGAGCGCAGATAAAGGCGACGCCCGATCGGCCGATCCGCGTGATCACCACACTGAGCGAACGGCTTCCGCGGAGCTTCAACTTGGGACGCAGCACGGCCGGATCGACGTCGACGCCGCGCACGAGGATCTCCGCCGCACCGCAGTCGTGGCGGGCGAGCTCCTGCCGCAGCGACTTCTCCGAATATTTCACCTGCTCGAGAATCCGAAAGCCCCGCACGCCCGCGGGAACCGAATCGCCCGTGAGATAAGCGATCCGAGGATCGAGTTGCCACAGTCCGTGCCGGGCGGCGTAGTGCCGCACCAAACCCGCCCGGACCACAGCGCCGTCAGGATCGACGATCCACTCCCCCGGCGCGCGTTCGGGGATGTCGTCGTCCTCGGCGTCCGTCACCGTCCACACCGCGCCTCCGGAGTCGAGGACGCTTGCCCGGCGAGTGACTCCGGCGCCCGACAGTCCGGCCGACCACAGGCACGCCTCACGGACGCCACCGTCGAGGGACACGACCTCGACCTCGCCTTCCCAGTCGAGCCGATCGAAATCGAGGCCGGGAGCGCACTTCACCGCGAGATCACGGCCTCGGTACGCGTCGATGAGGTCGGGTAGTGGCGGCTCGAGAGCAGCGGGATCATGTGTGCGCCTGCCACCCGACCGCCGCGCCGGATCTGCGAGCACGACGGTGTCGCGGGTACACGGCACCAATGCGTCTGCGCGCACGATCGCCGCAGCGGGAACATTGTGCCGGGCCATGAGCAGCCGGACGGGATCGATGTCGCTGCCGACCACCGTATTGGCCGTCCCGATGACAGCTGCGAGTTCCGCACCGATCGAGCAGGTGACGTCGTGAACGTTCCGCTCTGCCAGGCGCGTCGCGCGGTGAGCTGCCACGGCACGCGGAGTCGCCTGTTGCAGTGCATCATCGGTGAAGAGCCAGTGCTCGCTGCCGGGCAACTTGACCGAGGCCTTGCGCCGCAACAGCACCGTCTCCACCAGCATGGCCACCCGAGAGCCGAAACGCGAACGCGCCCGGACGATATCGGCCAGGCGCGTCGACGTGGTCAGCGCAAGTTCGTCTACCTCGGCGAGAGCTGCTGCGCCTGCAGCACTCTGCAGGAACTCCACGTCTTCGGGAGTGAACGCATAGCCCAATTCAGTTGCCGGGCTTCACGCCGGTGATCATGACGTTGTAGAAGAAGCCGCGCGGCACCACATGGCGGAGGATCTTCTCGTCGACCCAGCTGAGCGTCTTCCATCCGGTGAACGCGAAACGGCCCCAGCCCCAGCCCAACTTCTCCGGCGGAACAGCGGCCTCGAAGGTGCGGACGGGCCACCCGAGCAGGGCGGCTGCGAACTCCTCGGTGGCGGCGTGCACCTGCGCGGCGCCCGCGGACTCGGCGATCTTCTCGAGATCACTCGGATCGAACGTGTGGAGATCGACGACGGCTTCCAGTGCCGCAGCGCGGGAGGATTCGTCCAGTTCCGCCTGCGGGCGACGCCAATCGGCAAGGAAGGGCAGCTTGGTGACACGCGTCGTGGTCTCCCACGTGACGCGGCCGAGCCAGCGGGCGTAGAAGTTGCCGATGGTGGTGGGCTCGCCGGCGAACACGAAGCGCCCACCGGGCTTCAGCACCCGCAGTACCTCGCGGAGCGACTGCTCCACATCCGGGATGTGATGTAGCACAGCGTGCCCGACCACGAGGTCGAACGTGTTGTCGTCGTACGGAATCGTTTCGGCGTCGGCGACACGACCGTCGACGGGCAACCCGAGACCCTCGGCGTTGCGCAATGCCACCTTGACCATGCCTGGCGAGAGGTCGGTCACCGAACCGGTCTTCGCGACCCCGCCCTGCATCAGATTGAGAAGGAAGAAGCCGGTACCGCAGCCCAGTTCGAGCGCCCGCTCGTACGGAAGGGGCTGATCTCCCGCGACGGCGTCGAAGCGACCCCGCGCATAGTCGATACACCGCTCGTCGTACGAGATGGACCACTTCTCGTCGTACGTCTCGGCTTCCCAGTCGTGGTAGAGCACCTGGGCGAGTTTGGTGTCCTTCAGCGCCGCCTCGACCTCTTCGGCGGTGGCGTGCGGATGAGGAGCGGGGTCGTCGTGGGCGCTAGCAGTCATGCGGCAAATCCTACTCGCTGGTAAGAGTGAACAGGTTCTAGTTTTCCCGGGCTCAGACTACTCGCCGGTGAACTGAGCCTTACCGGGGCCGTTCTCGATGAACGATTCCATCCCGATCGTGCGGTCCTGGGTGGCGAAGAGGGACGCGAACAGCTGGCGCTCGACCGCCAGTCCGCTGTGCAGGTCGACGTCCAATCCCTGGTCGATGGCAGCTTTCGCCGCGGCAAGCGCGCGGCCGGCGCCCTTCGTGAACTGGGACGCCCATCGTCGAGCTGCCTCGTACACGTCGTCGGGCGCCACCACCTCGTCGACCAGACCGATCGCCAGCGCCTCGTCGGCGTTGACGAAGCGCCCGGTGAACACCAGGTCTTTCGCTTTCGAGGGACCGATCAGCCGAGCGAGACGCTGAGTGCCGCCGCCACCGGGAATGATGCCGAGAAGGATCTCGGGGACACCGAGCTTGGCGTTGTCGCCGGCGATCCGCCGGTCCGCCGAGAGTGCGACCTCGAGGCCGCCGCCGAGCGCATACCCCGTGATCGCGGCGACGGTCGGCTTGGGAATCTCCGAGACCGCGGCCAGGTCCGATTGCAGATCGGTGATGACATCCGCCATCTGGCCGAAGCTCATCTCGGCCATTTCCTTGACGTCGGCGCCTGCGGCGAACACCTTCTCTCCGCCGTACACGATCACTGCCTTGACGTCGGGATGCACCGTCGCTTCCCGTGCGGCGGCCCGCAACTCCTGTTGCACCTGCCGATTCAGTGCATTCATCGGGGGACGCGCGAGTCGAATGGTGCCGATGCCTTCGGAAACCTCGAGAGTGACGAATTCAGCCATGAGGCAAGAGGCTACTTGCTCCGCTCGGCCGACTCGGCGCGACCCGGCGGTGTCCGCTTCCGTCCCCGCACCGACCACGGGTGCGGGCCTGCCTCGTAATAACCGTCCTGCCCGGGAAACTCGACCCGAATCGTTTCCTCGTCCGTGATGAGGATCGGCAGGATCACCGGGATCTCCGGCTCCGCGGCGAGGACCTCTGCCACCGAATCGAAGTTCTGTAATGCCGTCAGCTGACTCCACGTGGGTGGGAGCAGGACGCTGCCGCCCCCCTTCCATGCGTCCAGGGCCGCCGCGGGGCTCAGCCACGTCACTTCCTCGGCTTCGGACGTGGCCCCGTCCGCGATCTGCCCGTCGGGAGCCGCCGCGACGAAGAACCGGGTGTCGTAACGCCGCCCTTCGCCGATCGGCGTGATCCAGTTCGCCCAGGGGCGCAGGAGGTCGGCTCTGAGCACGAGTTCCTCACGCGCCAGGAACTCACCGAAAGAAAGTTCACGTCGTTCGAGCGCAATGCGCGCCTGCGCGTAGTGCGACGTGTCGGCCACTACCGTGTCCGTGCTTCCGCCCGCGAGCAGCACGCCACATTCCTCGAACGTTTCACGTACCGCCGCGCACACCAGAGCCTTCGCCCGGGCGGGGTCGGTGGAGAAACGTTCGGCCCACCACTCGACCGGAGGTCCGGCCCACTGCACGTCCGCCACGGCATCCGACGGGTCGACACCGCCTCCCGGAAACACCGTCATACCTCCGGCGAACGCCATGCCCTTGACGCGGCGCAGGAGGAAAACCTCGATGCCGCCCCCCGCGAGTTCCGGTGTTGCATCCCTGATCAGGATGACCGTCGACGCGTCCTTCGGTGACACGTCGACTGCCGCCTGTTCTTGCTTCGAGACCATGATCTTGGAACCTACGCCTCCGGTGATGTGCGTCGCACCGGCACCCCACTGGAACAGGTGCCCGTTTCGACCCTCACGCTCGGTGGGCGCCCGGGATCCGGCTGCGCCGCGCGAAGTACCGTCCATCGACCTTGTCGAGGCTGATGGACTGGCTGAAGGCCTCACTGAGGTTCTCCGACGTGATCACGTCATCGAGCAGCCCCTGCGACACCACCCGGCCCTCGTTCAGGAGCAGCGCGTGGGTGAAGCCGGGTGGGATCTCCTCGACGTGGTGGGTGATGAGAACGGTTGCGGGAGCGTCGGGATCTGCAGCCAGGTCGGTCAGTCGCGCGACGAGTTCCTCTCGCCCGCCGAGGTCGAGTCCGGCGGCGGGTTCGTCGAGGAGGAGAAGTTCGGGGTCGGTCATCAGTGCACGGGCGATGAGCACGCGCTTGCGCTCCCCCTCGGACAGGGTGCCGTAGCTGCGATGGGCCAGGTGCTCGGCCCCGAGACTTTCGAGCATCTCGACCGCCCGCTCGGTATCCATGTCTTCGTACCGCTCCCGCCAGCGACCGAGTACGGCGTAGCCGGCGGACACGACGAGATCGCTCACCACCTCCTCGGCAGGCACCCGGTTCGCCAGCGCCGACGACGACAGCCCGATCCGCGGTCGTAGCTCGTTGATGTCGACTCGCCCGAGCCGCTCCCCCAGAAGGTGGGCGCTACCGCTCGTCGGATGCAATTCGGCAGCCGCGATGCGGAGCAACGAGGTCTTGCCGGCTCCGTTCGGGCCGAGGACCACCCATCGCTCGTCGAGCTCCACTTTCCAGGACACCGGCCCCACGAGAGTGTTACCCCCGCGCCGGAGGAGGACGTCGTCGAAATCGATGAGGAGATCAGGATCAGGTTGATGCACGGATCCATCTTCCCGCACATCTTCGGCGCATTCGCGGCAGGATCAGTTACGTGTCGTCTCACATCGATTCACGTGCCGGCGAGCGAGCGTCGTTCCCGCCGAGCCTGCGCCTGCCCGGATCGCCGTTTCCCCTGGGAGCACACGTGCGAGGCACCGGCACCCAGTTCTCGGTCCACGCTCCGGACGCGGAGCTGGTACAGGTGTGCCTGATTTCTCCGGACGGTGCGGAGACACGAATCGACCTTGTGCAGCGGACCTACGGAATCTGGCACGGGGTGGTGGACGGCGTCGGTCCCGGCCAGCGCTACGGCTACCGGGTGCACGGAGAGTGGAACCCCCGCGCGGGAGTCCGGATGAACCCGGCCAAACTCCTCGTCGACCCGTGGGCGAAACGCGTTACCGGCGGGATCGGCGACCACCGTGCCCTGATCTCGCATGCCGGAGACCCGTTCGGCGAACCTTCGCAGCTCGACAGCCTCGGCCACGCGCCGCTGTCCGTGGTCACGCCCGCCGCCCCCCGGACCACCGGTCCCAGGATCGAAAGGCCCTGGGAGGAAACCGTCCTCTACGAACTGCACGTCGGCGCGTACACCGCCCGACATCGGGGCGTCCCTCCCCAGTACCGCGGCACGTATCTGGGGCTGGCGGAGCCCGCCGTCATCGGTCATCTCGTTCGACTCGGGGTGACCGCGGTCGAGCTACTTCCGGTACATGCACACCTGACCGAGCAGACGGTGCGTGAACGGGGAATGCGTAACCACTGGGGCTATTCGACAGCGTCGTTCTTCGCGCCCCATCCCGGTTA
This sequence comes from Rhodococcus sp. NPDC019647, assembly GCF_044389235.1. Lineage (NCBI taxonomy): Bacteria > Bacillati > Actinomycetota > Actinomycetes > Mycobacteriales > Nocardiaceae > Rhodococcus > Rhodococcus sp. NPDC019647. The sequence goes on along the minus strand of NZ_JBIRXS010000001.1, from coordinate 152,374 downwards.
CGCGGCCGTGGCCGGCGAGGAGATCGCCGAATTCCACACCATGGTCGACGCCCTGCACGCTGCCGGAATCGAGGTGATCCTCGACGTCGTCTACAACCACACGTGCGAAGAGGGCGTCGACGGGATCAGCCTCAGCTGGCGTGGTCTCGACGCCCCGGGCTACTACCTTCTCGATGCCGACGGCCGCGACGTCGACCTCACGGGATGCGGCAACACGGTGGACGCGCACTCCCCCATCGTCGTCCGGATGATCTGCGACAGCCTTCGGTACTGGGCACACGACATGGGGGTCGACGGCTTCCGTTTCGACCTGGCTTCCGCCCTCGGCCGACCCGGAGGAGGCCGATTCGACTCTCGCGCTTCGGTGTTTTCCGCCATCACCGCGGATCCTGTTCTGTCCCGCTGCAAACTCATCGCCGAACCCTGGGACGCCACGTCCGATGGTTACCGGGTCGGGCACTTCGGCGCCCAGTGGTCGGAGTGGAACGACCGATACCGCGATACTGTCCGCCGCTTCTGGAATGGCAACACCGGCGTTCGCGAACTGGCCTCCAGAGTGGCCGGCTCGGAGGACCTGTTCCACAGTCGCCGGCCCTGGGCCTCCATCAACTTCGTGACCGCACACGACGGCTTCACCGCGGCGGACCTCGTCGCGTACCGGCGCAAGCACAACGAAGCGAACGGGGAGGACAACCGGGACGGCGCCGATCACAACGACTCCGTCAACCACGGCGTGGAAGGCCCCACCGACGACCCGTCGATCACCGACGCCCGCAAGCGTCATGTCCGCGCTCTGCTGGCCACCCTCGCCCTCTCCACGGGCACCCCGATGTTCACGGCAGGCGACGAATTCGGCCATTCGCTGGGCGGGAACAACAACGCGTACTGTGTCCCCGCCGACACTGCGCGCGAGGATTCCTGGGCGCTCGACTGGAGCACCGGTGACCGGACGCTCACCGCGTTCGTCACGCGCGCTCTCGATCTGCGCCGTGCGTCCCCCGCACTGCGGCAACCGGAATTCTTCGAAGGACGGCATACTCCCACCGGTCACCCTGACCTCGTGTGGTTCGGCGCCGACGGTGCGGAGATGGATGACGATGCGTGGCACGACGACTCACGCCGCACCCTGCAGGCATGGATCGACGGGTCCGACATCCGGTCCCACACCGAGGACGGATTTCAGCTCACCGACGACAACTGGCTTCTCGTCTTCCACTCCGGCGGACCGGTCGAGGTGGCATTGGGCAGCCCCGACTGGTTCTACGGAATCCTGCTCGCCGAATTCGATTCCAACTCCCCTGACGGCGCGCCGGAACCGGGTGGCCCCATTTCGGGAGACTCGACGATCAGACTGTCCGGACCCGGGCTGCTCGTCTTCCGAGCGGTCGGATAGAGACCGCCGGCGCGCATCATCAACTGGATCAGCGGACCGATCCCCAGCGCGTAGACCACGGTCCCCACTCCCACGGTGCCGCCGAGCAGCCACCCGGTGACCAGCACCGCAACTTCGATCGACGTCCGAATGAGGCGCACGGACAATCCGCTTCGTCGTATCAGACCGGTCATCAGTCCGTCCCGCGGTCCCGTACCCATACCGGCGCCGATATACAGCACGGTCGCCAGAGCGTTGAGCACGACACCACCGACCATCATCGCCACCTGCACGGCCGGCGACCCGACGGGCCGGAGAAACACCAGTGAAGTGTCCACGGACACCGCAATGACCACAACGTTGGCGATCGTGCCGAAACCCGGCTTCTGACGCAGCGGAATCCAGAGCAGCAGAACACCGGCACCGGTGAGGGCGGTCACGGCGCCGAAACTGAGCGACGTGCGGCCCGCGACGCCCTGATGGAATACATCCCACGGATCGAGGCCGAGGCCGGCGGTAATCATCATGGCCATCGAGAAGCCGTACAACCAGAGTCCGGCGAAGAGCGTGATCACGCGTCGAGCGAGCATGGGGGCCAGTGTTCCGCGATTGTTCCCGGCGTCCCATAGCCAAGCCGCGGGCACTGGACCCGCCGCGGCTCACAGGGCGGCGATCACCGTCACGGATCCGGGAGCCACCTCGGTGAAACCGGCATCGCGCACCGCGACCGCATGCCCCGCGGACTCGAGCTCGCGCAACGCCGTCCACCTCGCCGCATCGGCGTCACGGACGGCGCAGCGGTAACCCGTATCCGCCCAGTGCCTCGCATCTTCGACGCTCATCGCTCCCGCGAGCAGCATCGACGCGTGGCCCACTTGTGCAGCGGCCTTCCCGACGGTCATGTCCAGGGTCGAGTCGATCCACAGCACGGGTGTCCCGTCGGGCGCCGGGCCGGGGTCGTCGTGCTCGAGGTCGGTTCCGCCGATCTGCAGCTTCTTGATGCGCGGGTCGAGCGCACCGACCGCGACGGGGACGAGTGCCCGCGCCTCGGCGCCGTCGACCTCCACGGTGATGCCGTCCACCTCCTGCGCGGCGCGCCACTGCGCACCGCGAGCCCGGCGCGACACCTTGCGGATGCGAGACCCCACCCATGCGAGGTAGTCGGAGCGCCAAGGGCCCGGTTGCCCGTCTGCATCGACGCCGACCCGTGGGTCGAGGCACAGCGCCACCGACGCCGTCGCGGCCGCCGCCAGCACCGCACTACGCGCAGGCGGGTTCGACTTCGGGATGTGTAAAACGATCGGCATCGCGAGGACCAGGGCAGGATCCTCGGGATCGGGTCGTCCACCGTAACCGGCCGCGAGGACCGCGTGGCGTGCCTCCCACAGCGCGGCGTCGCCGGCGATCGCGGCTGCACACGGTTCCGTCACGACAGGGGAACTCGTCTCACCACGCCGTCCACGGCGTCGGCGGCTTCGACCTCGTCCCGAGTGACGCCGAGGATGAACAGTACGGCGTCGAGGAAGGGATGCGAGAGCGCCGTGTCGGCGACCTCACGCAACGCCGGCTTCGCGTTGAAGGCGATACCGAGACCGGCGGCATTGAGCATGTCGATGTCGTTGGCGCCGTCACCGACCGCGACCGTCTGCTCCATCGGCACGCCCACCTGGGCCGCGAACTTCCGCAGCGCCGTCGCCTTGGCGGCCCGGTCGACGATGTCGCCCACGACTCGTCCGGTGAGCTTGCCGTCCACAATTTCGAGAGTATTGGCTTGAACGAAGTCGAGCTCCAGTTCGTGAGCGAGCCCCTCGATCACCTGACGGAAGCCACCCGACACCACCCCGCAGTGGAATCCGAGGCGTCGCAACGTGCGAATGGTGGTCCGGGCACCCGGCGTCAGTTCGAGGCCCTCGGCGACGTCGTCGATCACGGAGGCGTCGAGACCGGCGAGCGTCGCGACCCGCTGGTGCAGCGACTCCGTGAAGTCGATCTCGCCGCGCATCGCCGATTCGGTGACCGCACGGACTTCGTCCTCGACCCCGGCTCGCGCTGCGAGCATCTCGATGACCTCGCCTTGGACCAGGGTCGAGTCGACGTCGAAGACGATGAGCCGCTTGGCCCGGCGCGCAAGCCCACCCCGCTCGACCGCGATGTCGACGCTTTCCGCCACAGCAACCTCGGCCAGCACCGTGCGCAGCCGCTTGTCCACCGCCGCCGTCGCGGGAGCACTGACGAGGAGTTCGAGACCGGTCACCGGATAATCGGCGACGCCCCGGATGGAGTCGATGTTGACACTCAGCTTCGCCATCTCACGAGCGACCGATCGCAGGGCCCGCGCGGACACCGGAGAACCGAGAATGACCACCGCGTGCGTGGACAGCGACTGCCGGCCGGGGTCCGCCCCGATCTCGACATCCACCGACATCCCGACGGTGGCCATCGCCTCCTCCAGTTCCTCCTGGAGGGCTTCCCCGTCCTCCGGGCACGCCACGAGCACGCCGAGGGTCAGGCGGCCACGGATCACCACCTGTTCCACATCGAGCAGGCTCACGTCGTGGCGGGAGAGCGCCGCGAAGAGCACCGATGTGACACCGGGGCGGTCGGGCCCCGTGACGGTCACCAGGACAGTCGTGTCAGCTGCGCCCACTACGAACTCCGTTCGTGTTACTCACGCTGGAAAGAACTCCGTTCGTCTCACGTGCGCAGAAGCACGGAAGGTCGTCGTGCTCGCGCAGCTTGTCCGGCACCCATTGTGCCAAGGGAAAGGCCCCGCCCGATGGTGGGGCGGGGCCTTTCGGCAACGATCTGTATCAGCGGCCGGAGTCGGTGCCGGGCTCGCCTTCACCGCTCACGGTGAGCGGTGCGTGGCGTTCCTCCTCCAGGACCGTGCTGGCGTGCTTGCCGCCGTGCCCGGGTCCGACGTGCGCTTCTGCCTTCATCCGCTCCACCATGTGCGGGTAGTGCAGCTCGAACGCAGGACGCTCGGAGCGGATGCGCGGCAGTTCCGTGAAGTTGTGACGCGGCGGCGGGCAGGTGGTGGCCCACTCGAGCGAGTTGCCGTAACCCCACGGGTCGTCGACGGTGACGACCTCGCCGTACCGGTAGCTCTTGAAGACGTTCCAGATGAACGGGAGCGTCGAGGCACCGAGGACGAAGGCGAAGATGGTCGAGAACGAGTTCAGCATGGTGAACCCGTCGGACGGCAGGTAGTCCGCGTACCGGCGCGGCATACCTTCGGCTCCCAGCCAGTGCTGCACGAGGAAGGTGCCGTGGAAGCCGATGAACGTGGTCCAGAAGTGCCACTTGCCGAGGCGTTCGTCCATCATCCGCCCGGTCATCTTCGGGAACCAGAAGTAGATACCGGCGTAGGTGGCGAACACGACCGTGCCGAAGACCACGTAGTGGAAGTGGGCGACCACGAAGTAGCTGTCGGTGACGTGGAAGTCGAGCGGCGGGCTGGCCAGGATGACGCCGGAGAGGCCACCGAAGAGGAAGGTGATCAGGAAGCCGACCGAGAACAGCATCGGCGACTCGAAGGTCAATTGCCCCTTCCACATGGTGCCGATCCAGTTGAAGATCTTCACACCCGTCGGCACCGCGATCAGGAAGGTCATGAACGAGAAGTACGGCAGCAGCACCGCGCCCGTGGCGTACATGTGGTGCGCCCACACGGCGATCGACAGGGCAGCAATCGCGATCGTCGCGTACACCAGACCGCTGTAGCCGAAGATCGGCTTACGGCTGAAGACCGGGAAGATTTCCGAGACGATGCCGAAGAACGGCAGCGCGATGATGTACACCTCGGGGTGACCGAAGAACCAGAACAGGTGCTGCCACAGCAGAACACCACCGGTAGCCGGATCGAAGATGTGGCCGCCGAGGTGACGGTCGACGAACAGACCCAGCAGCGCGGCCGTCAGCAACGGGAACGCCAGCAGGATCAGGATGCTGGTGATGAAGATGTTCCAGGTGAAGATCGGCATGCGGAACATGGTCATACCGGGGGCGCGCAGGCAGATCACCGTGGTGATCATGTTGACGCCACCGAGGATGGTGCCGAGGCCACCGACCGCGAGGCCCATGATCCACAGGTCGGCACCGACACCCGGGGAGTGCAGGGCACTGGTGAGCGGCGTGTACGCCGTCCAGCCGAAGTCGGCCGCGCCGCCCGGAGTGATGAAGCCTGCGGTCGCGATGATGGCGCCGAACAGGTACAGCCAGTAGCTGAAGGCGTTCAGACGCGGGAAGGCAACGTCGGGTGCACCGATCTGCAGCGGCAGGATGTAGTTGGCGAAGCCGAAGACGATCGGGGTCGCGTACAGCAGCAGCATGATCGTGCCGTGCATGGTGAACAGCTGGTTGAACTGCTCGTTCGACAAGAACTGCATACCGGGCACAGCGAGCTCGGCACGCATCATCAGGGCCATCAGACCGCCGATGAGGAAGAAGATGATCGAGGTCGTCAAATACATGATCCCGAGCACCTTGGGGTCGGTGGTCGTGATCATTTTGAAGATGAACGAGCCCTTGGGTCCCTGCCGCGGCGGGTAAGGCCTGGCTGCAGCTATCGCGGGGACTGGCTGGGGCGCTACGGCAGTCACTGATCCTCCTGAATGCGCGTCCGTCCCCGGGCTGCGAGGCGAACGGTCTCTGGCTTGCGCTCATCGAATCGTAGACGGTGCCCCGAGCGGCCTCGGACTCGGTCCTACCTCCTGTCGTACTTACCCCGGCTCAGCGCCCACGGGGGTATCGCCGACCAGCGGATTGTCGGCAGGAGCGTGCTGTTTCTCACCCGAGACGGCGGGTCGCGGATGTCGGCGGGAGAGGCGGGGAGACCACCCGGATTCGGACTTCTCCGGTGCTAAGGTATCGCTCACCTAACTTCTACCAGGAGCTCCACGTGAACATTCTTTCCCGACGCCGCGCCCTGGCCGCCGTCGTCGCTCTCGCGGCCGCGGTCGCCGTCACGTCCTGTTCCAGCAGCGACGACGCGTCCTCCACGGCCGACGCCGCCGCATCGGCGCAGTTCCCCCGCACGGTCGAACACTTCCGCGGCAACACCGAGATTCCCGCGGCACCGCAGCGGGTCGTGGCCCTCGACAACAGCTTCACCGATGCCGTACTCCTCCTCGAGACGCCGCTCGTCGGGTATGTCGACTACCGGGACCCCGGGCTGCCCGACTACCTCGGCAGCACCCGCGACGAGTACGCAGCCGAAGCCGAGTCGGTGGGCAAGGTGAGCACCGCGAGCCTCGAGAAGATCGCCGCACTGCAGCCGGACCTCATCATCTCGGCCGAGGTTCGCGACGGTAAGAACTACGAACAGCTGTCGGCCATTGCGCCGACCATCTTCACCGAGACGACCGGTCCCACGTGGAAGGAGAACATCCGTCTCGTCGGTCAGGCGCTCGGCAAGGAAGAACTCGCCAACGAGAAGATCGCCGCCTACGAGTCGCGCGCCGCGGCCGTCGGTTCCGCCATCAACACCAAGGCGTCGAACCCGGTGGTATCGGTGATCCGATTCGCCGGTGAACCCACCGCCCGCCTCTATCGCACCACCTCCTTCAGCGGCATCGTGCTCGAGGATGCGGGCATTGCCCGGCCCGCCAGCCAGGGACCGGACCCCGCCGACCCGACCAGCATCATGCAGTCGATCAGCCCGGAGTTGCTCAGCGAGGCCGACGGCGACGTCATCTTCGTCAGCACCTGGCAGGATCCGGCGGGAAAGAGCGCCGAAGCCGCCCGCCCCTTCCTCGAAAGCCCGCTGTGGCAGACGCTGCAGGGCCGCAAGGTCGACGTCGACGACGCCCGCTGGATGTCGCCCGTCAGCATCCAGGGCGCGCACCTGATTCTCGACGACCTGTCGGACACGTTCGAGGTCGACAAGCACAGCGGCTAACCTGAACGCGCCCGCTCACACAGGAAGTCGCCGCATTGTCCCTTCGCAGGTTTTCGACCGTCCGCCGCGCGTCCATCGGTCTCGTTGCCGGTGTCGCCGCCTTCGCTCTCGCCGGCTGTTCCCAACCGGCCGACGACGACCCCGCGTCCTCGATCGTCCGGACCACGACGAAGATTGCGGGCGCGGCGGTGGTCGGCATCGAGAGGGACACCACGACGGCGTGCCCGGAGCCGGCACCGGTCGACCCGGAGCTGTCGGGGTCGACGACGCATCGGGTGGTCCATACAACGGGCACGAGTGAGGTGCCCGCCGATCCGCAGCGAATCGTGGTGCTCGACAGTGCCGCGCTGGACGCGGTATGCGCACTCGGTCTGTGGGAACGCGTCGTCGGCGCCACCACGAGCGGCGACGGCGACTCCCCACAGCCGGGGTACCTCGGCACGGGCATCTCCGAACTTCCGAGTGTCGGGCCGGCCGGCGCACCCGACGTCGCCCGGATCGCGCAGGCGGCGCCGGATGTGATCCTCGGTTCGAGTCCGGCCACCGGCGCACTGTACGGCGAACTCTCCCCCATCGCGCCCACCGTGTTCGTCGGTTCCGACCCCGTGTACTGGAAGACGCAGTTCCTCCTCGCGGGCAACGCCCTCGGCCGGGCCGATGCCGCCGCAGCCGCGCTCGAGCGATACCAGGCGGACGCGAAGCAACTCGGCATCGATATCGACGCCGCCCAAACCCAGGCTTCAGTCGTGCGTTTCGGCGCCGACAGTCTGGAGGTGGAGGGACCGGCGGCGTTCGCCGGTCAGGTACTCACCGACGCGGGAGTCCGCAGGCCCGCCTACCAGAACCTCGACGGTGCGGTGACCGAATCGATCGACGATGCCGAACTCGACCGCGCCGAAGGCGATCTCATCTACGCCGTCCTCGTCGGCAAGGACGGCACCGAGCATGCCGAGGAGGTCATGTCCGGGCAAGCGTGGGAAGACCTCGGGGCCGCCGCCGACAGTCGCGTGTTCGCCGTCGAAGGCGAGGTCTGGAACGGCAACGGCCTGGTGGCCGCGCGGGCTGTGCTGACGGATCTCCGGAACACCCTGAACGGATACGCCGGCTAGGAGGACTCGTGCCCGTCCCGGAGTTCGTGGCTGCACTGCGCAGGCATGTCGGACACGCGACGCTGTGGTTGTCGGGAGTGAGCGTCGTCGTCCGCGACGACGACGGGCGGCTACTGCTGACCCGCCGCGCCGACAACGGCCGGTGGGCGGTGGTGTCGGGCGTTCTCGAACCCGGTGAGGAGCCAGGGCCCGCCGCGCTCCGGGAAGTACGCGAAGAGACCGGCGTCGACGCGGAACTGGTGCGCATCACCAGCGTCGATGTGACCGGACCCATCACCTATCCCAACGGCGATGTCGCGCAGTACCTCGACGTGTGCTTCCTCGCGCGTTACATCGGCGGAGCCGCGGCGGTGTCCGACGACGAGAACCTCGAGGTGGCATGGTTTTCCCCGGAGGCAGTGCCGTCCGACCTCACCCCGTCTTCGCGACTGCGACTCGAGAAAGCGCTACAGGACGTGCCGGAGGCATGGTTCCAGCGCTGAACGCAGTTCGCCCAATGTCGCACCGGTGCAGTCGAACTGCGCCGGTGCGGCATTGGGCGAAACTGTTCCTGAGCGGGTCGCTCTAAAAATTCCAGTCTTCGTCTTCGGTGTTGACGGCCTTACCGATGACGTAGGAGCTGCCGGAGCCGGAGAAGAAGTCGTGGTTCTCGTCGGCGTTGGGTGAGAGCGCGGACAGGATGGCCGGGTTGACGTCCGTCTCGTCCTTCGGGAAGAGCCCCTCGTAGCCGAGGTTCATCAACGCTTTGTTGGCGTTGTACCGCAGGAACTTCTTGACGTCCTCGGTGAGACCGACCTCGTCGTAGAGGTCCTGGGTGTAGTCGACCTCGTTGTCGTAGAGCTCGAAGAGTAGCTCGAACGTGTAATTCTTCAGGTCGTCGCGCTCGGCCTCGGTGAGCTGCTCGAGACCCTTCTGGTACTTGTAGCCGATGTAGTACCCGTGCACGGCCTCGTCACGGATGATAAGACGGATGAGGTCGGCGGTGTTGGTGAGCTTGGCGCGCGACGACCAGTACATCGGCAGGTAGAAGCCCGAGTAGAACAGGAAGCTCTCGAGCAGGGTGGACGCCACCTTGCGCTTGAGCGGCTCGTCGCCCTGGTAGTAGTCCATGACGATCTCGGCCTTGCGCTGCAGGTTCGGGTTCTCCTCGGACCAGCGGAAGGCATCGTCGATGTCGCGGGTGGAGCACAGCGTCGAGAAGATCGAGCTGTAGCTCTTGGCGTGCACCGACTCCATGAACGCGATGTTGGTGTACACCGCCTCCTCGTGCGGGGTGATCGCATCGGGGATGAGGCTGACCGCGCCCACGGTGCCCTGAATGGTGTCGAGGAGCGTCAGCCCCGTGAACACCCGCATCGTGAGCTGCTTCTCCTGCGCCGTGAGCGTTCCCCACGACGGAATGTCGTTGGACACCGGGACCTTTTCGGGCAGCCAGAAGTTGCCGACGAGACGGTCCCACACCTCGGCGTCCTTCTCGTCCTGGACGCGGTTCCAGTTGATCGCGGATACGCGACTCACCAGCTTGACCATTGAATCCTCACTTCGTTCGGCTGTGAGTACTTATTAACCGCCGCCGGTTAATAAGTACTCACGGGCGGCGGAGCCGCCTACAGCATGCAGGAAACGCAACCTTCGACCTCGGTGCCTTCGAGGGCCATCTGACGCAGACGGATGTAGTACAGCGTCTTGATCCCCTTGCGCCACGCGTAGATCTGCGCCTTGTTGATGTCGCGGGTGGTGGCGGTGTCCTTGAAGAACAACGTCAGCGACAACCCCTGGTCCACGTGCTGGGTGGCCGCGGCGTAGGTGTCGATGATCTTCTCGTAGCCGATCTCGTACGCGTCCTGGTAGTACTCCAGGTTGTCGTTCGTCAGGTACGGCGCCGGGTAGTAGACGCGGCCGATCTTGCCTTCCTTGCGGATCTCGATCTTCGACGCCACCGGGTGAATGGAGCTGGTGGAGTAGTTGATGTAGGAGATCGACCCGGTGGGCGGGACGGCCTGGAGGTTCTGGTTGTAGATGCCGTGCTTCTGCACGGACGCCTTCAACTCACGCCAGTCGTCCTGGGTGGGGATGTGCACACCGGAGTCGGCGAAGAGTTGACGCACCTTGTCCGTCTTCGGCTCCCACACCTGATCGGTGTACTTGTCGAAGTACTCGCCGGACGCGTACTGCGACTGCGGGAAGCCCTTGAAGTACGTTCCCCGCTCGATGGCAATCCGGTTGGACGCCTGCAGCGCATGGAACACCACGGTGTAGAAGTAGATGTTCGTGAAGTCGATGCCCTCGTCGGAGCCGTAGTAGATCCGCTCCCGCGCCAGGTACCCGTGCAGGTTCATCTGGCCGAGCCCGATGGCGTGAGAGTCGTTGTTGCCCTCCTCGATCGACGGCACCGAGTAGATGTGCGTCTGATCGGACACCGCGGTCAGTCCGCGAATCGCCACCTCGATGGTCCGCGCGAAGTCCGGCGAGTCCATCGTCTTGGCAATGTTCAGCGACCCCAGGTTGCAGGAGATGTCCTTGCCCACCTTGCTGTACGAGAGGTCGTCGTTGAACAGCGACGGCGTCGACACCTGCAGGATTTCGGAGCACAGGTTGGAGTGCGTGATCTTGCCCTCGATGGGGTTGGCCCGGTTCACCGTGTCCTCGAACATGATGTACGGGTAGCCCGACTCGAACTGCAGCTCGGCGATGGTCTGGAAGAACTCGCGCGCCTTGATCTTCGACTTCCGGATCCGCTTGTCGTCGACCATTTCGTAGTACTTCTCGGTGACGTTGATGTCCGCGAACGGAACGCCGTAGATGCGTTCGACGTCGTACGGCGAGAACAAATACATGTCCTCGTTCTTCTTCGCCAGCTCGAAGGTGATGTCCGGGATGACCACGCCGAGGGACAGCGTCTTGATGCGGATCTTCTCGTCGGCGTTCTCACGCTTGGTGTCGAGGAACCGGTAGATGTCCGGATGGTGGGCGTGCAGGTACACCGCACCCGCACCCTGACGCGCCCCGAGCTGGTTGGCGTAGGAGAAGGAGTCTTCGAGGAGCTTCATGATGGGGATGACACCCGAGCTCTGGTTCTCGATTCGCTTGATCGGGGCGCCGTGTTCACGAACATTGGTGAGCAGCAACGCGACTCCGCCGCCGCGCTTGGACAGCTGCAGGGCGGAGTTGATGGAGCGGCCGATCGACTCCATGTTGTCCTCGATGCGGAGGAGGAAGCAGGAGACGGGTTCACCGCGCTGCTTCTTGCCGGAGTTGAGGAACGTGGGGGTGGCGGGCTGGAAGCGTCCGGCGATGATCTCGTCGACCAGCTTGGTGGCCAGGTCCTCGTCGCCTGCTGCAAGGGTGAGCGCCACCATGCACACTCGGTCCTCGAACCGCTCGAGGTAGCGCTTTCCGTCGAACGTCTTGAGCGTGTACGAGGTGTAGTACTTGAAGGCGCCCAGGAAGGTCGGGAAGCGGAACTTCTTGGAATACGCGTGGTCGATCAGGAACTTCACGAAGGCACGCGAGTACTGGTCGAGCACCTCCGGCTCGTAGTAATTCTCCTCGACGAGATAATCGAGCTTCTCGTCGAGGTTGTGGAAGAACACCGTGTTCTGGTTGACATGCTGCAGGAAGTACTGGCGGGCCGCGGCGACATCCTTGTCGAACTGAATCTCGCCGTTCGGCCCGTACAAGTTGAGCATCGCGTTGAGCGCGTGGTAGTCGAGACCGTTCGTCGAGTCCCCACCGCGCGCGTCACGCTCTACGCTCCCCGCATCGATGGTGTCTGTGATGGTCGGCGCCACAGCTCCTGCTCCTTGTCGTCTAAGTGTTCCCAGAATTCACCCAGACCGACCTGCACCCGTTCGACGTCCTCGGCTGTGCCCATGAGTTCGAAGCGGTAGAGGTAGGGAACGTGACACTTCTGAGAAATGATGTTTCCTGCAAAGCAATAGGACTCACCGAAATTGGTGTTTCCCGCCGCGATCACTGCTCGGATCAGCGACCTGTTGTGTGGATTGTTGAGAAATCGGATGACGGGCTTCGGAACGTAACTGGTGTCCCTGCCCATCGCCGTGGTCCCGCCGCCGTACGTGGGGAGGATCAAGACGTAGGGCTCGTGCACCTCGAAGGTGCCGTCGCGGTCGTGGATGGGTATGCGCGTCGCAGGCACCCCGAGCCGCTGAACGAATCGGTGCGTGTTCTCCGAGGCGCTGGAGAAGTACACCAGCGAAGTCATCGGTACTCACCATCTCGAGTGGAACTGTCGGTCAGTGCTGCTCCGGAATCGGTTCGCTCTCGCTCGCGGAGGGTGCGATCGTGTCGCTTCAAGCAGCGTTTGCCGAGAGGGTCTTGATCCGGTCGGGCCGGAAGCCCGACCAGTGGTCGTCACCGGCTACGACCACGGGCGCCTGCAGGTATCCCAGCGCCATCACGTAGTCCCGGGCTTCGGCGTCTTCGGTGATGTCGACGACGGCGTAGTCGATACCCTCCTTGTCGAGGGCCCGGTAGGTGGCATTGCACTGAACGCAAGCGGGCTTGGTGTAGACGGTGATGCTCATGAAGTCCCTCTTTCCACTGCCGAAAATGGAGCTGACGAAGTGTGTGTTCAGCACCCGAGATCTCCCCTGATCGAGAGGACGGTCACCCCAGTGGAGGGGTTCACCGAGCCGATTCCCGTAGTGGTCTCTCAGTGCTCAAGACACTACACCTAGTGGCCGACAGAAACACTTAACCCGAGATGTTGTGAGTCACATCGATGAAATTCCCTGGTCGACTTCCGATGGACGGCAAATTTCGTCATGCCGTCGGCGTGTCGCGCATCACTTTTTCGGCGAGCCTCGGAACGCTCCCGCCGGCAAGGTTCGTACACCCGAGGCTCGAGGAGCCTACGTCACCTGTGAGCAGGCTCCAGCATTCCCCAGCGCACCCCGAGCAGTGGACTGTAGCGGCCCTCATTTCAACCGGATTCCACTCGACCCGCTCGGCGGACGGCGACCTTCGGCCGAGACCCGACTCCCCCCGCAGCCGCGTGTACCCGGCGCCCCCACCTCCACCGCCGCTTGCCGGCCGGTAACTGCCTGGCTCCCGGTACCGTGACCGGATGCCCGTGCACTCCTCCGAGCAACCCGACCGCTGGGCGCCCGTCGTCCACACGGAGCGGGTGACGCCGAACATGCTGAGGATCACCCTGTCTGGTGGTGATCTGACGGAGTTCGAGTCGAGTGGCGTGCCCGACGAGCGCGTATTGCTCGCCTTTCCGCCCGGTGGCGAGGAGCAGAGGAGCTTCACCGTCCGCCGCTGGGACCCGTCGACCTGCGAGATGGACATCGATTTCGCCGTCCACGCGGGCGGCGCTGCGATTCGGTGGGCGCTACAGGCGTCGCCCGGCGATGTTCTGGGGTTCTCGGCCGCCGCCGGTTGGTATTCACCGCCCAGCGATACGGCATGGCAACTTCTCGTCGCCGACATGACCGGTTTACCTGCCGTCGGCCGGATCGTGGAGGAATTGCCCGGTTCGGCGCACGTGCACGTGATCGCCGAGATTACGGCCGCCGAGGATCGGCAGCACTTCACCACCGAGGCCGACGTGACGGTCACCTGGTTGCACGGCAGCGGCAACGGCACCGGACCCAGCAGGCTGGCGGAGGCTGCACGCTCCTGGCCGCGACCCTCCGAGCCGGGATACGTGTGGTTTGCGGGCGAAGCGCGTACATCCCGAGACGTACGCCGCCGCCTGCGCCACGAATTGGGCTGGCCGGCGAATAGATATGACGTCATGGGTTATTGGCGCCCAAACAAGGAGGATTGGGTCGCGCGGTACGAGACGGTCCGTGAGCAGATAGAAGCCGCCAGGGACTCTGCCCTGGCGGCCGGTGAAGACTTCGACGCGGTGCGGGACGCCGTCGACGCAGCCCTCGAGAGATCAGGGCTGTAGCGACGGCGGTCCCGCGAGCGACTCAAGCGTCGACGAGCTGCTTGGTAGCGTCCACGAGGCTGGTCACGACATCGGCGACCTGCTGTGCGACCTCGGCGTTCTCCCGCGGGTGGCGGTCACCGAACTTGTCGATCGTGCCGCCGATGGCGAGCGTGACGTCCTCGAGCACCTCGCCGCCGGCGATACGGACTGCCTTGCGGGTGTCTTCATGGGCCCACTGCGCACCGTTGCCGCTGGGGGACGCGCTGATGACGGCGACCGGCTTGTCCTTGACGGCGCCGGTTCCGTACGGACGGGAGATCCAGTCGATGGCGTTCTTGAGCACGGCGGGAATCGTGCCGTTGTACTCGGGGGTGAGGATCAGTAGCGCATCGGCGCGGCCGGCGGCGTCACGCAACGCCTCGACGGCGGGGAGGGAACCTGCGACGTCGATGTCCTCGTTGTAGAAGGGCACCTCACCGAGCCCTTCGAACACGGTGACGTCGGTCCCTGCCGGAGCAACCGAGACTGCCGTCTCGGCGAGCTGGCGGTTGACCGACGCGGCGCGCAGGCTGCCGACGAGTACGAGAATGTTGGTCTTCGACATGTCAATTTCCTTCGATGGTGCGGTGGGCGACTCGAAACAGGTATATCAGCTAAACGGACCACGGTCCACTTACATTCCCCGCGCGGTAGGATTGGCGCCGTGACCCGCCTTCTCCTTCCCCAGATCGGGGTCGAACCGCCCGAACGGTGTGATGCCGCACGTAATCGGCGGCTACTGCTCGATGCTGCGGCCCTCTTGGTGTCCGAGCGGGGCGTCGACGCGGTGACGATGGACGCCGTCGCCTGCAAGGCCGGTGTGGGCAAGGGCACAGTGTTCCGCCGGTTCGGAAGCCGATCGGGACTCATGCTCGCCCTCCTCGACCATTCCGAGCGCGAACTCCAGCAGGCGTTCATGTTCGGACCCCCACCGCTGGGGCCGGGCGCCGATCCGGTCGAACGGCTCATCGCCTACGGCCGGGCGCGCATCGCCACCGTCGAGGTCGAGGGCGAGGTCCGGCGGGCCGCGGAGAATTCTCCGGGCACTCGTTTCGCCGCGCCGGCTCGCGCAGTGTCGGTGACGCACGTCGTGTCGCTGCTCCGCGAAGCGGGCGTCGAAGGAGATCACGAACTGCTGGCGTGCTCGCTCCTCGCACCCCTCGAGGCGACGCTCGTACTGCACGAGATCCGCGACCTCGGGATGTCGACCGAGCGCCTCGAGGCTGCCTGGGAAGATCTCGTCAGGCGTGTCACCCGCGCCTGACGGTCACAGGGTGCGCAGCCACAGCGCCAATTCCCTGGCGCTTGCGTCGATGCGCGCCGGCCAGTCGAGCGCCGAGTCGTCGGCCGTATCGCTCACGTGCTTGACGAGGCGGCATTGTGCACCGACCTGTGCGCACGCGTAGGCGACGGCGAAACCTTCCATGTCGACGAGATCGGCCCGCTCCGCGAGCACGTCGCGCACCCCCGCGTCGGATACGAAGACGTCCCCGGTCGCCAGCACCGAGCCGTCCCCCTCAGGCATCTCGAGCCGGTCCGCGACCTCGTGTCCCAAGGCCCGGATGGCGTCGCCGCTGATGTCGTGGTTGAGCACGGTCGACGGCGTGAAAAGGCCACTGTGGTGTTCGTGCAGGGCCCCCGCGGTGCCGATGTTGACCACCAGCGGTCTCTGCGACGACGGATAGTCGCCGAGCGCCTTCGCGACGGCCACCGCGGCGCTCACCTTGCCGATGCCCGTGATCAGCACGTCGAACTCCGGTGGGACGTGCACCGCCTCCGCCTTGGTAGCGCTGACGACGAGGATGTCCGATCTGCTCATGCGCGGAACCGTACCGGGCCTTCCCCACCCTGCGTCCCACGTGCCCACTCGCTACAGTTTCTGGCATGGCGAATCTACGTGCGCAGATACTCGAGGAACTCGGTGCCCAGCCCACCATCGACGCGGCGAAAGAAATTCGCACCCGCGTCCAGTTCCTGAAGGAGTACCTCCTGTCGACACCCGCGAAGGGCTTCGTTCTGGGCATCAGCGGCGGCCAGGACAGCACTCTCGTCGGGCGTCTCGCTCAACTCGCGGCGAGCGAACTGCGCGAGGAGGGACACGAGGCCGAGTTCGTCGCTGTCCGTCTTCCCTACGGCACCCAGGCGGACGAGTCGGACGCACAGATCGCGCTGAAGTTCATCGAGCCCGACCGGTCGGTGTCGGTCAACGTCAAACCCGGCGCCGACGCCACTGCCAAGGAATCGGCCTCAGCCCTGCGGGACATCCTCGGCGACGGCGGCGACCTGCGCGACTTCGTCCGCGGCAACATCAAGGCCCGAGAGCGCATGGTCATCCAGTACTCGATCGCGGGGCAACTCGGCTACCTCGTACTCGGTACCGACCATGCAGCTGAAGCCATTACCGGGTTCTTCACCAAGTACGGCGACGGTGGCGTGGACCTCACTCCCCTGACCGGCCTCTCCAAGCGTCAGGGCGGCGCCCTGCTCCGCGAACTGGGGGCACCGGAGACCACCTGGAAGAAGGTGCCCACCGCCGATCTCGAGGACGACCGCCCGGCGCTCCCCGACGAGGAGGCGCTCGGTCTGACGTACACGCAGATCGACGACTACCTCGAGGGCAAGGACGTTTCCCCGGAGGTCGCCGAGAAGCTCGAGACCATGTACCTCAACACGCGTCACAAGCGCACGGTCCCCGTCACACCTCTCGACACCTGGTGGCGGTGATCCGGTGACCCTGGTTCTGGTCGCGGGCGGTACCGGTACGGCGGGCAGGCAACTGGTCAAGGAGTTGCTTGCCCGCGGGCACTCGGTCCGTGTCCTCACCCGGCACGGTGGTGCGCCGGGCACCGAGATCGTCCATGTCCACGGCGACTTGGTGACGGGCGAGGGGCTCGCAGAGGCGCTGGACGGGGTCGACGTGGTGGTGGACACGACCGACGGCAAGACCCGCCGCACTCGGGCCGTGCTGGACGAGGGCGCCACCAATCTGCTGGCGACAGCGGACGGTGCGGGTGTGCGACGCGCGGTGCTGCTGTCCATCGTGAACGTCGACCGCGGCGAGTTCGCCTACTATCAGGCCAAGCGACGGCAGGAACGGGTCTACGAGAGCTCGCCGCTCGACACAGTCGTCGTGCGCGCCACCCAGTTTCACGACTTCATTCCCATGGTCGCGAAGCCGCCGAGCCATGTCGGGGTGATTCCGGCGTTCACGAGAACGCGATTCCAGTCGATCGACACCCGCGATGTCGCGCGGGCGCTGGCGGACGCCGCTCTGGCGACCGAGCCGGAGTCCGAGGGTCTCATCACCATCGGCGGCCCGGAGGTCCGCACGGCCCGTGACCTCGTCGTGGCATGGAAGAAGGCCACGGGGACGCACGGACTCGTCGTCGACGTGCCCCTGCCGGGAGCACTGGGTTCCTTCCTGAGGGCAGGGCACAACCTGGCTCCGGGAAAAGAGTTCGGGTCGATCACCTTCGACCGGTGGCTGGCCGACACGACGATGGCCTGAGCGGCTCCCGGAGTGCTGTAAATCCTCTAGCCTCCCGCGAACGGCGGCAGGACGTCCACCTGGTGTCCGGCGGTGCGCGTGAGGTCGCGCGTGAGCTCTGAATCGACGAGGAAGGCCGCCACCGACAGCACCCGCTCCATGTCGGCTCCGTACTTGGCGACGAGGGCGATCTTCACCTGACCGAGTGGGGCGTCCGTCGGCAGATCGAGGGTTTCCTTCGTACAACCGGCGGCGTCGGCGGCCGCCGCGAAATACCGCACCGAAATGCCTGTCACCGTGTCAACCACCGATAGCTCCCATACTGCGCTGCGGCGGCGCGAATCCGTCCGCATTGATTCCGTGTCCCGCCCACTTGTTCCACATCGCGCCACGCCACAACTGGGCCAGGTCCTCGTCGCCGGCACCGGAACGCAGTGCCCCCCGCAGGTCGACCTCCTGGTCACTGAACAGGCACGACCGTACCGTTCCCTCGGCGGTCAGACGGGTTCGGTCGCAGTCGGAGCAGAACGAGCGGGTGACCGACGCAATGATCCCCACGGTGGCCGGACCACCGTTCACCAACCACTCCTCCGCCGGTGCGGACGCGTCCTCCCTGCCGTGTTCGACGAGGGTGAACCGCTCACCCAGAACCGACAGCAACCGGTCGGCGGACACCATCTGCTCACGTGCCCACTCGTGGTCCGCGTCGAGTGGCATCTCCTCGATGAAGCGGAGCGCAATCCCCTCGGTCAGGCACCATTCGAGGAGATCCGCCGCCCCCGCCAGTGTCTCGGGCATCAGAACTGCGTTCACTTTGAGCGGCGCCAGGCCTGCATCGGCCGCGGCCCGGATCCCGGCGATCACCGACGGCAACCGATCGCGTCGCGTGAGCCTGGCGAAGTGCTTCCTGTCGATCGAGTCGAGGGAGACGTTGACGCGGGTGAGGCCGGCGCGGGCGAGTGCAGCAGCCCGGTGTTCGAGCCCGACTGCGTTGGTGGTCATCGACAGCGGCACACCCGGAACCCGTTCGGCGCACCCGGCGATCATCGCTTCGAGGTCGGCGCGCATCAGCGGCTCGCCCCCGGTGAACCGGACCTCCCGGACCCCGAGCTGATGCACCGCGATACCCACCAACCGGACGATTTCCTCAGCCGTGAGCAGATTGTGCGCCGGGATGGCAGGCAGGCCTTCCTCTGGCATGCAATAGGTGCAGCGCAACGAGCACTTCTCGGTGATCGACACCCGCAGGTCGCGCGCTACCCGACCGAATCTGTCGACGAGGTCCCCCACGTCGGGGCGGCCCGCGAGCGAGACGGCCGACCGCACGGTGGGAATACCCATCTCCACCATTGTCATCGCGTTGCCTTTCCCCGCATTGGTCCAGTATGCCGTGAGGCGGTGATCCGTGCCGCACCGCCGTGCATAGGATTGGTAACCATGGCCGGAGGAACGTCGTGACCACGCGGACGGTGGAGCAGCATGCTCAGCACGTCGCCGAACTTCTCGCACCGCTCCATACGCGCCCCGGCGAGGAGATTCCACTCGGTGAGGCGCTGGGACGCGCCCTCGCCGCCGACGTCCATTCACCCGTCGATCTGCCCCTGTTCCGGAACTCCCAGATGGACGGCTACGCCGTCGACGCCGCATCCATCACGACGGTCCCTGTGATGCTGCCCGTGCTCGGGGTGATCGCGGCCGGGCCGGCCGAACCCGTCACGCACCTTCCCGGCACGGCCTACCGAATCATGACCGGAGCACCGGTTCCGCCGGGCGCAGACGCGATCGTCCCCGTCGAGGACACAGTCACCTCGGATGGCGAGGTGCGGATCGAAAAAACCCGCTCTGCCGGGGAATTCGTGCGCGAACGTGGCAGCGACGTCCGGGCGGGAACCCTTCTCCTCGCCGCGGGCAACCTTCTCGCTGCCCGTCACATCGCCGTGCTCGCCGCTGTCGGGCTGCAGCGCGTATCGGTACGCCCGCGGCCGCGTGTCGCGGTGATCACCACCGGCGCAGAACTCGTCGACGCGGGAAGCGCACTGCGTCCCGGCCAGATCTACGATTCGAACGGCATCGCACTGGCGTCGAGTGCACGAGCCAACGGTGCAGAGGTGGTCTCCATCGCCCGTAGCACCGACGACCCCGCCGAGTTCCGCACCCTGCTCGCCGAGGCGGTCCTCACCGCCGATGTGGTGCTGACGTCCGGCGGTGTATCGATGGGCGACTTCGAGGTGGTGAAGGAAACGCTGTCCCCGCTGGGCGCACAGTTCGCTCACGTGGCCATGCAGCCGGGCGGGCCGCAGGGGACAGCCGTGGTCAACGGCGTCCCGGTATTGAATTTCCCGGGCAATCCGGTGAGCACCCTCGTCTCCTTCGAGATCTTCGCCCGTCCGGACATTCGCCGCGCAGCGGGCCTTCCTCCCACGGAAGCCGTGGAGGGGCCGCTCGCGGCGCCGCTCACCTCCGTCCGAGGTAAGCGACAGTTCCTCCGCGCCCGCCGCACCGACAGCGGGGTAGAACTCGTCGCCGGTCCGGGCTCACATCTTGTCGCAGCGATGGCGTGGGCGGATGTCCTCGTCGATGTTCCCGCCGATGTCACCGCACTCGACGCCGGCCAACTCGTGAAGGTGATTCCCCTATGAGCGATTTGACGCACCTCGACGGCGAGGGTCGTGCACGCATGGTCGATGTGAGCGCGAAAGCCGATACCACCCGGACTGCCGTGGCGGCAGGACGACTCGTCACGACCCCCGAGGTCATTGCGCTCGTCCGGGCCGACGATCTCCCCAAGGCAGATGTACTCGCGACTGCCCGGATTGCGGGTATCTCGGGTGCGAAGAAGACGTCCGAGCTCATTCCGTTGTGCCATCAGCTTGCGCTCTCGTCGGTCAAGGTGGAGTTCGGATTCGCCGACGATGCCATCACGATCGAGGCGACAGCGAAGACGAAAGGGCCGACCGGCGTCGAAATGGAGGCGCTGACCGCGGTGGCCGTGGCCGGGCTGACTCTGCACGACATGGTGAAGGCCGTCGATCCCGCTGCCACCCTGGACGGTGTCCGCTTGCTCACGAAGGACGGCGGCAAACGCGGGCACTGGACCCGGGAGCCGGCAACCGACTCGGCATCACCGAGAGGGCGCACCGCCGCGGTCCTGGTCGCCTCCACAGGCGGCGCCGCGGGCACGCGGGAAGACACGACCGGTCCGGCCATCACCGCCTGGCTCGACGAACGCGGGTTCCGAACGCGCGGCCCCCTGGTCTACGCCGACGCCGAGATCGCGGCCGGCCTCGCCGACGCGCTGTCCGGCAGCCCCGCACTGGTCATCACCACCGGCGGGACGGGTGTCTCCCCCACCGACGCCACTCCCGAAGCCACCCGGGCCGTACTCGACCGCGAACTGCCCGGCGTCGCGGATGCCATCCGCAATCGGGGAACGACAGTGACGCCGCATGCGTCACTGAGCCGGGGACTCGCCGGTGTGTCGAACGGCACAGTGATCGTGAATCTGCCGGGTTCACCGGGCGGAGTGAAGGATGGACTTGCGGTGCTCGACCCCATCGTCGATCACCTTCTCGCACAGATCGCCGGTGGAGGTATGCACGATGAGTGACATTCTTGCCCAGATTTCGGACCTGCCCCTGGACGCGGCCGTTGTCGATGCGGCCGTGGCGGGACCGGAACACGGCGCAGTAGTGGTTTTCACCGGGGTGGTACGTAATCACGATGCCGGACAATCCGTTTCGGCACTCGAGTATCAGGCACACCCCGATGCCGAGCGCTTTCTCCGCACGTGTTGCGAGGAGGTTGCGTCGTCGACGGGACTGCCTGTTGCCGCGATCCACCGGGTGGGTGCGCTGACCGTCGGGGACCTGGCGCTCGTGGCTGCGGTGGCGGCACCTCACCGGGCCGAGGCGTTCGCGGCGTGCGCCGAACTCGTCGAACGGATCAAGCACGAGGTACCCATCTGGAAGCGGCAGCATTTCGCCGACGGCGCGTCCGAATGGGTGGGACTGTGAGTCCTGAGTCGGACCGGCGTCGCATCACCGGGTAGACTCGGCGGCACTAGGTGACCATGACGGTCACCCAGCGTCGTAGAACGCATTCAGTTCGGGAACGTCCGAATCCTGTTGGGTGTGCACACGCGTGTGCATCCGCTCTTCTTACGGCGAAGAAGCTTGCCGACCGGCAACGCCGCCAACCTGTGCTCGAGCTCCGACGGGATCGCTTTTCCGTGTCGGCCCTCCGGGCACAACCCTGTGCCCGAAAGGCTCTGACACTTGTCTGACACGACGACACCCGACACCACCTTCGCCGCTCTCGGCGTCCGCGAACCGCTGGTGCGGGTGCTCTCCTCGCAGGGCATCACCGCGCCCTTCCCCATCCAGGTCGACACCCTCCCCGACACGCTGTCGGGCCGCGACGTGCTCGGCCGGGGCAAGACGGGCAGCGGTAAGACGCTCGCCTTCTCCATCCCGATGGTGTCCCGCCTCGCAGGTGAGCTGTCGGGCGGAAAGCGTCGGCCCGGCCACCCCGTCGGTCTGATCCTGGCCCCCACCCGCGAGCTGGCCACCCAGATCACCGCCACACTCGAACCGCTGGCGCAGGCGTACGACCTGAAGGTCACCACCATCTTCGGTGGCGTCTCCCAGAACCGCCAGGTGTCGGCGCTCAAGGCAGGCGTCGACATCGTCGTCGCATGCCCCGGACGCCTCGAAGACCTGATGAAGCAAAGGTTCGTGAGCCTCGACGCCGTCGAAATCACCGTGCTCGACGAGGCCGACCACATGGCCGACCTCGGCTTTCTGCCCGTCGTCACGCGCATCCTCTCCGCCACGCCGCAGCAGGGCCAGCGACTGCTGTTCTCCGCCACGCTGGACAACGGTGTCGACAAGCTCGTCAAGCGGTTCCTGAAGAACGAGGTCCTGCACTCGGTCGACGAGGCGAACTCACCCGTCGCGGCCATGACGCACCATGTATTCGACGTCGACAGCCCCGAGACCAAGCGCAAGCTGGTCGAGAAGCTGGCGTCGGGCACCGGACGCCGAATCCTGTTCATGCGCACCAAGCATCAGGCGCGGAAGCTGGCGCGTCAGCTCACCGAAGCGGGGATCCCGTCGGTGGATCTGCACGGCAATCTGTCGCAGGCCGCCCGCGACCGCAACCTGGCCTCCTTCTCGGCCGGTGAGGCGCGCGTGCTGGTGGCCACCGACGTGGCGGCGCGAGGCGTCCATGTCGACGATGTGGAACTGGTGGTGCACGTCGATCCGCCCGCCGAGCACAAGGCTTACCTGCACCGTTCGGGCAGAACCGCGCGCGCAGGCAGCGCCGGCGACGTCGTCACCGTCGTACTGCCCGAGCAGCGCAAGGATCTGTCCATCCTCATGCGGAAGGCAGCGATCAAGGTCACTCCCGTCCGCAGCACCGCGGATTCCGCGCACGTTCTCGAGCTCGTCGGTGACCTCGCACCGCATGTGACGCCGGCGCCGAAGGCCACGCCGGTGTCCAGCACCGGCGGACGCACTCAGCGGCCCGGCGGTGGCCAAGGCGGCCAGGGTGGACGAGGCGGCCAGGGCGGACGCGCCCACGGTCAGGGCGGCGGCGCTCGTCGCACCCGTTCCGGCGCTGCGGGCAGGCCACGGGCGGCGTCGTCCACGGGCGGCGGAACTCGTACCGCGTCGGCCGGCGCGTCACGCCGCCGTCAAGGCTAGAACTCGTCGAGGTGGATGGCGTCGGCCAATGGCCGGCGCCCCCGCCACCCGAAGCGCTCGAGGTCGGGTACCTGCTGGAACTCGGCGACGTATCCCACACACAACCAGGCGATGGGACGCACCGGCGCGGGAATCCCCAGCAATTGGGTGAGGTAGGGCTCGTCGTAAAAGGACACCCAGCCCACTCCGATGTTCTCGGCGGCGGCCGCGAGCCACAAATTCTGAATCGCCAGCACGGCTGAGAACAGGCCGGTGTCGTCGACCGTGTGCCTGCCGAGAATGTGCTCGCCTCCGCGACTGCGGTCATAGGTGACGACGACGCCCATGCCGCTCTCACGTATTCCTTCGATCTTGATCGGATCGAACGTCGTCCTGCGATCGTCGGGTAGCGATTCAGCGAACCTTCTGCGGGCATCGGCGACGTGCTCGGCGAACACGTCGAGAGTCTCCGGCCTGCGCACGACAACAAAATCCCACGGCTGCGTGTTGCCGACGCTCGGGGCGCTGTGCGCTGCCCCCAGGATGCGGTTCAGAACCTCCTCCGGTACCGGCTCCCCCGTGAACTCCGCTCGCACGTCCCGTCGGCGGCGGATCGCCTCATACACGGACAGCATCGGTTCGGGATACGACGGCGTGCTAGACGCGGGCTCGGTCACGCCGTCACGGTATAGCGGTGCACCCCCAGCATCGCGCCGGGGTCGACATCTTCGCCCTCGGCCACGATGCAGTCCTCGAGGCCCGCGCGCACCTTCTCCGGTTCGATGTCCGCACCGATGAGTACCAATTGCGTCGTGCGTTCCTCCCCCGATTCCCAGCGCGTGGAGGTGAACCGGATGTGTGGCCCCACCGTCTGCACCTCGAACTTGCGCGACTGCCCTGGTACCGCGAAGTGCACGAATCCCTTGATGCGATAGATGCCGACGGGCCGGCTTTCGAGGAAATCGACCAGCCGCCGTGGATCGATCGGATCGGCAGACGCGAAATCGACTGACTCGTAGGACGAATGCAGGTGGTCGTGACCGCAACAACCCTCGTCGCAGTGCTCGTGCTGATCCAGCAACAGCCGATCGAGCGTGAGCTGTTCACCGGGGGCCGGATCACGCCCCGGTTCCTGATCGAAGAGCAGAGTGGGCTCGATGCGCCCGTGCGCGGTCGCGAGAATCGGGGCACGATCGTTGTAGTCGCGGACCAGCTGCTTCACCGCACCGAGTCGTGGTTCGTCGATCCGGTCGGTCTTGTTGAGTACGAGGAGGTCGGCCAGGGTCACGTGCTTCCCGAGATCAGGATGCTGGGCGGACGTTTCCTCGAACTGCTCACCGTCGACCATCACCACCAGTCCCCCGTACACGACGTGCGGATTCCTGCTGCCGAGCACGAGCCGAATCATGTTGCGCGGCTCGGCAAGCCCGCTGGCCTCGACGATCACCACATCGATCTGTGAAGAGGGATTCGCCAGACGATCGAGCATGTCGTCCATGTCGCTGACATCGACGGCGCAGCACATGCACCCGTTGCTCAGAGACACCATCGAATCGACCTGCCCGGCCACCATCATCGAATCGATGTTCACGGCTCCGAAGTCGTTGACGATGACACCCACCCGGACACCGCGATTATTGCGCAGCACATGATTGAGCAGGGTGGTCTTACCGGAACCGAGGAATCCAGCGACGATGACCACCGGAATCCGCTTCTTCGCCAACTGCCCCGACCTCCATGGATTTCGCTGAGCCACCGGGCGCCCATGGTAGCGCCCGGCCGAACGATCTCAGCTCACCGCGCCGACTATCGCCGCGCCGATGGCGGCGGCAGGCACCATCGGCATCGTGTGGTGAGTGGTTCCCTCGATTGTCGTGACCCTCGCCGAGGGAAGCCTGCGCCGGATCGTGGCCGCCACCGCCGCCGCGTCGTGCGCGCGGCTACTTCCTGCCAGCAGCACGGTGGTCGGGACGGTCATCCGGGCGAATGCGGCAGGCTTCGGACGGCGCGGAACCACGACCTTCGCGCCAGCGAAGGCAACCGCCCCGAGGGCGGCCACCTCGAGCCATCGCTCGTCCAGGCCGACGCCACCTGTCTCCCAGCGGATCAGCGCGCGTTGACGCTCCGCAGTGGGACGAAGCAGCAGCGGTGCGGCCCGAAGCAGGTAGCGGGTGCTCAGTCCCGCAAAACACGATGTCGGGTCGAGCAGCACCACACTGTCGACGTTTCCGCGTCCGCTCGACGTGTATCCGAGGGCGATCATCGCCCCGTAGGAATGTCCGACGAGTGCGGTCGATTCCAGACCTAATCCAGCCAGTACCTCATCGAGCCAGGTGAACAAGTCGCTCGTGCTGCGCAACGGGGTGCCATCGCTTACGCTCCGCCCGGCGTCCTGCATGATGTCGACGGCATAGACACGATGGCGACGCGCCAGGACCTCGACGTTGGCCGCCCAGACCGTGGAAGTCGCTCCGCCTCCGGGCAGGAGAAGCAGTGGTGCGCCCGATTCGGGACCGCATACGTTCACACGAGTGATGCCGTAGGCCGTCGGCACGTCGACCGGTGTAGCCGCCACCGGCCAGCTGCCCAGCAGGACGTCGTAGGCGCGATAGAAGTCATCGAGTTTCGCCACAGCGCCTCCATTTATCTCGTTGATCGAGATATTATCTCCTCGGCCGCGCTCCGGCAGTACATTCAGGTCTCGTGAATCTCGACGAAAGCGCGCAGACAGTGCACAAGCTGCGCGCTCTCGCGGTGGAGCTGAATCTGCTCGGCGCCGAGTTCGCCCAGCTGCACGGACTGCACACCACCGATCTCCGGGCACTTATCAGCATCCTGGACGCCGGTCGCGCAGATATCGCTGCAACCCCGGGTTGGCTCGGCGACCGCCTCGGGATCAATTCGGCATCCGTCACTGCACTTCTCGACCGCATGGAGAAGGCCGGGCTCGTCCGTCGCACGCCGGACGCCGAGGACCGGCGCCGCTCCCGAATCACGGTCACTGCCACAGCGATGAACCTCGGTGAAACCTTCTTCGGCCCGCTCATCAACCGGACGACAACGATCCTCGAAGGGTTCGAACCTTCAGAGCGACAGATTATTTCACGATTTCTCGACAGCATGAACGCCGCTGTCGCCGTCGAACGGCAAGTGGCCGTTCAGCCGAGCGAAGACTCGGTGTCGAGATCGCGGACGCGTCGCGCGGGTGAGCCGACGTAGAGTCCGTTCGGCGCGCAGTCGCGGGTGACTACCGCTCCTGCACCGACGACACAACCTTCACCGACCGTCACTCCGGGCAGGATGATGGCCCCTGCGCCGATCCAGCAGCCGTCACCGACCACGATGGGAAGGTCTACCGCCGCCCCGCATCGTCCCGACACCGGACCCAGCCGATGTGTGCTGGTAATGAACTGGACGCGGTGACCGACCGCCACCTGCCGGCCGAGGGTGATGGATGCGGTGCCATCGAACAGCACGCCGCGGTTGATGAAGGTACCGAGACCCAGACTGACATCTTTGCTGCCGAAATAGCATCCTGAATAGATTCCAGCACCCCACACTTTCGCCCCGGCAGCCAGCAACAAGAGAATCCGCAGCCAGATCGGCACAAATGCGGACGATTGGACGATCGTGAGGAAGCGCACCCGCCAACCCTAGCCAGTGATCGCGCCCCGCGCTGGATGGTCGTCTGCTCGGTCGGCACGAATGCGACTCGGTAACGGATCCGACACCGAGCCCGATGATGTTCCCGAGACCCAAGGGGGCCGAGTGGCACAACTCGATAGCGAAGGATTCGCTGCCATGCTCGAAATCCCGCATGCGATCAGCGTCCACGACAAGAACCGCCAGGTCATCTTCCGCAACTCGGCCTGCGCCGCTCTGATCGGCGCCGGCGTCGACGAGTTCGACAGTCTCCGGCACGAACAACTCTTCCATCCCGACGACAGCGACCTGTGGAGCGCGATGCTCGCCCGCTCGCTGGGCGGTGAGAGGGCAAGTGCGACGGCACACCTGCGTATCCGTCACCGCAATGACCATTGGCTCTGGGTTCACGTCGCGGTGTCCGCCTTCGACGTGGGCGATGAGACGTTGATCGTTCTGGTTCTCCAGGATCAATCCGACACCATCTGGGGCGACCCGCGTTCCGTCAAGCAGAAACTCTGACATCTACCGACCGTGACAGGTCGGCCGACTGCGACAAGGCGGTGTGCGGATCGTGACACCACACCGCCGGCAGAAATGCGTGCGGTGCCCACCGTTCTTCGACGTGCCGCAGTCGCACACTTCCCACCCGACAAGGCAGGTGTTGGCACCGAGCAGGTGCCCGTTGGGGCATCGCCGTGGGGCGAACTCGGTCCGGCGCGTCACAGAGCCGAATCTACACGTGCATCGAACGTATGTTCTATTCACATGTAGTTGCCCGGAGCCCCCGCACTGCCATCGGCGCGCTCCACCAGGAACCAACTTCCCGGCGCATAGACCAGTTCCCGGTCTTCGCGGACGATGACGAGCGCACCACTGTCATGGATGCTGTATGTGTCGTCGCCGCTGAAGTCGGTGACGGCGAACTCTGCCAGTTGGTCGAACGACCGATGTGTCACGGTGAAAGTCATACCGCCAGTGTCCCACTGCGACAACGTGCCGACCCGAGATCGCTGACGCAGCTACTTCACATGTGGGGCAGGGCGGCAGCGAGAAAGACGATTCCGACCGCGATTCCGAAGGCACCGGTGAGTATGCCGATCAGCGCCTCCAGGGATGTCGACTCGTCCGCCTCGACCGACGGATTACGAGATGCGACGATGCCCGTCGCTATGGCTCCGGCGCCGAGGAGAATTCCGAAGCCGAACATCCAGAACATCACAATCGACAGCGCGCCGAGCATCACCGAGACGTCGCTGCAGTAGGCGCCGAGAGGCCGCGTCGACGTCATCAGCCATGGCAGGTGGCCGCGCCGGCGATCGGACGAGGGAGACGGTGACGTAGTCGTGGTCATGGTTGCGGTAAATCCTCTCCGTGCAGACGTACGGGGACAGTGACGGGGCGCGCGATCGACTCAGCGGCTCACCGTTGCGCGTGATCCGACCGCGACTGCCCTCAGCTAAGCGTCGGCGACCGAGCGGGACTGCGGACCGGGCCCGAAGTGAAGCACAGCAATCCATCCTCCGGGTTCGGTCCACAAGCGCCTGCCACCTGGTCGGACGCCGCATCACTGTGCATCAAGAATTTAGCACTCTCCTACATTGAGTGCCAATTCAGAAGAGGTTCACAGCGGCAGTTCACAGACTGCCCATACTGGTTACTTTGTCGTTACCGATCGGTAGCGCTGGCACGCGACCGATGTGAGTGCTAATTTCCGAGATGCACAGGCATCCGTGTCCGTCGCCGTGGCGGGCACGCCGGGTAATGGGGAGGTGCACAGCTGTGCGGTACCGCAAGCACGGATCATCCGACGTGAAAGACCGACGCGACCATCGAACAGCGCATACCGAAGAGTGTGTGCGCTGGCCGGATCCGAGTCCACTGAGCAGCTGGTGGGAACGCGTCGTGTGGGGTGATCGGAGCGTGACATGAGCGGTGGAACTGTTCCCCCGCGCCCCCGCGCATGGGACTTCCATTGTGACCACTGTACCGCGCCCTGGCTGACAGTCGAACCGCTGCCCGCTGCACAGCCCGGTTGAACGGCTGGGTCACGGACGGCACGACTCTCTGCCCGGGATGCGCCGTCGTCGCCGCCGTCGAACAACAGCTTCTGCTGCCCGGGAAGGCAACGGGCTAGTCGCCGGCCAGGTTCGACTGCCCCGACCGGCAACAGCGGACGAAGGCCACGGGAAAGGCATGTGGTCACGCTCATGAAGAAGTCCCCCACCATGCGCTGCAGGGTGGGGGACTTCTCAGTGGGTGGAGCTAAGGGGACTCGAACCCCTGACCCCCACACTGCCAGTGTGGTGCGCTACCAGCTGCGCCATAGCCCCGTATTCAGTTCTTTCTCTCGCACCAGGAATGACTTCCGCGTGCTCGAAGAAAGTTACACCATCGTCGACCTGGCCAACAAATCGCCTGCTCAGAGGCGCTTCGCGCCCGTGCGCCTTTGTGGTTGCCGGGACAACCAGAAAGGCGCACGGGCGGCGGAGCCGCCTACAGCTGGGACACCCAGTTCTCGTTGGAAAGCGCGTCGATGACGGTGCCGTCCTGAACCACTGCCGGGGTGCCCGTTGCACCGCTCGCGCTCAGAGCTTGACGGCCGGCCTCCGCGTCGATCGCAGCCTGCTCGACCTTCGCCCCGGTGGTGATGCACTGCGCGGCCTCGTCGGACGCTCCGGCGTCGCGGGCCATCTGCGCCAGTTCCTCGTTGGAGTGGTCGGAATCGCCGTTCTCCGCCGGTTGGTTCTCGGGCGCGAACAGGGCAGCGTGGAAGTCCGAGTACACCGACGCGTCACCGGTCGCCGCAACGCACTGTGACGCCGCGACAGCGCGCGTGGAGTAGTCACCGCTGGCCGACAACCGGTTGAGGAAGTTCAGAATGTGGTAGCGGACAGCCACTTTCCCGTCGTCGACGGCCTTGGCCAGTTCCTGTCCGTTCTTGTTCTCCAACTCGGCGCAGTAGGGACACATCGGGTCCTCGAACAGATCGATCGTGGTGGCTGCGTCGGGACGGCCGAGGAGCACCACGCCGTTGTCTTCGACCGCCACCCGGACCTCGGAGTTCTGCACTCCCCCGTAACCGTCGTTGCGCGGCTTGCTTCGGCTGTTCTGCCAGATCACGCCGCCTATCACGAGGGCTGCGATGACGAGTACGGCGAGCCCACCGAGGATGTAGGTGGACCGGCTGGACTCCGGCTGCGGGGTGTACTTGTTCTTCGAGCTCACGTGGATGCAGTCCTTCGATGTCGGATCGATTTACCAGGTGCTTACTCTGCCATCGTCGGCTGAGGGGCCACTGAGAAAGGCGCCCGCGATGCGAGCCCCAGCGCGAATGGAGTACGGGGGAACACGATCAACCAGGCCGCCAGCGCGAGGAATCCGATGTCCCGCAGGATTTCCTTGGTGTAGTCCCAGCCATCGACGTCGGCCGCTCCTCCACCGCCGAAACAACCGCAGTCGATGGACAGGCCACGCGCCCACACCGAAATGATGACGCCGACGAGGACGAGCAGCAGGGCCGCCGACACCACCGCCGTGGCCCGGACCCCGAGCCCGATCAGAAGCAGTAGGCCGAGGGCGATTTCGAAGAACGGTAGGGCGTTGGCAACGGGACGGACGAGGTCTTCCGGGAGCAGTTGGTAGGCGCGAACCGCGATGATCGTCTGTGCGGGATCTGCCACCTTGAGCGCGCCGGAGACGAGCCAGACGGCGGCGAGGGACACGCGGGCGACGAGGGAGACGATCCTGATCCACACCGAAACGAGAGTACAGACGTCGCCGGTCAGAGCGCTTCGACCGACACCTTCGGGGCCGGCTTGTTCGGCACCAGCAACCAGCCTGCTGCGGCGACGAGCATCACACCACCCGTAACGGCAAAGGAGACCGCGTAGGACAGGTGCTGGGCGAGTAGACCGGCGCCGACCGGACCGAGAACGCCGCCCACGTCGGCCACCATTTGGAACGTGGCGAGGACAGGCCCGCCACGCGACTTCGCACCTACGACGTCCGCCACGGCCGCCTGCTGGGCGGGACTCATGATGCCGGAACCGATACCCGCGACACCGGAGAGCACGAGGAAAACGACGAGATCCTCGCTGAGTCCCATGCCGACGGTGCTCGCCCCGCACACCAGGAGGCCGAGCACGACGAAGAGCTTCCTGCCGTAGGTGTCGGAAAGCCTTCCCGACACGATGAGAACCAGCGCGTTGCCGACGGCGAACACGGCGAGCGCGATTCCGGCGAGCGCTTCCTCGCGGTGGAGCGCCTCGACGACGAACAGCGGGACCATCGCGACCCGTACGCCGAAGATGACCCCACCGAAGGCGAAGTTGGATCCGAGCGCGGCGCGGTACACGGACGACCTCAGGGCCTCTCTCAAGGTCATGGCGGCCCCCGCAGCGGTGGCGTCCGGTGCGGTGAGATGCGACCCCTTGAGGCTGACGAAAACGACTGCGGCGGCGATCACGAGGGCGATGGCGTAGATGACGAACGGGACACGCAGACCGAATCCGACGAGCAGCCCGCCGACGAGCGGTCCGCTGATCGAGCCCAGCAGGAAACTTGTGGCATACAACCCGGATACCCGGCCGCGACTGTCGACCGGTGCGATTCGGATGACGAGACCCATTGCGGACACGGTGAACATCGTCGAGCCGATTCCGCCCAGTGCGCGGAAGATCAACAGCTGCCAGTAGTCACCTGCCACCGCGCAGGCCGCCGTGGACGCCGCAACGATCAACAGACCGGTGATGTAGACCGGTCGCTCCCCCAACTTCTGCACCAGCCGCCCACTGAGCGGGGCGAACACCAGCCGCATGAAGGCGAAGGACGAGATCACGACCGTCGCGGCCGTCACGCTGACGTCGAAGCTACGCGCGAACTGCGGCAGCGCCGGCGCGACGATGCCGAAACCCAGTGCGATGACGAAGCTGGCCGACACCAGCACCCAGATTTCCGAGGGAAGTCGGGGTTTGGTCCCGGAGAGCGGCCCAGCTTCACGAGTGTTCATCGGGAATCGATGCTATGTGCAGCCGCCGACACGGAGACATTCACCCCGGGTCGCCTCGGCGCGGGGTTACCGCAGTGCGTCGGCCACCAGTTCCTTGGCGGCCGCCTGCACCTGTGCGAGATGCTCGGGACCTTCGAACGATTCGGCGTAGATCTTGTACACGTCCTCGGTTCCCGACGGCCGGGCCGCGAACCACGCGTTGGCCGTGGTGACCTTCAACCCGCCGAGCGGTGCCCCGTTTCCCGGAGCAGTCGTCAGGGTCGCGGTGATGGGCTCCCCCGCGAGTTCGGTTGCCGTCACCTGTTCCGGCGACAGCTTGGCCAGGACTGCTTTCTGCTCCCGCGTCGCGGGCGCATCGATACGGGCATACGCCGGACTGCCGAACTTCTCTGCCAGCTCCCCGTAACGAACCGATGGTGTCTTACCGGTGACCGCCGTGATTTCCGAGGCGAGCAGCGCGAGGATGATGCCGTCCTTGTCGGTGCTCCACACCCGGCCGTCGTGTCGCAGGAACGACGCCCCCGCGCTCTCCTCCCCGCCGAATCCGAGTGATCCCTCGAGAAGTCCGGGGACGAACCACTTGAAACCCACCGGGACCTCGAGCAGGTCGCGGCCCAGGCTGTCGACCACCCGGTCGATCATCGACGAACTGACGAGTGTCTTGCCCACCCGAACCGCCGGACCCCACCCCGGCCGGTGGGCGAACAGGTAGTCGATGGCTACGGCGAGATAGTGGTTGGGGTTCATCAGTCCACCGTCGGGAGTGACGATTCCGTGCCGGTCCGCGTCGGCATCGTTGCCCGTGGCGATGTCGAAGCGGTCCCGTGCTCCGATCAGGGACGCCATGGCATCCGGGGACGAGCAGTCCATGCGAATCTTGCCGTCGGTATCGAGAGTCATGAACCGCCAGGTGGGGTCCACGAGCGGGTTCACGACTTCGAGATCGAGATGATGCGTGTCGGCGATGGCACCCCAGTAGTCGACACTCGCACCGCCCAGCGGATCGGCTCCGATCCGCACTCCCTCGCGGCGAATGGCATCGAGGTCGAGCACGCTCGGTAGGTCGTCGACGTAGAAGCGGAGGAAGTCGTATCGCTCGGCGCGCTGGATGGCCCGCTCCGCAGACGCGCGCTTGACTCCCGACAGATCGCGGCGCAGTAAGTCGTTCGCGCGGTCGGCGATGATCGTTGTCGCCTCGGAACCAGCGGGACCCCCGTGTGGTGGGTTGTACTTGAATCCGCCGTCGCGCGGCGGATTGTGCGAGGGCGTCACCACGATCCCGTCCGCCACGGACTCGGGACGGCTGCTGTTGTACCGCAGGATGGCGTGGCTGACCGCGGGGGTCGGCGTGTAGCGGTCCCGTGAATCGATGAGCACCGTCACGTCATTGGCGGCCAGCACCTCGAGTGCCGACATCCAGGCGGGTTCGGACAGCGCGTGCGTATCGCGACCCAGGAACAGCGGACCGTCGATACCCTGCGACGCCCGGTATTCGACGATGGCCTGCGTCGTGGCGAGGATGTGGGCCTCGTTGAACGCCGAGTCGAGGCTCGATCCGCGATGCCCGGAAGTCCCGAACAGCACCTGCTGCAAGGGATTATCGGGATCGGGCACACGGCTGTAGTACGCAGTGACCAGATGCGCAATGTCCACCAGATCCTCCGGCAGTGCCACCTGACCCGCCCTGTCGTGCGCCACGAGACCTCCTCCACATCGACGATGCCGTACTCGACTATCGGTCCCATCCTGCACCCTCGCGGCACCGTCCGCGATCAATACGTCCATCGGAAGCCGAGCCAGGCGGCGCCCAATCCGGCGCCGACGCTGGCAACCACGTAAAGGAGCGAGGTCACGGTGCGCCGGATACGCGCGAGCCCGACCGACTCGACCGCGAAGGTGGAATAGGTGGTGAGACCACCGCAGAAACCGGTGCCGAACAACGCGAACAGCTGCGCAGACATCGCTGCGCCCGACACCATTCCGAGGATCAGGCAACCGCTGATGTTCACCACGAACGTGGCGACGGGAAAACTGCGGTACGGCACCACATAGCGCGCAGCGAGGTAGCGGGCGGCGGATCCGAGTCCGCCACCGAGGGCAACGAGGAGCAGGGTCATACGAGCGCTCCACGAGCCCGGCGATGGCGGTGGCCGACGAGCATGCCCAGCCGTGCCGCCAGGAGGGCAGGCAGCAGAGTGGCCGTCACATACAGCGCGGCGCGTCCGGCATCCTCCCCCACGGCATCGACGGCAAAAGTCGAGAACGTGGTGAATCCGCCGAGGACACCGACCCCGAGGAACAGCCGCAACGGTCGGTCCGGCCCTAGCATCTCGGCGAGGTACCCGAGCAGCAACGAACCGACGACGTTGATGGCCAGAATGGTCCAGATACCTGGCCACTGCTGGGCCAGTATGAACCGGACGGTGGCTCCGAGCGCTCCTCCCGCGGCGACCACGAGGACGGATTTCGACACGGGCACCGGCGTTCCTTCCCTCGCGGACACGATTCGGGCCGGACACCTGGTGTGGTGTCCGGCCCGGATTCGGGGTGGAGCTGCCGGGAATTGAACCCGGGTCCTACGCAGCAAAGCTAGGGCTTCTCCGTGTGCAGTTTGCTATGCCTCTACTTGGATCTCCCAGTCTCGCAAACAAGCCAGGATGACGATCCCAGTCGCTGTGAGTTGTCCCGTTCGGCTCCGCGACCGAGCCGAACGGTAAAGCCCTCTAGCTGATGCCAGTACCCGGGCCGAGGGCGAACCCGGACTGACAGACACGCAGTCGCTACTTAGGCAGCGAGTGCGTAGTCGCGCTGATTGGAATCGGCGCTTATATGTTTGCAGCGACGCTTACGGTGGTCTCTTGCCTGCACCGACACGCTTCCCCTACCTCAACGTACGCAGTCGAAACCGTTCAGCCCCGTACGTCCCCCACGACTCTCGGGGGGCCACCCAGTGTAACGCGAACCCGGCGCGGTTTCATCCCACTTGTCTGCAGCGGCGTGTGGGCGGTCTCAACTGGCGACGGCGATCATCCCGACGGCCGCCAGCGCCAGCAGCATTCCGGCCTGTTGCACCTTGCTCACCCGTTCGCCGAGCATCACCATGGCCAGCAGCACGGTCGCTGCGGGGTACAGCGATCCGATCACACTGACCAGGGAGAGCAACCCGCCCTGGAATGCGTAGAGCATTGCGGCGTTGGCCGCGACATCGAGGAAACTGACGTAGACGGCGAGCTTCATCGGCTCTCCGTGTGGCAGAAGGAAATGACCGGACGCCAGCGCCACCACCCACACCACGGCTGTGGCGGCGGCGCGCGAGACGGCCAGGGGCCACAACCCGCCCTCGGCACCGATCTGGTGCAGCGCCACGAACGCGATGGCGAAGGCGACACCGGAACCGACGGTCAGCAACGCGACGGACTTCGTGAACGTGAGCACTCGCCCACCCGCCACCTCGCCGGCCGTCTCGTCGGGTGACTCTCGGCTGACCAGCACGACGGCGACGAGCGCGACAGCAATCCCGGCGTACGCAATCGATCCGGGCCGTTCCCCGAAAGCGAGACCGACGAGAACGGGTATGCCTGCCACCAGGACGGCAGTCAACGGCGACACCACCGACATCGGGCCTGCTGCCAGCGCCAGATAGAACCACCACACGGCGACACCGCCGGCCACGCCGGAGACCGCGCCCCACAACAGGGACGAGGTGGTGAACGTGCCCGCCACGAACGGCGCGATCACCAGCACGATCACCAGCGACAGCGGATACGAGACGATGACCACCCGCAGTGCAGCCACCCGCCGAGAGGCCACTCCACCGACGAAATCGCTCACGCCGTAGCCGATGGCAGCGACCAGCGCGAGCAGGACGCCGGTCAGCGCATTCCCTTGACTCGTCGTCCGAGTTCGCGGGTCACCTCACGTTCGGCGGTGCGCTTGGCCAAATCCTGACGCTTGTCGTAATCCTGCTTACCCTTCGCCAGCGCAAGTTCCACCTTCACCTTGCCGTCCGAGAAGTACATCGACAGCGGCACGAGGGTCTGATTACCCTCTCTCGTCTTCCCGACGAGGTGATCGATCTCACGCTTGTGTAGCAACAGCTTCCGGGTGCGCCGTGGCGCGTGGTTGGTCCACGTGCCCTGGGTGTACTCGGGAATGTGGAGCGATCGCAACCACACCTCGCCGTTGTCGACGGTGGCGAATGCGTCGACGAGCGACGCCTTTCCCTCGCGCAGGCTCTTCACCTCGGTTCCCACGAGTGCGATGCCCGCTTCGTAGGTGTCGATGATGGCGTAGTTGTGACGCGCCTTGCGGTTGGTCGCAATGACCTTGCGGCCCTTTTCCTTCACGTTCCGGGCCTTTCAGTCCGCGATGTTCATGAGCAGTTCGTTGTCTCCAGCATAGGAGAGGGAGCAAACCGAATTATTCGCGCACATACAAGCGCAACGTCACGTAGGCGGTGACCGCCGCCATGCCCACACCGACCAGCAGGAGCACGGGTGAGACGAACAGCACGTCGCTGTTGGAGATCCGGGCGACAATGTTCGCCTCGTACACATCGGCCAGCACGTCGTCGATGAACATGTTCTTCGCGGTGAACAGGCCGACGATGGCGAGTACGGCACCGATCACCGCCGCGACCACCGCCTCGAGGAGGAACGGCAACTGCGTGTACCACCGCGTAGCGCCCACCAACCGCATGATCCCGACCTCCGTCCGCCGGGTGAACGCCGCGATCTGCACCATGTTCGCAATGAGAAGCACAGCGGCGACCGCCTGCACGACGGCAATCGCGAACGCCGCATTGCGCACGCCGTTGAGGACGCTGAAGAGACGCTCGACAAGTTCACGTTGGTTGAGCACGCTCTCGACCCCGGGTCGGGTACCGAACTGGTCGTTGATCACCCCGAACCGTTCGGGGTCGCTCAGCTTGACCTTGAACGACGCCGGGAAGCTGTCGGGGCTGACCAGTGCAGCGAGCTCGGGCTGATCCTTGAACACCCGCTCCGTCGCGTCCTTCACGGCATCGTCCCGGTTGAGGTACTCCACCGATACCACTGACGGGGTGTCGTCGAGTTCCGTGCGTAGCGAACGGCAGATCTCCGCCTCGCAGCCGGGGTCCGAGGTGGAGATGTCGTCCGTGAGGAAGATCTGCACCTCCACCCGGTCGAGGAAGATCTGCTGTGTCTTGCCCGCCATCTGCACCACGAGGAGTCCGCTTCCGAACAGCCCGAGGGAGATCGCGGTCGTGAGGATCATCGCGATCGTCATGGTGACGTTGCGACGGAGTCCGGTGAGGAGCTCACTGACAATGAAACTGGCACGCATCGGAAATCGGAGTCCTTCGTCGAATGGCTTGCGGACGGGCTGGCGTCGAGGGAGGGCGGGCGGCTAACGCCCCACGCCGTACACACCTCGGGCTTCGTCCCGCACCACTCTTCCGAGGTCCAGTTCGACCACACGACGACGCATCGAGTCGACGATGTGATGATCGTGCGTCGCCATCACCACGGTCGTGCCCGTGCGGTTGATCCTCTCGAGCAACAACATGATGTCCTGGCTGGTCTCCGGGTCGAGGTTGCCGGTGGGCTCGTCGCACAGCAACACCAACGGCCGATTCACGAACGCCCGCGCAATCGCGACGCGCTGCTGCTCACCACCGGAGAGTTCGGTCGGCAAGCGGTCCGCCTTGCCGGACAGACCCACCATCTCGAGTACCTCGGGAACCGTGCGCGCGATCATCGCTCGCGGCTTTCCGATCACCTCCAGAGCGAAGGCGACGTTCTCCGACACCGTCTTCTTCTGCAGAAGCCGGAAGTCCTGAAACACCACGCCCATGCTCTGACGCAACTTGGGCACACGCCGAGCCGACAGCTTGTTGACGTGGAAATCGGCGATGTGAATGTCGCCCGAGGTCGGTGACTCCTCCTTGAGGAGCAGACGCATGAAGGTCGACTTGCCCGAGCCCGACGGGCCGATGAGGAAGACGAACTCACCCTTGTCCACTTCGACGCTCACCTTGTCCAGGGCGGGTCTCGTGGAGGTCTTGTACGACTTCGACACATTCTCGACGCTGATCACGAGGAGCCAGTCTAGCCGTTATCGAACAGTGACCAAGTGACGCGCAGGCCGAGCGTCATGGCCCCGTCTGCGAGCTGGGCGCGGTCGGGACCGGGGACATCGTCGTCGGCGTTCCGGGTGCTGCAGGAGCGGGGAAGAGTTGCGGCAATCCGAACGGCTGCGTGGTCGTGGTCGGCTGCGTGCTCTGCGACGGCATCGTCAACCCGGGGGTGGATCGGTGCGTCGGCTCGGTAGTGGTCGACTCCGTCGTCTCGGTGATCTCGGTCGGGGTGTCGACCGTCGACGACGGCAGTGATGTCACCGGAACCTGTTCCTCACCGGGCACGGGAGTGGTGATGGTCGGGGCCGGCGGGGGTGCCTGTCCAGCGTCCTCGGCGGGATTGAGCGAGGTGTACAAGGTGTACAGCGCCACCCACAGCAAGCACAGCACCAGCGTCGACGTCCGTACCCGTCCGCCGAACAGCTTCGACGGAAGGACATGCGAGTGCAGGATCCGATCGAGTCCGCGCCTCGGTTCTTCACTCATACCGCGTCCTCCCCCACCCGGACGGTCTGCAGGTCCGGGGACACGGTGATCCCCTGCCGGCGCATCGCGGTGGCGACGCGTACCCGGAGAGCCCGCCCGACCTGGAACTGCTTACCCGGAAGGGTCCGGGCGACCATGCGAACGCTCACCTCGTCGACGGTCAGGCGTTCGACACCCATCACCGTCGGCTCGTCGAGCAGCAGCTTCTTCAGGCCGCGATCCGCATAAGCTTCGACACCGACCCGGTGCAGTACTTCGTTCACCTGGTTGATGTCGGCGGCCGCGGGCACCGGAACGTCGATCACGGCGCGCGCCCAGTCCTTCGACAGGTTGATCGCCTTCACGATCTGTCCATTGGGGACGGTGATGACTTCGCCGTCGGTGTTCCGCATCCGCGTCACACGCAGCGTCACGTCCTCGATGACACCCTCGGCGTCATCCGAGGCCCCGGTGACGGAAAGCCGCACCGTGTCACCGAAGCCGTACTGACGTTCGGTGATGATGAAGAATCCGGCGAGGATGTCCTGGACCACGCGCTGCGCGCCGAAGCCCAGCGCCGCACCGAGTACGGTGGCTGGCGCCACGAGACTGCCGATCGGCAAGCTGAGCTGATCGAGCACCTTCATGGTGGCGATGACATAGATGATGGTGATGACCACCCAGGTGATCACCTGAGCTACCGAGTGTCTGTGCTTGGTGGTCTCGGATCGGACCAGGGCGTCGCCCTGCATGTAACTGTTGTCGATGCGGTCGGTGATCTTGTCGCCGCCCCAGCTGACGAGTCTCGCCATCAGCAGGGCACCGAGCACCGTCAACGACACGGCCAGCCCTGTGGAGCTGAGCCAGTCGAGGAGATTCCGAGTGGGAGCGAACATGGTTGCGGTGATCTCCATAGGCGTCTAGGCCTGGTTCTCGCGCATCCGCCAACGGATGCCGGACTCCAGGAATCCGTCGATGTCGCCGTCGAGGACGGCCGACGGGTTGTTGACCTCGTACTCGGTACGCAGGTCCTTCACCATCTGGTAGGGGTGCAGCACGTAGGAACGCATCTGATTTCCCCACGAACTGCCGCCGTCGCCCTTCAATGCATCCATCTCCGCGCGCTCCTCCTTCCGCTTGACCTCGAGCAACTTCGCCTGCAGGACGCGCATCGCCGACACCTTGTTCTGCAGCTGCGACTTCTCGTTCTGACAGGTGACGACGATTCCGGTCGGAATGTGCGTCAGGCGCACCGCCGAGTCGGTGGTGTTGACCGACTGCCCACCCGGACCGGAGGAGCGGTAGACGTCGACGCGGACGTCGTTCTCGTTCACGTCGATGTGGTCGGTGGTCTCGACGACCGGCAGTACTTCCACCTCGGCGAAGGACGTCTGCCGACGCCCCTGGTTGTCGAAGGGGCTGATCCGCACGAGGCGGTGGGTGCCCATTTCCACCGACAGGGTGCCGTAGGTATACGGCGCCTTGATCGCGAACGTCGCGCTCTTGATTCCGGCCTCCTCGGCATACGAGGTGTCGTAGACCTCGACCCCGTAGCCGTGCTTCTCCGCCCACCGAATGTACATACGCATCAGCATCTCGGCCCAGTCTGCGGCATCGATACCTCCTGCGCCGGATCGAATGTTGACCAGCGCGTCACGCTGGTCGTATTCGCCGGACAGCATGGTTTTGACTTCCATGGCCTCGATGTCGGCCCGCAGCGACTCCCGCTCGGCATCGGCGTCGGCGAGCGCCTCGGCACCCGCATCCTCCTCCGCGAGCTCGTAGAGAAGAGGAAGGTCGTCGAGCCGCTGGCGCAGCTCCTCGACGCGGCGCAGTTCGGCCTGCGAGTGCGAGAGCTGGCTGGTGACCTGCTGTGCATGCTCCTGGTCGTTCCACAGGTCAGGGTCGGCCGCCTGGTGTTCGAGTTCGTCGATGCGGCGACGCAGCTCCTCCACATCCAGCACCGATTCGACGGTACGGAGGGTGGTGTCGAGCTCGCCTAGTTCTGCAGATACGTCGGGATGCACGGTGTTCAAGGTTACCGGGTAATTCTGCGGGCGATTTCACCCCCGCGCGCGATGGCAGTCACCCCTTCCGATCAGCCGACGTCGAACCCTTGCGGTCGCCGACGTGCCAGGCGTTCGATGCACGGGTGCGCACATGCCTGTGCGGTCCCCATTCCGCAGTTTCCCCGGACGGAGTCGACGATGACGGTGACAGACGAGTACCTGAAGAACAATGCACGGTACGCCGAGACGTTCAGCGGACCTCTGCCGCTTCCGCCGAGTAAGCACGTCGCCGTTGTCGCCTGCATGGACGCGCGTCTGGACGTGTACCGGATCCTCGGCCTCGAGGAAGGAGAGAGCCACGTGATCCGAAACGCCGGCGGGGTGGTGACGGACGACGAGATCCGCTCACTTGCCATCAGTCAGCGGCTACTCGGCACCACGGAGATCATCCTGATCCATCACACCGACTGTGGGATGCTGACCTTCACGGACGACGACTTCAAGCGATCCATTCAGGACGAGACAGGCCTGAAGCCCACCTGGGCGGCCGAGGCGTTCTCGGACCTCGACGAGGACGTCCGGCAGTCGCTGCGTCGGATCGAGTCGAGTCCCTTCATCACGGCCACCACCTCACTGCGCGGATTCGTGTTCGACGTGGCCACGGGAAAGCTCAGGGAAGTCACGAGCGACTGAAGCGGGGCGGGCGCCGCC
Organism: Rhodococcus sp. NPDC019647; assembly: GCF_044389235.1. Taxonomy (NCBI): domain Bacteria; kingdom Bacillati; phylum Actinomycetota; class Actinomycetes; order Mycobacteriales; family Nocardiaceae; genus Rhodococcus; species Rhodococcus sp. NPDC019647. The sequence goes on along the minus strand of NZ_JBIRXS010000001.1, from coordinate 110,923 downwards.
GAGTAATCTGTGCGACCGTGACCGACCTCGACGCCGACCTCCAGCTCGCACTCCACATCGCAGACGAGGCGGACGCGATCACCACGGCCCGGTTCGGCGCTCTCGATCTCGCGGTCGACGACAAACCCGACCTGACTCCGGTGTCCGACGCCGACCTGGCGGTGGAGCGGGCGGTCCGGTCGACGCTCGAAACGGAGCGCCCGGGCGATGCCGTGCTGGGTGAGGAATTCGGCGGCGATGCCCAGTTCTCGGGACGTCAGTGGGTGGTGGACCCGATCGACGGGACCAAGAACTTCGTCCGCGGCGTTCCCGTGTGGGCAACTCTCGTCGCCCTCCTCGACGACGGAGTGCCCGTCGTGGGCGTGGTCAGCGCTCCTGCACTGGCTCGCCGATGGTGGGCGGCCGCGGGCGCCGGCGCCTGGGCCTCGTTCGCAGGGGCCGCGCCGAGCCGTATTTCCGTCTCCGCCGTGGACCGACTCGAATCGGCGAGTCTCACGTTCTCGAGCCTGTCGGGGTGGAGGGATCTCGGCATCCGCGAGCAGTTCCTCTCCCTCACCGACGACGTCTGGCGGGTCCGCGGCTTCGGCGACTTCTTCTCCTATTGTCTGCTCGCCGAGGGCGCCGTCGACATCGCCGCGGAACCCGAGGTCTCGCTGTGGGACCTCGCTCCGCTCGATGTACTGATCCGGGAGGCGGGCGGGCGCTTCACCGACCTCACCGGTGCTGACGGACCGCACGGCGGAAGCGCTGTGGCCACCAACGGCCTGCTGCACGACGAGGTCCTCGACCGCCTACGAAAGCCCCACCTGCACGCTCACTGACGTTGCCGAACGACGAACGGCCCGGCCTGGAACTTCAGGCCGGGCCGTTCGTCGTTCAGGGACCTGACGCCCGGAACTTACTCAATAGTAGACACCCACCTTACTGCTGAGTAAGATAGCTGGTGTCCACGCCCGAACACCGAGAAACAGCTGGTGATCATGAGCAAGCAAGACACAGTTGCCCCCCACGACAGCGGAAAGCGGAAGCCCCGCGACACGTCCGCGGTCGGACTCAACCCCGTCAGGCGCGACGCCATGGGTGCCGCGATGCGAGTGTTGACCAAGATCACGGGTTCCGATCTGGCAGAGAAGTACAACTTGCGTCAGACGATCGACCGGGTGACCTACGAAGGCACGAAGACGGGTTTCCGAACCCTCGGTGCCGCCACCCGCGGTTTCAAGAAGGTGTCCGGCGGGGGCGCGCCGAAACGGCTCCCCGACAATCCGAGCGCTGCAGCGGGCTATTTCGACCTGACCCCGACCGACGAGCAGCAGATGATCGTCGAGACCGTGCGCGAGTTCGCCGCCGAGATCCTACGCCCGGCCGGCCACGACGCAGACGCCGCCGCGGCCGCCCCGGCCGATCTCGTGAAGCGCGCCGCCGAACTCGGTATCACCCTGATCAACGTCCCGGAGGAACTCGACGGCGCGGCCAGTGAGCGCGGAGCCGTCACCAACTCGCTCGTCGCCGAGGCCTTGGCGCACGGAGACATGGGCCTCGCGCTTCCGATCCTCGCTCCCAGTGGCGTCGCGGTAGCCCTGACGCAGTGGGGTACCGACGCCCAGCAGAAGACGTACCTTCCCGCGTTCACCGGTGAGCAGGTTCCCAATGCCGCTGTCGTCGTGAACGAACCACGGGCGCTGTTCGATCCGTTCGCGTTGCAGACCAAGGCGGTCCGCTCGCCGAGCGGATACCGGCTCAACGGAGTGAAGAGCCTGGTTCCGGCTGCCGCAACATCCGAATTGTTCATCGTGGCAGCAGAACTGGACGGCAAGCCGTCCTTCTTCATCGTCGAGGCCGACTCCAAGGGACTCGTTGTCGAAGCCGATCCGAGCATGGGTCTGCGCGCCGCCGGACTCGGCCGCCTCGAGCTGACCGATGTCGCGGTGCCGGAGTCGGCGCTGCTCGGAGACAGTGACGCCGACGTGCGAAAGGCCGAGTACGCGGACGCCATCCGCCTCGCCCGCCTCGGTTGGGCATCGCTCGCAGTGGGCACCAGCCAGGCCGTGCTCGACTACGTCATCCCGTACGTGAACGAGCGGGTGGCGTTCGGCGAGCCGATCAGCAACCGTCAGGCAGTGGCCTTCATGGTCGCCAACATCGGTATCGAGCTCGACGGAATGCGTCTGGTCACGCTGCGTGGTGCATCACGGGCGGAACAGGGCCTCTCGTTCGCCCGCGAATCGGCACTCGCCCGGAAGCTCGCTTCCGAGAAGGGAATGCAGATCGGCCTCGACGGCGTGCAGTTGCTCGGCGGCCACGGCTACACGAAGGAACATCCCGTGGAGCGCTGGTACCGCGACCTTCGCGCCATCGGTGTTGCCGAAGGCATCGTCCTGATCTGAGCGGCCGGATTCGAACTAAGGAAACAGTCATGATCAACCTCGAACTTCCCAAGAAGCTCAAAGCCTCCGCGAACCAGGCACATCAGGTCGCCGCGGAGATTTTCCGGCCGATCTCGCGCAAGTACGACCTTGCCGAGCACGCCTATCCCAAGGAACTCGACACCATGGCCGCCATGGTGGAGGGGCTCAACGACTCCGGCAAGGGTGCCGCAGGCGCTGCCCTCGGGCGCGGTGACGAGCCCAAGGTCATCGGAAACGTCAACGGGGGCAACATGTCCTCGCTGATGAACGTGATCGAGACCTGCTGGGGTGACGTGGGACTCACACTCGCCATTCCGTACCAGGGGCTCGGCAACTCTGCGATCGCCGCGGTCGCCACAGACGAGCAGCTCGAGAGGTTCGGTAAGGTGTGGGCCTCGATGGCCATCACCGAGCCGGGCTTCGGTTCGGACTCCGCCGCGGTCACCACCACCGCGGTGCTCGACGGCGACGAGTACGTCCTGAACGGTGAGAAGATCTTCGTCACCGCCGGTGAACGTTCCACGCACATCGTCGTATGGGCCACGGTCGACAAGACCAAGGGCCGGGCAGCGATCAAATCGTTCGTCGTCCCCCGGGATGCACCGGGACTGAGCGTCGCACGTCTCGAGCACAAACTGGGGATCAAGGCGTCCGACACCGCCGTACTTCTGTTGCAGGACTGCCGGATTCCGAAGGACAACCTCCTCGGTACGCCCGAGGTGAACGTAGAGAAGGGTTTTGCCGGCGTCATGCAGACGTTCGACAACACCCGTCCGATCGTCGCCGGCATGGCCGTGGGACTCGGCCGCGCCGCACTCGAGGAACTGCGCCACATCCTCACCGACGCGGGAGTCGAGATCTCCTACGACACCCCGGCATACAACCAGCACGCGGCCGCCGCAGAATTCCTGCAGCTCGAGGCCGACTGGGAAGCTGCCTACCTGCTGGCGCTGCGCGCCACCTGGATGGCCGACAACAAGAAGCCGAACTCACTCGAAGCGTCGATGTCGAAGGCCAAGGCCGGTCGCACCGGAACAGCGATAACCGTGAAGGCCGTCGAACTTGCCGGCACGTGGGGATACTCCGAGCGTCCGCTTCTCGAGAAGTGGGCTCGCGACTCGAAGATCCTCGACATCTTCGAGGGCACGCAGCAGATTCAGCAGCTGATCGTGGCCCGCCGCCTGCTCGGGAAGTCGTCTGCCGAATTGAAGTAACAGCTCAGGACTAGTTTCAACGAGGGGTGTAGCCCCCGCTGCGGTCACCTGCGGCGGGGGCTTCTTCGTGTTCGAAATCCGGTGACGAGGACCGCCGTAACGGCAGTACACGACACCGACCGTCCTCTAGTCTGAACGTGACATCCGTCACGCCGGAAGGGGCATCCATGCCAGCTCAGCACCTTCTCACCAAGATCGCGGACACCGCGGGAGCAGTTCGGGTGATGAACCGCTCCGGCCTCGTGCCGTTCCCCCGGGTCGACCAGGGCATTCGTTCACTCCTGGCAGTCCGGAAATACGGCCCGTTCGCGGGTCCGGTGCACGCTCACGCCGAGGCCCGACTCGACGCGGTGGCGTTGATCGACGAGCGCGGGCCACTCACCTATATCGATATCGACGAGCAGTCGAACGCCCTGGTGCGCGCGTGGCAGGCAGAGGGCATCACCCCAGGGTCCGTCATGGGATGTATGTGCCGCAATCACCGCGGCCTGGTACTCACCATGCTCGCGGCCGCCAAGAACGGCACCCGCCTGGTACTGATGAATACCGGTTTCGCACGGCCGCAGCTCGTCGACGTGGCCGCGCGCGAGCAGATCGAAGCGTTCGTCTACGACGACGAATTCCGACAGGTTGCCGAGGCACTCCCCGATGACGTCACCTCGTACCGATCGTGGGCAGAAGACGGCTCCGCGTCGCAGGTGCGCACCCTCGACGACCTGATCGACGGCGTCGATCGCGGCCCCGTCCCGGCCCCTTCCACCGAGGGTGGTTTCGTTCTCCTCACCAGCGGCACCACCGGAACGCCGAAAGGTGCGCCGCGGGGCCACACCTCGCCGCTGGCGTCCGCCCAATTCCTCGACCGGGTTCCCCTGCGGCGCGGGCAGACGATGATGATGGCCGCACCCGCGTTCCACGGGACCGGAGTCTCCCAGTTCGCGCTCGCGCTCGCCCTCGGCCAGACGGTGGTCATGCACCGAAAGTTTGACCCGGAGAACACGATCCGCCTGGTGGAGAAGCACCGCTGTGACGTTCTCGTCGTTGTTCCCACCATGTTGCAGCGCATCATCGACCTCGGCCCGGACACCCTGTCGAAGTACGACACCTCGAGCCTGACCATCATCTTCGCGGCCGGGTCGTCGCTGTCCCCCGATCTGTGCAAACGGACCACCGCAGCGTTCGGACACGTTCTGCACAACCTTTACGGGTCCACCGAGGTCGCCGTTGCCACCGTGGCGACACCCGCCGACCTCGCGTTGGCTCCCGGCACCGCCGGCCGTCCACCCGTCACCTGCCACGTGGAACTGTACGACGAAGCGGGACAACAGATCACCGAACCGGAAACGGTCGGACGAATATTCGTGGCCAGTGGGCTCAGCTTCTCCGGCTACACCGACGGCCGCGACAAGGAACGGATCAACGGCCTGCTCTCGACCGGCGACGTGGGCCACTTCGACCGCAACGGACTGCTCTTCGTCGACGGCCGCGACGACGACATGATCGTGTCCGGTGGCGAGAACGTCTACCCCCTCGAAGTCGAGAATCTCCTCGCAGACAGGGAAGACGTGATCGAGGCGGCCGTCATCGGTGTCGAAGATGCCGATTTCGGGCATCGGCTCCGGGCATTCGTCGTCCCTGCGCCGGGGTCCGCGAAGGATGCCGAGGAGATGAAGGCGTACATCAAGTCGAATCTCGCCCGGTACAAGGTTCCGCGCGACATCGTGTTCATCGACGAACTCCCCCGCAACGCCACCGGCAAACTGCTCCGTAGGGCGCTCATCGAGATGGAGCCCTGAGCCCAGACACACAGCGCGCAGCCATACACAACGAAGAACGGCGCCCTGGGAATCCAGGACGCCGTTCTTCAGTGGTAGCGGGGACAGGATTTGAACCTGCGACCTCTGGGTTATGAGCCCAGCGAGCTACCGAGCTGCTCCACCCCGCGCTGCATGAACAAAGTTACACGAGCGAACGAACGGAAAGCAAATCGCGTCGACGGCCGCTCCCCAAGGGGTCGCCGGCGGGCCGAGCAGACGGTCACGAGTTGCCGGGTTCGGCTTCCAGAATGCCCTTCAGGCGTGCGAGGTCCTTGTTGTTGGCTCGGCGCATGGCGCGGGCCAACACCGGCGCGCCGATCCTCGCAAACCCTGACGGCTCACCACGGTTGCGCAGGGTCATTCTCGTACTCCCATCGGCTGCGTCTTCCCATTCATAGATCGTTTCCATCGGGAAGGGACCCTCAGCAGTGCGCATCACGAGGCGCGTGTCCGGTACGTGCTCGACGACCTCGTAGGTGTACACGAGACGTCGCCCCAAGAACTCGGCGACGAAGGCGAACTCGGCGCCCGTCTCCACAGGGCCCGCGCAATCACCCTGCACCTCGGTGATATTCGCGTACCACGCGGTCGCATTTCCCGGGTTCGACGCGTACGCCGCGACCTCGTGTCGTGGTCGCGCAATCGTGGTCTGAGTCTCGACGTCCACGGCGACCATGCAGCTCTCCCATCGGTTACTTTCCAGCACCTCAACAGTCACAGGCGTTACCGGAACGTTATGATGCTCGTCACATTCTAACGAAATCCTGTAACGGTCTCCGTGACCATTTCTCACCTTCCGACCTGCGGGGATCCCAACCATACGTCCCACTATTTGGACGGGCGTCACAAAAAACGACCCCGTGACCATTCCGTGATCGACGCGTACGTTCGTTGCCAGCCCGAAACTACCGGGCAACGCCGACCCGCCGCAGCTCGACCTGCCCCCGCGGATTCGGAATCCCGACACCTCGAGGGGCAGGGACGAAAACCGACCAGGGTCGGCACACCAGCCGACACGTGACGTACTTCGTCAGCACATTGCGGAGAGGAAACAGACTTATGACCAACACCAGCATCGTCAAGCGGACCATGGGCGCGATCGCACTCGCCGGAGCAGTCGTCGGCGTGCCGCTCGGACTGAGCACCGGTACGGCATCGGCCGCCTCCGGCAACTGGGACGCCGTCGCACAATGCGAGAGCGGCGGCAACTGGGCCATCAACACCGGAAACGGCTACTACGGCGGACTCCAGTTCTCTCAGAGCACCTGGGAGGCCAACGGCGGCAGCGGCACCGCATCCAACGCCTCGCGCGAAGAGCAGATTCGGGTGGCCGAGAATGTTCTGGCAACTCAAGGCCCGGGCGCCTGGCCGGTCTGCGGTCAGTACCTCTGATCCGCTTACCGCGATCGAACGATGCCCTGCGTGCAGTACGGCTATGCGCAGGGCACTTTCGCGTCGCGCGCGTGCTCGAAGGCTGCCGGACAACGGGATTCGCGGACACGCTGACGTGAGCTACTCCACAATAATGTCGTGATCCGCATCACGTAACGCGAAGGTAACGACGCGGCTCCGAATTGGTCTCGACACGCGCCTACCAGCAGATACGCCGGATTTTCCGGCTCGGTGCTGTACCGGCGTACCACAAAATCGCCGGGTGAATCGGCGGCAAAGCTCCCGTACGGTCGCTCTCGGCCCGAAACAACCGGGCACAAGCCGGCCCGCCGCTGCCAACTCTGCCCCGCGGGTTCGGTAATCCCCGAAACCTTCGAGGGGCAGGGACGTGGCAACCGGTACACGTGCCGGGAACGACGAGAACGTCGCCCGCAGGCCGGCCACGCCAGCAAGCGCGGAGAGGATTTACCCCACATGACCAATTCCACCTTCAGCAAGCGCGCCCTCGGCTGGATCGCCGTCACCGGTGCTGTCGTCGCCGTCCCGCTCGGACTGAGCACCGGCACCGCCTCGGCTGCTTCCCACAACTGGGACGGTGTCGCGCAGTGTGAGAGCGGCGGCAACTGGGGCATCAACACCGGAAACGGCTACTACGGCGGACTCCAGTTCTCCCAGAGCACGTGGGAAGCCAATGGCGGCACCGGCACGGCGTCCAACGCCAGCAAGGCCGAACAGATCCGCGTCGCCGAGAACGTCCTCCAGACCCAGGGCCCCGGTGCATGGCCGACCTGCGGTCAGTACCTGACCACCGGTGGTGGCGACGTCGCCGAGGCCCCGGCCCCGGCCCCTGCGCCTGCGCCTGCCCCCGAGCCCAGCCCGGCGCCGGCACCGGTCACCGAGGTGCCCGCACCGGCTCAGCCGATCGCCCAGCAAGGGATCGACACCGCCCGTCAACTCGCCGAGCAGAACGGCTTCGGACAGCAGTTCCAGCAGCTGATCGATGCGAACCCGCAGCTGATCGCCGCGTTGCGCTGATCGACCATTACACGACGAGGCCCTGTCATCCGCTCGGATGACAGGGCCTCGTCCGTACTTTTCGTGAGGCTTACTTGGGGATGGCCTCGTAGGCGGCAACCGCCCGCTGTACGCGAGCGAGGGCGTCGCCGTATGCGGCGAAGTCACCGCTGCGCTGAGCCGCAGTCAGCGCATCCAGGGACGCATCCAGCTCGGCGACGGCGGCCGCAACATTTGACGAGGGCGGCGGCGAAGGTGCCGCGGGTGCGGGTGCCCCGCCCTGGCTGGCCGGCGGCGTGCCCCCGTCGGGGTCAGGGGGTGTGCTCTCTGCTGCGCTGGGCGCCGTGGCCACCGCACCGGTGCCCGCACCGAAGACCTGGTCGAGCGCCTGGGCCAACGTGGGGGCGTAGCCGACGCGAACGCTGTTACTCGGCGGTGGCTCGCGGTAGCTCACGAGAACCCGCGACAGCTGTGGGAACGTGGACGTGTTCTGGCCGGTCGAACTCCGCTCCGTATACATCGGCTCGACGTACAGGATTCCGCCGTCGGCGATGGGCAACGTCAGTAGGTTGCCGTACTGGATCTTGTTCGAACGCTCGAGCAGAGTTCGTTCCGAAGCCACCCGCGGATCGGAAATCATCGAGTTCTGTGTCTGCTGCGGACCCTGGGTCTGGGTATCCGTCGGCAACTGGAGCACGGTGAACTTGCCGTAGTCCTCCGGATCCGATTTGACCGACAGATAGGCGGACAGGAACTCGCGACTGTAACCCACCATCGCACTGGTCAGGTTGAACGAGGGTTTCCCGGTTTCGGGGTCGCCCACGAGGACGTAGTACGGCGGCTGATTGGCGCTCGTGTCGATCGTGGGATCACTCGGCACCGACCAGAAGGCGTTGTTCGTAAAGAATTCCTTCGGGTCGTCGACGTGGTACTTGGCCAGCATTTCGCGCTGAACCTTGAAGAGATCCTCGGGGTAACGGAAGTGCGCGCCCAGTTCCTCGGGAATCGAGTCCTTGGCTTCCACGGCCCCGGGGAACACTCCCATCCAGGCGTCGAGGACGGGATCGTTGTCGTCCACCTGGTACAGCTTGACGGTTCCGTCGTACGCGTCGACGGTGGCCTTCACGGAGTTCCGGATGTATGAGACCTCTTTCCGCGGAAGCAATCGACCTGTGTTCTGGTCGATACTGTCCTCGACGAGTCCGTCGAGGGAGCTGCGCTGCGCGTACGGGTAGTTCTCCAACGTGGTGTAGGCGTCGACGATCCACACGATCTTCCCGTCGATGACCGCCGGGTACGAATCCCCGTCGGCCGTGAGCCACGGTGCCACATGCGTGACACGCTCGCGGGGATCACGGTTGAAGATGAGCTTCGAATCCGAGCCGATGGCACCCGAGAACAGGATGTTGCGTTCCGTGTACTTGGCTGCGAAGGCCAGCCTGTTGAACCAGTTCCCGATGGGAACACCCCCGGCCCCGGTGTAGCGGTACCGCGCCTGGTCGGTGTCGTACTCGCGAGGATCGGAACCGTTTGCACCACCGACGATGGCGTAGTCGGCATCGGTGTCCGCGATGACCTCGCCGTAGTAGATACGCGGCTGTTCGACCGGGATGACCTGGTTCCCGGCCTGCTGCGACGCGATGTCGCTGACCATGTACACCGGGTAGCCACTGTTACTGTTGGCGGCCTCCTCGGCGGATTCGCCCGCGGCGGCGTTGACCCGGTTGGCCGGTGCCGCGACCAGCCCGTTGCCGTGGGTGTAGACGGTGTGCTTGTTGATCCAGTCCGTCTGGTTGCCCGTGAGGCTCTTCGACGACAGTTCACGCGCCGCGACGATGTAGTCGCGCACTTCGCCGTCGATGTCGTACCGATCGATGTCGAGCGACGGTGGGAAGCCGTAGAAGTTCTTGAGCTGCTGCTGCTGCGTGAACGTCCGGGACAGGATGTTGGGATCGAGCAGGCGCGTGTTCGCGATGGTGGACACGTCTGCCGGTACGTCTCGTGGCGGCTGTGTGCCGTACCCCTGATAGTCCTTGTACTCGACCTTGTCGTCGGTGATGCCGTACGCCTGCCGGGTGGCCGCGATGTTGCGTTCGATGTACGCGCTCTCCTTGTCGGCCGCGTTGGGACGCACCGAGAACTGCTCCACGACCAGCGGCCACACGGCGCCGACCAGAATGGACGACAGCACGAGAAGCGCGGTGGCCATGGCCGGGATGCGGAGGTCACGCAGAACGATCGCCGCGAAGAAGGCGCCGGCACAGATCACCGCGATGGCGAGCAAGATCAGCTTCGCCTGCAGCACTGCATTCATGTCCGTGTAGCTACCGCCGGTGAAGGTGGGTTCCTTACGACTACTCGACAGAAGTGAATAGCGATCGAACCAGTAGGCGACCGCCTTGAGCAGGATGAAGGTACCGGCGAGCACGGCCAGCTGGACACGGGCCGCGTTGGTGAGCGCACCTCCCCGGCCGGCCAACTTGAGCCCACCGAAGATGTAGTGCGTCACCAGACTTGCGAAGAAGGCGAGCAGCACTGCGACGAACAGCCAGTTGAGAACGAAACGATAGAACGGCAGATCGAACGTGTAGAAACCGACGTCGAGGCCGAACTCGGGATCGGTGACCCCGAACGCGCCACCGTTCATGAACAACTGCACGGTGACCCAACTCGACTGCGCGATCAGCCCGGCAAGAAGTCCCACAGCGATGGGAATGGCCAACCCGAACAGGCGCAGACGCGTCATCACGGTGGTCCGGTACCGCGCCACCGGATCGCTCGGCCCCGAGACCGGAACGAACACGGGACGCGAACGGTACGCGAGCAGCAGTGCCAGCCAGACGATTCCGCCGACCACCAGGCCGACCACGAGGAAGAGGAGTAGCCGGGTGACGAGCACCTTGGTGAAGACGCCGCGGAAGCCGACTTCACCGAACCACAACCAGTCCGTGTAGGTAGTGATCAGTCGAGGGCCCACCAGCAGCAGGGCAGCGACGACAAGCGCCAGCACCAGCAGCACTCGACTGCGTTTGGACAACGACGGTAATCCTGCGGGGGGCCGCATGCCCACGTGCCACACTCCAACGACTCGGCGACGCTGACGCGCCGCGATCAACTGCACCGTTCTGCCGTCCACACCCGAACTGCGTGGGCGTGACCGTTTCGTCCCACTCTACGTAACAACGGGCGGACGCGACCGCCGGTCCTCCTCGGAGGGTGCGAAGATGAGTCCGTGAGTGAAGAGAATGTGAACCCGGAGTCGGACGCCCTTGCCCGTTGTGTGCGCGAGGTCGTCGAATTCGTCGATGCAGGAGGGTGGGATCAGCCCCCGCAGATGTTCGCACTCGTCCCGACCGAGCTTCTCGCCGCCGCCGAACCCAGCCTGCTCGACCAGCTGGCCGACGGTGCGGAATTGACTCCTATAGAACAAGATCCGTTCCCCGACGACATTTCCGGCGGGTCACGCGCTCTCGACGAGTTCCTCGCCACGACCAGCTGGCCGGAATCGGTGGCGGGATGCGCGCTCGTGCAGGAAATCGTCATTCTGCCGCCCGAGGCGGAATCCGACCTCGACGAGGCACTGGTACCCCTGCTGTCCGATCGGGACGCCGCCGACGACGCCGCGCGGGCCGCCGCCGAGTCCCATCCCGATCGTCGATCCGCCCGATTGATCGCAGCGGTACTGCGAGACGGACCGTCGCTGTGCCTGATGCAGTTGCGACCCGACGAGGACGCCGATCCCTACGCGCCGATCGAGCTGCTGACATACGAGAATCTGGCACCGAATCTCGTCAGCGCCCTGTACGCCACCCTCGACGCAGCCGAGGACGACGACTAGGCCGGACCCGGTCTCAGCAGACGACTAGCCGGGCCGGTCTCAGCAGTGGGGCGCGTCGGCTCCCGAGTTGACGGCCGCGAGTGCGTCGACCGCCCCGTCGAGGTTCTCGACCTTCACCAACCGCAGCCCGTCGGGAGCGCCCTGTCGCGCCTCGTCGCAGTTCATCGCGGGAACGAGGAACGTCTCGGCGCCTGCCTCGCTCGCGGCAATCAGCTTGTACTTGATACCGCCGATCGGCCCGACGTCTCCGTCGGAGTCGATCGTGCCGGTGCCCGCAACGAACTTGCCGCCGTTCAGTTCACCCGGGCTGAGTTTGTCGATCAGCGCGAGCGCGAACATCAGTCCCGCCGACGGGCCACCGACGTCGGCGAGATTGAAGTCGACGGTGAACGGGACGTCCGGCGACTCCTCCGGAGTGATGCCCAGATAGCCTTTCGACCCGTCGTCCGGGCGCGCGCCGAGGACCACCGGGACGGAAGTTTCGACGCCGTCGCGGACCACTACGACCGGCACCTCCGTCTGCGGCGCGGTGTCGGCCACGGCTTGCTGGACGTCACCTACCGTGGACACCGGTGTGCCCGCGACACTGACGAGCCTGTCGCCCTGCTTCAGGATGTCCCTGGACGGACCGTCCTCGCCGACCTTGGCGATCTCGAGCGCCACCGGCTTGTCGAGGAAATGAAGGGCCGCCAGTTCGGCGCTGTTCTCGGACTGCTGGAAGTCTGCATCGTTTTCCTGCTTCACTTCGTCCTTCGACTTGTCCGGCGGGTACACCTCCTCGCGGGGAACGATTCCCTGGCGCCCGCTGGCCCACAGGCCGAAAGCCTCGAACACGTTGAGGTTGTCGCGCACTGCCACGGTGGTCATGTTGAGATGTCCGGTGGTGTCGTCCACCTCGGCCCCCTCGATGGCGACCACCTCTTCGCCGTCCACCTCGCCGAGCGTGTTGAAGGTCGGGCCGGGACCGAGGGCCACATAGGGCACCGTGATGACCGTTCCCAGCACTCCGAGCACCACGATCGGGGCAAGGGCAGCCAGGAGTGTCACTATCCGTCGATTCACCTGGACCAGGGTAGAGCGCGCAGCCGCCGTCACCCCGCGCGACCGCGGGCGTGTTCGCCGTCAGCGTGACGCGGAGAGGGACCCCGGGACTGTCGGCCTTGTACCGTTGAGTCATGAGCAATATGCCGTTCGGCTTCTCGAACTCCGACGACGATCCCGACCGTGACAAGGACAAGGGAGACCAGTCCGGGCCCGACAGCGCCAAGAATGCGGGCGGCCCCGGGGACTTCGGTTTCGGGGCGGGTGGTTTCCCCTCGGGTGATTTCGATCCGGCGGCCCTCGGCCAGATGCTCACTCAATTCGGTCAGATGCTGAGCGGCATGGGGTCGTCGATGGGTTCGGGCGAGCAGACCGGGCCGGTCAACTACGAGATCGCGAAGAAGCTCGCGCGCCTGCAGATGGGGTCGGTCACACCGATCACCAAGGGTAATTCGGAGGCGATCGCCGACGCGTCGCGCCTCGCGGAACTGTGGCTGGATGCGGCGACGACCCTGCCTGCCGGAGCGACGAGAACCGTCGCGTGGACGCCCAACGACTGGCTCGACAACACCCTCGACACGTGGAAGCGGCTGTGTGATCCCGTCGCCGAGAAGGTGTCGGGAATGTGGGTGCAAGGGTTACCCGAAGAGGCGAAGCAGATGGCCGGGCCCATGCTCGGCATGATGAGCCAGATGGGGGGTCTCGCGTTCGGGTCACAGTTGGGCCAGGCTCTCGGCCAGCTGTCGAAAGAGGTGCTGACCTCCACCGACATCGGGTTGCCCCTCGGCCCGGCCGGTACCGGAGCACTTCTCCCCGCCGCCGTGGAAAGGTTCAGCAAGGGCCTCGAACAGCCCGACCGCGAGATACTCGTCTTCCTCGCCGCCCGGGAGGCCGCCTACCAGCGCCTTTACAGCCATGTCCCGTGGCTGCGGCAACGACTCCTCGCCACCGTCGAGGAGTATGCGCGCGGAATCACCATGGACTTCTCCGCCATCGAAGACATGGCGAAGGGACTCGACCCGTCCGCACTGACCGACCCCTCGCAGCTCGAGAACATTCTCCAGCAAGGCGCATTCGAACCGCAGACCACGCCGGAGCAGAAGCAGGCCCTCGAGCGTCTCGAAACGCTCCTCGCCCTCATCGAGGGGTGGGTCGAGGTGGTCGTGTCCGCCGCACTGAACGACCGCCTGCCCGGAGTCGCGGCGTTGAGCGAGACACTCCGGCGCCGACGTGCCAGCGGTGGACCGGCAGAGCAGACATTCGCGACCCTCGTCGGTCTCGAACTACGCCCCCGCAAGGTGCGCGAGGCTGCCCAGCTCTGGAGCCGTCTCACCTCGGAGTCCACCATCGACGCCCGCGACGGTGTCTGGGCTCACCCCGACTTGCTGCCGGACTCGTCCGACCTCGACAATCCCGGCATGTTCGTCGATCGCGTCCTCGGCGGTGGGGAGAGCGGAAACTTCGACGATCCGATGGCGCAGCTCGAGGCGACTGAGGCGCGCGAGCGAGCCGAGGAAGCCGAGCGCGGCGATTCCGGCGCGGGCGACGAACCGACCTCCTGAAAGTCGCCGTGCCCGAAATTTCGGTGCGGCCGAGAGTTGGCAGGTCAGTCACCGTTTCGTCCTGTGGATAACCGTCGTCGGACCGGGAGGGCCGCGGATGCGTCGTGACACGCTCTGCGTGTGACCGTCCAGCATCCGCGTCCCATCGGCCCCACTCTCGACCCTCGCATCGCGGTACTGACCCGCCCCGACGGCCGCGTCCAGTTCGGCTGGGATCCCGAGCGTGCTCTGATCCTCGAGCCGCCGCCCGGAATCCTCACTGAGCAACTCCTGGCAATTCTCCGACTACTCGACGGCAAGACCTCACGACCGCACGTGCTCTGGACGGCGGTCGAAAGCGGTATGTCGCCCACCGACTTCTCGAAGCTTCTCGGGGACCTCGACAGGGCAGGACTGCTCGACGTCACGGACTCCCCCGACGCCGCCGAGACCCATACGGTTCGGGTGCACGGTCGCGGACCGCTCTCGGACGCAGTCTCGGCGGGACTGACCGATGCCGGCATCCGCGTCTCGCGGTCGTCCCGCTATTCCGCAGAAGGCGACGTGCGACGGTGGAACGCCACCTGCGCCGTGCTCGCCGACGATCTGGTTGCCGAGCCGCGACTGGTCGCCGATCTCGTGCGCAGCGGGATCCCCCACCTCCCCGTGCGGGTACGTGACGGGCGAGGAGTCGTAGGTCCGCTCGTTCTCCCCGGTCACACCAGCTGTCTCCGCTGCGCTGATCTGCTTCGCTCGGCCTACGACCAAGACTGGCCGCATCTGGCCGCACAACTCCTCGGGACGGTGGGGCACGCAAGCCCCGCGGTCATCATGGCGACCACTGCCGTGGCGCTGGGGCAACTCGAGGTCGTCCTGTCCTCTCCTCGCGGGCACGCACCTGCCAGCCTCGACGCAACCCTCGAGATCGACCTCGGCGCTCACCGACTGGTGACCCGAAGGTGGCCGAGACAGGTGACCTGCAGCTGTGCGTACCTGGCACCCGCTGTGGGCGAATCGAGCCGTCTTCCGTCATGATGGTGGAGTGTCCGACATCCCCCGCAGGAGTTCTGCCCGCACCGCCAAACTCGCGAGCATTCCCTTGGGGATCGCCGGTCGTGCCGCCGTCGGGTTCGGCAGGAAGCTGACCGGCGGCGACCGGGTGGAGATCGACGCGCAGCTGAGCGCACGGGCAGCGGAGCAGTTGTTCGCCGTACTCGGTGAACTCAAGGGCGGGGCCATGAAGCTCGGTCAAGCCCTCAGTGTGATGGAGGCGGCGATCCCCGAGGAGTTCGCCGAGCCCTACCGGGAGTCGCTCAACAAACTTCAGGCGCAGGCTCCTCCCCTTCCTGCACGCGCTGTGCACAGAATGCTGGACCAGCAGCTCGGTACCAAATGGCGTGAGCGGTTCATGTCCTTCGACGACACGCCGACCGCCTCGGCCAGCATCGGACAGGTACATCGCGCCGTGTGGGCCGACGGCCGGGACGTCGCCGTCAAGGTGCAGTATCCGGGGGCCGACGAAGCCCTGCGAGCAGACCTCAAGACCCTCGGACGTTTCGCGGGTCTCTTTGCGTCGGTGATGCCCGGCGTCGACGTGCGTCCCGTTATCGACGAGTTCACTGCCCGCACCGAAGAGGAACTCGACTACCGCATCGAGGCGAACAATCAGCGCCGGTTCGCCAAGGTCTACGACGGCGATCCGCAGTTCGCGGTCCCGCATGTCGTCGCCAGCTCCCCCAAGGTGGTAGTGAGCGAGTGGATGACCGCCAAGCCGCTCTCGGCCATCATCGCCGACGGAACACCCGAGGAACGCAACACTGCGGGCGCACTGCTGGCCGAATTCCACTTCGCCTCCCCTGCGCGGGTCGGACTGCTGCACTGTGATCCCCATCCGGGAAACTTCATGTTGCACAGCGACGGTCGGCTCGGCGTCATCGACTTCGGCGCTGCCGCACCCTTTCCCGACGGCCTGCCGCCCGTCCTCGGCACGATGGTGCGTCTGGCACTGCACGAGCAGTTCGACGAGCTGACGGAGTTGCTGCACGCCAACGGATTCGTTCTTCCCGGTCGGACAGTAACCGACAAGGAGATCGCCGACTACCTGCGTCCGCTGACGGATCCGATTCGGACCGAATCCTTCCACTTCACCCGTGCCTGGCTACAGAAGGCTGCCGGCACCGCAACGGACTTCAACAGCGCACAGTTCCGGACGGCCCGAGCCCTGAGTCTGCCACCCGAGTACCTCATGATCTTCCGAGTCCTCGTCGGCTCGGTGGGTATCTGCGCTCAGCTCGATGCGTATGCACCCTATATGGCGATCCTCACGCGGTGGCTTCCCGGATTCGACGATCCGACGCAGGAGGGCGACGGCACCACCGTCCGCTGAACGACGTCAGGCGTCCGCCCGGACAACTCGTGTGAGTTCCCGGGCGGACGCCGTTGTCATGCACTCGGTCGTCAGGCACACACCAGAGTCTGCGCCTTGCGCGGGCGGCCGCGAGGACGCTTACGGGCGACCACGACTCCCTGATCGAAGATTTCGCCGCCCCAGACGCCCCACGGCTCGCCCCGATCGAGCGCTGCATCGAGGCAGCGCAACCGGATCGGACACGACGCGCACAGCGCCTTGGCCTGCTCCAGTTGGGTGGGGGAATCCGCGAACCACAGGTCCGGATCGTCGGCCCGGCAGGGCAGATCCCGTCGGGTGGAAACAATGTCAACAAATCCGCTTGTGGCGGTTGAGGTTTCGGATACCCCTCGGCATGTCACGGTAGACACGTCGTTCTCCTCTGCTCTCAGTGCGTCGGTCGTTTGTCGGTTCGATGTACAAGGTGCGAACCAGAGCCGAGGCTGCGAGCGAGGGAAGTGCTCGAACTACGAAGGCCACGGTCCGCGATGCGGGTCCGTGGCCTTGGAAAGACGGTGGGAGTGTTCTAGCGAGGAATTCCTCGACAACTCCGCGGCACGGACTCGGCTGCTGCTGCGGGACGACGACGGTATGCCGACCAGGCAATTGCCGGTGCCGCCTCCGTCGCGCTCATGCCGAGCAACGCAGAGGTGGCAGCGACTGCCGTCTTGTGTACGGAGTAGAACTTCATGTCGGGGCCACCTCCATTTCTTGTCGAACCGATGTGAACTGCACGAGTCCCCCCGTGCGCTGAAACCACAGTAGGCAAAATTCCATATCCGCACAACCTATTTTTGACCTGCGGCGATGCGCCTTTTGTTCGCCTGCGGACGGAGAGTCGTCATGGCGATCCGCTCGACCTGATCACACCGAGCACATCCTCACCGAACTGTTCGAGCTTCTTGGCGCCGATCCCGGGGATCGCAACAAGTCCCCGGTCGTCCTGCGGGCGCTGTTCGGCGAGCGCCGTCAGCGTGTTGTCGCTGAACACCACATACGCGGGCACCTTCAACTCCCTTGACTTCTCGAGCCGCCACGACCTCAGCGAATCGAGCAGTTCCACATCCACATTCGACGGGCAACCTTCACACCGTCCGAGCATCGTGGCCGTGGTACCGATCAGTGGCTTCCCGCACAGTCGGCACCGCGGACGCTTCTTCGCGTTCTGGGGCGGAGCGGCGATGCGCGACGCCGGCGAGTCTTCCGGAATCAGCCCGTGCAGGAACCGGGAACGCCGACGGCTCTTGCGGCCGCCCTCGTTGCGGGAAAGCGCCCAGGACATCTGCAAGTGTTCGCGCGCGCGGGTGACCCCGACATAGAGAAGCCTGCGCTCCTCCTCGATCGCGGCCTCGTCGGGGGCCGAGTTGGCATCGCCCAGCACGTGCTGAATGGGCAAGGTGCCGTCCGTCAGACCTACCAGAAACACCGCATCCCACTCGAGTCCCTTCGCGGCATGCAACGACGCCAGCGTGACGCCCTGTACCACTGGTGGGTGCCGCGCCTCCGCGCGAAGGCCGAGTTCGCGGAGCAGTCCGTCGAGCGTCAGATCGGGATCCTGCGCCAGCTGTTCCTCCGTGAGAGCGACGAGCGCGGACAGCGAGGACCATCGCTCGCGGGCCTGCGCACCGGAAGGTTCCGTGTCGGTCAAACCCAGCGGCACCAGCACGGCACGCACCAGGGTGACGAGGTCGGCACCGACCGCATCGGGCAGGTCGTCGCGGCCGGCCGCCTGACGCAGTGCCGATACGGCCTGACGAACTTCGGTCCGCGTGAAGAAGCCCTCGCCGCCGCGGACCTGATATGGGATGTCGAGCTTGGTCAGGGCCTGCTCGTGCACCTCGGACTGGGCGTTGATCCGGTACAGCACCGCGATCTCCGCGGCAGGCGTTCCGCGGGCGATGAGCCGCTTGATCGCACGGGCCACTCCGGCGGCCTCGGCGGGCTCGTCATCGAACTCCGCGAAAGTCGGTTCGGGCCCCGACTTCCGCTGGCCGATCAACTGCAACCGCGTACCAGCGATCCTGCCCCGCGCCGCGCCGATCACCCGGTTGGCCATCGAGACCACCTCGGGGGTCGACCGGTAGTCGCGCTCGAGGCGGACAACGGTGGCTTCGGGGAACCGTCGCGAGAAGTCGAGCAGATAGTTGGGCGTGGCGCCCGTGAACGAGTAGATGGTCTGGTTGGCATCGCCGACGACCGTGAGATCGTCCCGCTCGCCGAGCCAGGCATCGAGCACCCGCTGCTGCAGTGGCGTCACGTCCTGGTATTCGTCGACCACGAAGCACCGGTACCGGTCCCGGAACTCCTCGGCTACCGCCGAATGCTCCTCCAGGGCGGCCGCGGTGTGCAGCAGGAGGTCGTCGAAGTCGAGCAGCATCGCATCCTGGCCTCGAGCCTTGAGTTGCTCGTAACCGTGATACACCTCGGCCACTTTGGCGGCGTCGGCAGGTGCCTCGCGGTGCACCTTCGCCACCGCGCGCGGATAGTCCTCCGGCGCGATCAGTGACGCCTTGGCCCATTCGATCTCACTTGCCAGGTCCCGAACACTCTCGGTACTGGTGGACAACCCGACCCGGCCGGCCGCAGCGGAGACCACCGCGAACTTTCGGTCCAGCAGCCGCCATTCGGTGTCTCCGACCACCTGCGGCCAGAAGTACCTCAGCTGGCGCAGTGCGGCCGCGTGGAAGGTGCGCGCCTGCACCTGGGTGCCGCCGTCACCGATTCCGAGGCTCCTCAGCCTGCCTCGCATCTCCCCCGCAGCCCGGGCCGTGAACGTGACTGCCAGTACCTGTCCCGCCGCGACGTGTCCGCTGGCGACGAGGTGGGCGATCCTTCGGGTGATGGTCCGCGTCTTTCCCGTGCCCGCGCCCGCCAGCACGCACACCGGACCACGAGGCGCGAGGACGGCCGCGGACTGTTCGGGATCGAGGCCGGTACTCGTCACCTCGGGGGCACCTGCTGACATGGCGTCCATCATGGCAGGGACAACCGACACCCCGCGCAGCGGTGGAAGAGCCGCATGGGAACACTTCACTCGACCGTGGTGTTATATGCGCCGTGACTGCTACAGACAACAAGGCCCTGACCATCTACTCCACCACCTGGTGTGGCTACTGCCGCCGCTTGAAGAAGCAGCTGGACGAGTCCGGCATCGGCTACGTGGAGATCGACATCGAGGAGGATCCGGCTTCGGCCGAGTTCGTCGGTAGCGTGAACGGTGGCAACCACGTCGTCCCCACGGTCAAGTTCGCCGACGGCAGCACCGCGACCAACCCGTCCCTGTCCCAGGTCAAGAAGGCACTCGGGGTCTAGGCCTTCGCCCCGTCTGCTCCCACCCAGGATTCGATCATTCCGCGGGCAATGGAAATCGAGCCGGGGAGCAGCAGGGGTGCGTCGGCGTCGGATGCCCAGTCACCGAACTCGAGTGCACTGCGCACCTCGTCGCGGGTGAACCAGCGAGCCTCGGCGATCTCGCCGTCCGCGTAGATCAACGCGGCGTCGGGATCGCCGACGGCAGAGAAGCCGATCATCACCGACCGCGGGAACGGCCACGGCTGACTACCGAGATACTGCACGTCGCGGACCTCGAGACCTACTTCTTCCTTGATCTCGCGCATCACACACGTCTCGAGCGACTCCCCCGCCTCGACGAAGCCGGCCAGAATCGAGAACCGGCGCGGCGGCCATGTGGGTTGCCGTGCCAGAAGCACCCGGTCTCCATCGTCGTGGACGAGGCAGATGACGGCGGGATCGGTGCGCGGAAACTCCTCGTGCCCGGTGCTGGTCGAAATTCGTGACCAACCCGACATCGTCGGTTCCGACGCAGCGCCGTCGAGGGCGCTGAAACCGGCACTGTCGTGCCAGTTCAACATCGCGATCGCGCCGGTCAGCACGCCGGCATCCGCATCGTCGAGCGTTCCGCCCATCACGCGAAGGTCGGCCAGCTCGCCGGTCATGGCCTGCACGCGCACCGCCCAGACGTGCCGGTCCTTGCGGATGCCCAGAAACACCGCACCGCGGACGGGCTCCGGACCGAGCTCGGTTGCCGCTCCGAACACGAGGCCGTCGTCGTCGACACGGACCTGACCGCGATGGTTGACCCGCAGAAGTACCGCGTCCTGCCATCCCGTTCGCAGGGCGTCGGTGTCCGAACGCAATTCTTCGGCGCGGCCGACCGCGGAGCGCGACAGGAGCGGGGTTTCGTTCAACCGGAATGCAGTCACACGTCGACAGTACTGCCGGTCAATTAGCGACCCTACGGATGTACAGCAACCGGTCGTTCTCCTCCACCGAATCGACCTCCGGGGAGCCGACCCGCACCAGTCGCCCGTCCCGGACGACACCCAGGACGATGTCGGCGAGATGCCGCGGTGAACCGCCGATCTCGTCGCGTTCCACTGCCCGTTCGGCGATCGCGAAGCCGGCCTCCGGAGTCAGCAGATCCTCCATCATCTCGACGACACTGGGAGTGGTCGTCGCGATGCCGAGCAGCCGGCCCGCGGTCTCGGAGGACACCACCACCGAGTCGGCGCCCGACTGCCGCAGCAGGTGGGTGTTCTCCGACTCTCGAATGGCCGCGACGATCTTCGCTTGCGGCGCGATCTCGCGTGCCGTCAAGGTGACGAGAACGGCGGTGTCGTCGCGGTTGGCCGCCACGATGATGGCCGCCGCATTCTGGGCCCCCGCCAACCTCAGGACATCCGACTTGGTGGCGGAACCATGGACGGTGACCAGCCCTTTGCTTGCCGCCGATTCGAGGACCGCCTGATCGGTGTCGACGACGACGATGTCCGACGGGGTGACCCCGTCGCCGAGCATCGCGTCGATCGCGGTGCGCCCCTTGGTTCCGTAACCGATCACGACCGTGTGGTTGCGCACGTGCTGCCTCCAGCGCTGGATTTTGAACGCCTGGCGGGAACTCTCCGTGAGTGCGGAGAGAGTCGTACCGACCAGGACGATGAGGAAGAAGATTCGAAGGGGTGTGATGAGCAGAACGTTGATCAGTCGCGCCGACGGCGTGAACGGGGTGATGTCGCCGTACCCCGTCGTCGACAGCGACACCGTGGCGTAGTAAACGCAGTCGAGCAGTGACAACTCGTTGTCCTGGGCGTCGCGATACCCGGCGCGATCGATGTAGACGATCAGGACGGCCAGGGTCAGAGCGGCGAGAGCGATCGCCACTCGGCGGTAGATCGCCCGCGCAGGACTGGTCTGCAACTGGGGAATCCTGAGGACACCCACCAGTGCGAAGTCCGGCCGGTCCGTCAAGGTGTCCGACCTGTTCAATCTCGCACGTAGCCTACCGGCCATATATTCGTCTCCACTGGGCACAGAACTCCGACATCGGCTGGCAGCCTAACCCCGATTCTCCATGAAGGGACACAGCGGCGTCTCGCTCAATCGTCACAGCGGCGTCTCGCTCAATCGTCACAGCGGCGTCTCGCTGTCGTGACGGGAGTGATTCGGGCAAGCTGTCGTCATGCAACGTGACAGCACCCTTTCCCGGACCGGCCGCACGCCCGCGCTCCGACTCGCCGCCCTGCTTCTCGGCATGGGCGTGCTTCACTTCGTCACCCCCAAGTTCTTCGACGCGATCGTTCCCGAGCGACTCCCAGGCGACCCGCGGACGTACACCTACGCGTCCGGTGTGGCCGAACTGACGGTGGGTGCGGCGCTCGTGGTACCGAGAACCCGCCGGCTCGGCGGCGGACTGGCCGCGCTTCTCTTCCTTGCGGTTTATCCGGCCAACATCTCGATGGCCGTCGACTGGCTGAAGAGCACCGAGACGTCGCGCCTGCAGAAAACTGGTGTGCTGCTGCGCCTTCCGTTGCAGATCCCGTTGGTCACCGAGGCCCTGAAAGTGCGCCGTCAGGCCTGACGGGCTTCCTCGTCCGCGCCGGCGGTGCGGATGAGGCCGGCGAGAGCGTCGGCGTCCGGCAGGGTGTCCGGCGCGATCGTGCGGCCTGTGCGGACGTAGTGGAACGCGGCCCGCACACGCTCCAGGGGTACGTCCATCAGCTCGGCCCAGGCAAGTCGATACGCGGCGAGCTGCATCACCACTGCCTTCTCCTTGTCGGAACTCGGCTCCGCTCCGGTCTTCCAGTCGATCACCGTCCACCCGCCGTCCGGGTCCGCGAACACCGCATCGATCCGCCCCCGCAGAACCGTCCCTGCCACCGCCGTCTCGAACGGAACCTCCACCTCGATGGGACTGCGATGAGCCCACGACGAACGCAGGAATGCGTCCTGCAACGTCACCAGGTCCGTGTCCGGTCCTGCATCGGTGTCGGCCGCCCCCGGGAGTTCGTCGAGGTCGAGCAGCCGGGTGGCCCCGAACCGGCGCTCCACCCAGGCGTGGAACGCGGTCCCTCGCCGTGCCAGCGGGTTCGGCGGATACGGAAGTGGCCTGCGTAACCGCGCAGCCAGCGCATCCGGGTCCGCTTCGAGTTCGACCAGCTGACTCACCGACAGCTGCGCAGGCAGAACCACTTCGAGGCGAGCCTGCGCGCGGGCTTCGCGTTCAGCGAGGAGCGCGTCTACGTCGGCCGCCCAGTTCTCGGGGTCTTCTTCGCCTTCCAGGGACGCATCGCCGATTTCGGTCAGCGCCGCGAGCACCAGGGAAGCACCGTGTTCGACCGACTCACGTCGCAGACCTAGCGGGTCCGGCGGCCACGCTGCCGCTTTGGGGGTTCGGGTGAGCGGATTTTGCGCCTCGGGGTCGGGTGCGGGCGCCCATACGTCCACGACGCCGAGACCCTCGTGTGTCTCGTCTGCGATCGAGTCGCGGAGTTCGGTGAGGAACTCGGACGGTCCCTTCGGTTCGCTGCCCGACTCCGCCCAGTGATGACCGGAAGCGAACAGCACCCGCTCCGTCCGCGTGAGCGCAACGTAGAAGAGCCGGCGATCCTCGTCGAGTTTGCGTGCCGCGAGGGCCGCCTTGTGCGACTTCACCGCATCCTCGAGATCCTTGCGGCTGTACAGGTTTTCGAGATCGAGAACCGGTACGCCGTCTACGGCTTCTCCCGTCCGCGCGCGGTCGCCGCGCAACGACGGCGGCAATTCACCGAGCGCGCCGAGCCAGGTTCCGGTCGCGGTCCGTGACGGGAACACGCCTGCGGTGAGATGGGGCACCGCCACCACTTCCCATTCGAGCCCCTTCGCCGAGTGCACCGTGAGCACCTGGACGCGGTGCGGATCGACCTCCACTTCGCCGGGCGCCAATCCCTTTTCGACGGATTCGGCCGCGGAAAGGAACGCGAGCAATCCGGTGATGGTGGCCGAGGACCGGCTGGCGTATCCGGCAACGACATCCGCGAAGGCGTCCAGGTGTTCGCGCCCTGCGCCTGTTCCCGCGCCAGTGCGGGTCCGGGCCTGCGCCTCGATGCCGATGCCGAGTACCCGCTCCACCTCGGCCACGAGTTCGGTGAGGGGCTGCCCGATCCGCTCACGCAGGGATGCCAGCTCGGCTGCGACTGCGGTGATGCGCGCGTACCCCACGGGTGAATATCGTTCGGCCGGTCCGGGATCCGCCAACGCGTCGGCGATCCCGGCCTGCTCGGCCTGTTCGCCGGGCAATGCGCCCTCGACCGCCTCCGCCAGTGCCGAGGAGTCGGTGACGGCGCCGGCGGTGCCGTATCCGGTTCCGATGGCCAGCTCCCTCGCTCGCCGGGACAACGCCGTCAGGTCTGCAGCCCCGATCTGCCACCGCGCACCCGTCAGCAACCGGACCGCAGCGCTGCCTGCCATGGGGTCGGCGACCACGCGCAGCATCGCGATCACGTCGGCCACCTCGGGAGTGTGCAGCAGGCCACCGAGGCCCACCACCTCGACGGGAAGCCCGCGCGAGCGCAGCACCTCCGCGATCGGGGCGGCGTCGGCGTTGCGCCGGATCAGTACCGCCGCAGTCGGTGGATCCTCTCCCCTGCTCGAGGCCTGCGCGTACTGCTCGGCGATACGGTCGGCAACCCACGCACGTTCCTCGGCCACGTCGCCGGTCAACGCGAGCCGCACATCGCCCGGAACAGCCTGAGGCCGCGCCCGCAGCGTACTGACCTGCACTCCCCGCTCCCGCAGCGGCGCCGAGACCAGGTTGGCGAGCGCCAGCGCCTCGGGCGGGTTCCGCCAACTGGTCAGCAATTCCAGTGTCGGCGCCGGTGTGCCGTCGGGCAGCGGAAAATCGGTGGCGAACCTCGGAAGGTTGGCCGCCGACGCGCCACGCCAACCGTAGATCGACTGCATCGGGTCACCGACCGCGGTGAGAGCGAGCCGCCCGTCGAGGCCGCCGCCGAACAATGACGACAGCAACACACGCTGGGAGTGCCCGGTGTCCTGGTACTCGTCGAGCAGCACCACCCGAAAGCGCGCACGCTCGGCGTGCCCCACCTCGGGGTGGTCCGACGCCACACGTGCCGCGAGCGACATCTGACTGCCGAAGTCGAGAGCGCCCTCCCGCCGGAGCGTCTCCGCCAGGCGGTGCACCAGCGGAAGAAGTTCCACCCGCCGATGCTGTGTGTCGAGAATGTCGAGCAATTCCTTACCCGGCCCGCCTCGCTGGCGCGGTCCCGCCGGCAGTGTGTGCACAAGCTTGTCGAGTTCGGTGTGCGCCTCCCGAAGATCCTCGGGTTCGACGAGGTGCTCTGCCAATTGTCCGGAAAGCGCCAGCACGGCCTCGGTGACCGACGCAGGATTCCGGTCGGTGTCGAGGTCGCCGTCCCACGAACTGACCACGCGATGAGCGAGCTGCCACAGTTCCGTTTCCGACAACAAGGTGGCCGACGGTTCGATGGGCAGTAGCAGCCCGTGCTCGGACAGCAGCCGCCCGGCGTACGCGTGATAGGTGCTCACCTCCGGCTCACCGGCGAGGAGCTTGGACCTCAGCTCACCACTGGGATCGACCCGCCGAAGAAGATCCGAACCCGCCAGCCGGGCAAGCCTTTTCCGGATGCGACTGGTGAGCTGCTGAGCAGCCTTGCGGGTGAAGGTGAGGCCCAGTACCGCTTCCGGGTCGACGAATCCGTTGGCGACGAGCCACACCACCCGCGCAGCCATCGTCTCGGTCTTTCCGGCTCCGGCGCCGGCGACGACCAGCGTCGGCCCCAGGGGGGCGGCGATGACCGCCGCCTGTTCCGGTGTGGGTGGGTGCTGACCGAGTCCGATGGCGAGTTCCACCGGGTCGATGTGCGCTGTCATTCGGACGTCACCTGCCTGCCCTCGTCGTGCGCTGGGCAACTCGTCCGCACCGGGCAGTGCCGGCAACCGTCATTGACGCGGGCAAGGAACTGTGGCCCCCTGGTGGCGGCGGCCGCGGCGGAAATGACGGCCAGCCAGGTGTCGACGTCCTCGTCAGACAACGGCGCCTGCACACGTTGCGTAGCGCCCTCCTTCTTGTGCGGCTTGGCCACGAACACGAGTCGGGCCCCGCCGGGTTTCGTCGCCGGTTCGCCCTCGATCGCACCGACGGCGGCCGCCACCTGGTACGCCGCGAGCTGCGCGTGTTGCTGCGCGTCCTCCTTACTCACGGGCGCACGAGCGGTCTTGACGTCGACGATCACGGGCCTGCCCTCGGCGTCACGTTCGAGCCGGTCGATGCGTCCACGCAGTCGAATCGCCGGCGCACCCTCCTCCCTCGGCTCCAGCACACCGTCGACGGCGACCTCGACACCGACCTCGGTGAGCTCGGACCGTGTAGTGCCGAGCCATGCGGTGAACGTGGCAAGCATGTCCCGGGTGCGTGCGAGTTCCCGTCGCGAATACCACTGTGAACCCAGATCGATGGAGTCCCAGGCGTCTTCGAGGGCCCGTTCCACCTGATCCGCCGGTATGCGCCCGGCAAGCGCCTGCACCAGCGTGTGCACGAGCGTTCCCGCGATGGCGTGCGTGTTGTCGCCGTCGGATCCGCCGTGGCGTTCGAGTAGCCAGCGCAGCGGGCAGGTATTGAGGAGGTCCACGGTGGACGGTGACAGCGACACCGGCCCGTCCTCCTCCGTCCACAACGCCACGGCGGTACTGGGCTCGGCCGTGCCGTACCACTGGTCCGGATGCGCGCCACGCACACCGGCCCGGGCGAGTCGGGCCAGTTGACGAGCAGCCCGGCGCTGCCGATCCGGGTCGTCTCGGGACACTCGAGGATCACACACCACTCCGCGCAACTCGGCGACGAGTGCGGGCAGGGCAAGGACCCGGGTGGACGGATCCGTCACCGGTACCACCGCGTCCGCGACGTCCGCGCCGTCCGCTCCGACGAGTAGTTCGTCGACGAACCGGGAGTGAACGAGATCGGTGTCGCTCCCGGCAGAGTCGACGGCGGTCACCAGCAGACTCCGCCGTGCCCGGCTGCATGCGACCAGGAAGAGACGGCGTTCTTCCGCGAGAAGCGGTGCGGTGCGCGACAGCCGATCGGCCGCCTCCGCAGTGCCGTCGGACACTCCACTGACGAGGTCGATCAGCGCCTCGGTTCCGAGCAGGCTTCCGCGCGTCCGCAGACTCGGCCACAACCCCTCCTGCACGCCTGCCACCGCCACCACGTCCCACTCACGACCCGCCGCGGAATGCGCGCTCAGCACCGTCACCGCGTCACTCGGCACTACGGAAGCGGTTCGCGACGAACTCGGGATGGCCTGGCCGGTGAGATAGTCGACGAATCCGGCGAGCTGAGCGCGCGGCAACCGGTCGACATACCCCGCGGCGGCGTCGAACAGGGCGACCACGGCGTCGAGGTCGCGGTCTGCTTGCGCACCGATGGGGCCGCCCCGCGCCGACGCCGACGCCCAGCGTCGTTCCAGTCCCGTCGCCTGCCAGGCAGCCCACAGGACCTCCTCGACACCGCGTCCGCGGTCGAGCTGCGCACGCGCTTTGCGGAGTACGGACAACACTCTGTTGAGGGAGGCCGCCTCCACATCGGTGAGTTTGGCGACGACCTTGCGGGTATTGCCGGTCTCCCCGGTCAGGATGAGGCGCAGCAACTCTGCCGAGTCGCGGTCACCGCCGGAGGCGAGTTCTGCGCGACGCAGACCGCGCCGGAGCCGTCGGAGAGCGACCGGTTCGGCCCCACCGATCGGTCCGGCGAGCAGAGCGAGCGCGTCCTCACCGGTGAATTCCTCACCCGACAACGCGCGGAGCACCAGCATCAGACCGGACACGCCGTGCCTGCGGGCCAGCGGCAACTCGGACGCGGGTGTGGTGACGGGCACTCCCGCACCGAGAAGTGCCCGCCGGAGCGGCGCCAGGGCACGGGGCACCGAGCGCACGATGACGGCCATGTCGGACCACGGGATCCCGTCCAGGAGATGCGCGCGGCGCAAGGTGTCGGCGATGACCGCGGCTTCCTTGGCGGGTGTGCTCAGTACGTGCACGGACGTTCGGCCGCCGTCGTTCGACGGTACCCACGTCCGGTGGGGCAGCCGGCCGGGCAGCCGGGAAGTGATGCGTGCCGACGTCGCCGCCACCTCGGAGTCGCTGCGGAAATTGAGTGAAAGAACGATCTGACGCTCGTCACCCTTGTCCGCGAGCCCGATCAGGAATGCGGGATCCGCTCCACGGAAGCCGTAGATCGACTGGTCCGGATCGCCTGCGACGACGGTGGTCCGGGTACCGGTGCCCACGAGGCGGACCAGCTCCGCCGCCTGGGGATCGAGGTGCTGAGCATCGTCGACCAGGAGGTGGCGCACGCGTGCCCGTTCCGTCCGCAGGAGGTCGGGGTCGGTGGCGAAGGCCGTGAGTGCGGCACCGATGAGCTCGGCGGCGTCGAGAGCGGGGGCCGTGGCCTCGGGAGCCTCCACACCGACCGCCCCTCGCAGCAGCATGCCGTGTTCGTATCGCGCGGAAAACTTTCCGGCAGCCACCCACTCGGGTCGCGAGTGCCGACGCCCCAGCGCGACGAGATCCTCCGGGCCGAGCCCACGTTCGCTCGCACGCAGCATGAGATCCCGCACCTCGACCGCGAATCCACCCAGCCCCAGGGCGGGACGCAGCCGCTCCGGCCAGAGGTGGGCGCCGTCGGCGATGTCGCCGTGCAGCATCTCGCGCAGCACCGCGTCGTGTTCGGCGCCCGTGATGAGGCGCGGCGGCGGGTTTCCGTGTGCTGCCGCCTGGAGTCGCAGGACTGCGAAGGCATAGGAGTGCACGGTCCGCACGAGTGGTTCGCGCGTGGCGCGGGCACCGTGCTGTTCGCCCTGTCCGAGCAGCGCCGCGGTGATCTCCTCACGCAGACGGCCTGCCGCCCGCCGCGACTGGGTGAGGACCAGCACGTGCTCGGGATCTTCTCCACCGGTAATGCGGTCGACCGCCACGTCGACGAGCAGTGACGTCTTGCCCGTTCCCGGACCGCCGAGTACCTGCCAGGGATTCCAGCCCACACCCGGTGCAGTGGTGGCGAAGACGCGCTTCGTCGATTCGTCCCAGACCCGGGGTGCTTGCTCGGGCCGACGACGGTGCACGAGCCGGGCACGAGGAGCAGCCGTCCTGGTGCGCACCGTCGAATCCGTCATGCGGGCATTCCATCAGAACGGTCCGACATCTCGCCCGTCGGCCCGATCCGGCATCATGGATCCGTGTCAGCACTGCATACCTATCTGTTCGGCGCCGAAGACGGTCCCGAGATCCTTGCTCTGCACGGGGTGACCGGTCACGGCAAGCGCTGGCAGGCCCTGGCCACCGACCACATCCCCGACGCGCGCTGGATCGCGCCCGACCTGCTCGGTCACGGCCGGTCCAGCTGGTCACCGCCATGGAATTTCGAATCGCACGTCTCGTGCGTGATCGACACCTTGCGTACTCACGCACGGGGTCCGGTTCTGGTCGTGGGCCACTCGTTCGGCGGCGCGCTGGCTCTCCACCTCGCCCGGGCAGTCCCCGAACAGGTCCGGGGTCTCCTCCTGCTGGATCCGGCGATCGGGCTGGATCCCGAGAAGATGCGATCGGCGGCGGACGACACGATTTCGTCGCCCGACTACACCGATGTCGACGAGGCACGTGCCGAGAAGATGCACGGTTCCTGGGGTGAGGTGGACGCCGAGGTACTCGAAGCAGAGATCGCCGAGCACCTGATCACCCTCGCGAACGGCCGGGTCAACTGGCGAATGTCCGTAC
Organism: Rhodococcus sp. NPDC019647; assembly: GCF_044389235.1. NCBI lineage: Bacteria > Bacillati > Actinomycetota > Actinomycetes > Mycobacteriales > Nocardiaceae > Rhodococcus > Rhodococcus sp. NPDC019647. The sequence goes on along the minus strand of NZ_JBIRXS010000001.1, from coordinate 81,168 downwards.
CGGCGCTCGTCGCGGCGTGGGGCGAACTAGCGCGTCCCGCCGTTCTTCCGCCGGCGAACCTGCCCACCGTTCTCGTCCAGGCGACCAAGGTGCAGCCGCCGTATGTCACGCCCGAGTTCCGACGCGCCCTCACCGACCATCTGGGTGAACAGCTGACCGCCGTCGATCTCGACTGTGACCACATGGTCCCGCAGGTCCGGCCCGACGAGGTGGCTCAGCTCATCCGCACGCTTCTCTGATGCCCGCCACAACCGAGGAGCAAGTCGAACGCGTGCGCGAACTGGTCGCGTCGATTCCTCCCGGCCGCGTGGCGACCTACGGCGACATCGCCACCGCCGCCGGGTTGTCGAGCCCACGGACGGTCGGCTGGATCATGCGCACCGATTCCGCGGATCTGCCCTGGCACCGGGTGCTGGGCGCCGGCGGTCGTCCGTCTGCCCATCTCGCGCACCGCCAGATCGCGAAGCTGGAACTCGAAGGCGTGCCCGTGCGGGACGGCCGCGTAGATCTCGCGGCGGCACGCCACCGGTTCTGACGGACTGCTCAGCAGGTGCTGGGAGGTGGATCGCCGCGGAAGCGAGCGTCCATCCAATCCAGCCCCTGGAATACCCCGAGAGCGGCCGCAGACAGATGGTCGGGCGTCGGAGTGAGCAGCGTCTGCACGGGTGTTCCGGCTTCGCAGTAGCGCCGGAGCGTGTTGTCGATGGAGTCCACCGGTATCAGGGCGTCGGTGGGGCTGTGCCATTCGAAGATCGGCGCCTTCGGCACGCCGGGATACAGCTCGACGCTGTTCTCGTCCATCACCTTCCAGGCTTCGGGGTTGTCCATGAAGTTCTTGTTGTCGGTCATTTCCGCCGCGCTTCGGCCAACGCCGAACAGCATGATCTCGTTGGTGCACCCGTTGCCGATCATCTGCTTGAGCCAGCGGCCCTGAGCGTTGAGTTGGCCGCTGACGTCGATGCGGTCGGGATACTCACGTTCCAGCCCGAGCGCCGCGGCCATCGCAAGGCCGAAGGCAGGGTGGGGGTTGGTACCCAGACCTTGTGCCATCTTCCCCAGATTCATCGGTGCACCACCGATGGCCGCACCGACGATGTCGAGTTCCGGCGCGTACGTGGGGGCCAGCGCAGCCGCCCAGGCGGTGGCCATTCCCCCACCGGAATATCCGCCCAACCCGACCGGGCTGTTCGTGACCTGGAGTTCCGGCACCCGCTTCACGGCCCGGATCCCGTCGAGGGTGATCTGGCCACCCAGCTTCGCCGCGCCGTAGGCCATCCGCGGTCCCAGGTGATCGGGCAGCGACACCGCCCACCCCCGTGCCAACGCGATGTTGAGGCCGGCAGCCTCACGAATCTGATGGAGCGGGTCGCTGGTGTACAGCTCGGTGACGATCTTGCACTTGTGCCCGAGCGAATTGATGATGTGCTGGTACGACACCAGGGGCCCGTCGGGGGCGTGATTCGCCGGGAGTACATAAGTGGTGTTGGCCGCGATGGGGTTCCCTTGCGAGTCGGTGGACCGGAAAAGCACCTCCCACATCGCGCTGCCGGGGAAGTAGTACGACGGCGGTAGCTGGCGCACCTTCAGGACGTCGCCTGGCGCTCGCGCCGCGATGTCCGGCGTCGGCTGGTAGAACGGATCCGGGTCCGGGATGGGAAACGCTACGTCCGCCGCCGGGGGCGGCGGCAACAGCGGCTGCGCCGCACCGGTGCCAGCACTTGCGAGGGTGACGGCGAGGCCGGCAACGAGGACCGCGGCGGCGGCGCCCAGAGATCGACGAATCAACGAGCACATGAGAAACCCCACAATCCGGCGAGCAGGTCGGCGGCCATCACTATGCCAGACAGTTGCGGAGGACCCGCCGGTTTTCCGGGTACCGAACAGGTCTCTGACCGATACTCCGGTTCACAGGTATCTTTTTCCGGCCATGACCGGGCAGTCAGATTACGACGGTTGTCGCCGCGGACAGCGGCGGTTCGCCCGACATCACCAGGGTGGCCAGCACGTCGACGGCGGCGGTCAACTCAGTGACCGGTCTGGTGAAAGGGAGTCGCTGGTGGTCGTCGAACAGATGACCCGTACCGAAGCGGGGTCCGGGCGCGAGCAGAAGATTCCTGGCGCGTGCGGCTGCTACGAGTTCGCTCGAACCGATTCCCGCCGGGAGGCGGCACCACAACGACAGCCCGCCGGAGGGCAGCTGGAAGCTCCAACCCGGCAACCGCTCGGTGACGGCCGCGGCGAGGGCGTCACGCTGCCCCCGCAACTCCCGACGACGGCGTACCACCAGTCCTTCGTGCTGCGCGAACAGCCGCACTGCGGCGAGTTGGTCGAGAACGGAGACCGACAACTGTCTCCGCGCCATGATCTTCGCCATCTGTGCGGTGCGGGCGGCCTCGGCGCGCACCCAGCCGATGCGGATACCTCCCCACACGGTCTTGCTGAGGCTGCCGATCGCCACGGTCGCCGATTCCGGGACCGGGACACCGAACGGCTCGAGGTCGCCCGAACCGTCCAGCACGAGTTCCGCCGCCACCTCGTCCACGACGGTCACCACGCCGTGGTGGGCCATGGTCGCGGCCAGCCGCCGCCTGCCGTCGGGAGTCGCCCTGGCTCCCGACGGATTGGAGAAGTCCGGCATCAGGTACGCCACGGTGGGAGCGCTCTGCCGGGCAGCGCGATCCGCCTCGGCGACGAAGGCGTCGGGATCCCTCGCATCGATCGGCACAGGGACAGGGCGGCCCCCCGCCGCCTGCACGGACTCGACCGCGCCAGGATAGGTCGGATGTTCGACCAGGACCCGGTCGCCCGTCTCGACCAAAGCCTCGAACACCACTTCGGTCGCATCACCCGCGCCGCCGGTGACGAGGATCTGGTCCGGGGTGGTCGGGCGACCCCTGCGGGTGTAGTGGCCTGCTATCGCCGCACGCAGCGTCGTCAGTCCACCAGGGTGGTAACCGTGCTGAGGCATGAAACGGGGTAGCTCGTCGACGGCGTCCAGATAGGCCTCCCTGAGCTCAGGGGCCGCGGCCGGCGCGGCGTTGACGAGGTCGATGACACCGTCGACGGGCGCACCCACCATGCTTCCCCACGCCGGCGGGCCGGAGGGCATCGCCACGTACGTCCCTGATCCGTGTCGCGCCGATGCCCAACCGGCCTCGCGCAGTTCGCGATACGCGGCACTGACGGTCACCCGGCTGAGCCGGAGTTCCTCCGCGAGGGCCCGTTCGGCGGGCAGCCGGACTCCCACGGCCATCGATCCGTCGGCGACCCTCTCGCGGAGGGCGTCGGCGAGTCCGCGGTACAGCGGTTGCCCACCGGTGGGCGTCGCGCCGAGCAGCACCGCCAACTCGGCTGCCGAGATGGTTCGGACCGGTTCACCACTCATACAGGCCACTTTCCCACAGAGGACTGGAAATCGCGGTCCACTTTGCACCGACAATCGATACATGCTGGTTATTGGAATCCTCTTGGCCCTCAGCCTGGCGTCGGTGGCCTGGCTCTGCGTCAGCACCACGAACGGTGGACGGTCCGGGCTCGCCGGACCTCCGCGCAGCCACCTGCACAGCGACTGAGGGTGTGCGGCAGCATGAAGGAATGAACCCTGCCGCACCCGTTCACGCGATCGTCCTCGCCGGTGGACGAGCCACTCGTATGGGCGGCGTCGACAAGCCTGCCGTGGTGGTCGGCGGACGCCGGATGCTCGACACCGCTCTCGACGCCGTCGACGACTGTGCGCGCATCGTCGTCGTGGGACCGCGGCGCTCCGACCTCGATGCGACGGTGCTCCAAACGCAGGAGACGCCGCCGGGCGCCGGGCCGGTGGCGGGGGTGGCCGCCGGACTGGCGGTGCTCGACGCCGAACCGGGAGACCGGGTGATTCTGCTCGCGTCGGACCTTCCGTTCGCAGAACCCACGATGGTGGAGGCTCTCGCCGCCGCCGTGCAGGACGCCGACACCGTGTTCGCGGTCGACGACTCGGGCCGCTTGCAGTTCCTGTTGTCCGCGTGGCGCGTCGGCGCGTTGACCGACCGTGTCCGCTCGCTCGGGTCGGCGGTCAATCAGCCCATGAAGGCGCTCGTTCCCGAAACGTTCGACACGGTCCTGTTCCGCGGCGTCACCGACTGCGACACACCAGAGGACGTCGAGCGGGCCCGCGGCCGGGCCGCTGCGTCGCCGGTCTCGATCACCGAGGCCAGGCGCGCGATCCTCGAGGCGGTTCCCCCACTTCCGCCGCGATCCGCGGCGCTCGGCACGTCGCTCGGCGCCACACTCGCCGAGCCGCTCCTTGCCGCCGAAGCTCTGCCGCGCATCGCCGTCTCCGCCATGGACGGATACGCCGTTGCGGGCGACGGTCCGTGGGTGCTGCGCGACGACATCCGGTACGCAGGAAGCTCCGAGGAACTCGAACTGGCGGACGGCGAGGCGGCCCGGATTGCGACGGGCGCGCACCTCCCCAGCGGCGCCACCGCCGTCGTGCGCGACGAATTCGCCGTGGTGACAAACACTTCCGACGGACCGAAACTGTCCCGCAGTCAGGACGCCCCCGTGCGCGACGACGCGCGGCGGCGCGGCGAGGACTGGCACGAGGGCTACCGGCTCGCGGTGGAGGGCACGGCCGTCACGCCGGCACTCGTCTCCGCAGCCGCGAGCGCGGAGGTGACCACTGCGGGGGTACGCGGCCCCGTCCGCGCGCACGTGGTGGTGACCGGAGACGAGATCCGGCGGGAAGGTCCGCTGCGACGAGGGCAGACGCGGGACGCTCTGGGACCCGTTCTTCCCCAGTTCCTCTCGTGGTGTGGCATCCGGACGGTCGCGGACACGCACCTGCGGGACACGTCCGACAGCTTCGACGAATTGTTCCGGGAGGTCCGCCAGCCCGATCTGATCGTGATCGTGGGGGCGACCGGTGGCGGCGCGGCGGACCAGTTGCGTGCGGCACTCGACCGGGCGGAAGCCCGGATCGTGGTGGGGAGGGTGCAGTGCCGCCCCGGTGGTTCGCAGGTGACCGCCCTGTTGCCGGACGGACGGGTGGTGCTCGGGCTGCCCGGAAATCCGTACGCGGCGGTGGTGACGTTGCTCATCACTGTTCCGTCCATCGTGGCCGCACTCACGGGTCGCACCCCGGCGCCACGTCAGCTGGCGCGTATCGCGAATGCATCCGAGGTCAGTGGCGACGCCACCCGGATCCTGCCCGCCGTCCCGCAACCCGACGGCATGTGGCGGGTCGACCCCGGAATCCGGACCGCGCATCTCGCGGGCATCATCGACCGCGAAGCGTTGGCGTTGGTCCCGGCGGGCGCAGCCGACGGGGATCTGGCAGAGCTGGTGCCCCTGCCGCGCTGACGGGTCAGCGCTGGAACGACAGGGTGTGCTGAGCGGCAGGTATGCCACTGCGGTAGCGCTCGGACACCAACCCGACGATGGCCGGATCGACTCCCAACGGCTCCGCGACACCATCCGCGCCTGCGTCACCGAGTCGGGCGTGGAAGAGTCCGTGCGCGAGGAGGTAGGAGGCGATGAACACCCGCTTCTCACCCTGCGCGCGAAGCGACGCGACGACAGCCGGTACGCGGGGCTCGGCGGTCGCCACGAATCCTATGCGGACCCGCGTCGCCGCGAGTTCCGCCAACATCGCGGCGGCGCGGCGCACGTCACGGAGTGCGCGGGGGTCGGACGATCCCGCCGCAGCGAGGACGACGGCATCCCCCGGCTGCCACCCGGCATCGACGAGACGCCACAGGAGCACCTCGGCGAGTACGGGGTCAGGACCGAGTGCCCGCGTGACGGCGACCGACGGGTGCCCGCTGTCCGCGACTTCCCGGGGAACGTCGGTGTGGACGTGATACCCGGACGCCAGAAACGCCGGAACCACGACCGCGGGGCCGGTGATGTCCCGCAGTACCTCGGACGGCGACGGTCCGAGAACGTCCACGAAGGCGACGCGCGTCGGACCGACCTGCTCGGCGACGGCATCCGCGAGCGTGGCGATCATCTCCACGCCGCGCGAACTCCGCGTGCCGTGTGCCACCAGTACCAGCGCTGTCTCGTTCATCGAACGCCCTCCTCACGAGAATCGACGCAGTCGACCGGGTCGAGCGCCAGGCGATAACCGCGCTTGACCACCGTCTGCACCGCTTTCGGTGCTCCCAGGGACGCGCGGAGTCGAGCCACAGCCGTCTCCACCGCATGGGTGTCACCGCCGCCCCCGGGCAACGCGGCGAGCAACTCCTCGCGGGGAACGACGCGCCCCGGACGTGCGCCCAGTGTCCGCATCAACGACATCGCTGCGGGCGGCAACTGCCGGACCTCACCGTCGACCACCACACAACCTCCCCGGATGCTGAGTTCATGGCCCGCAGTCTGGATCTTGTTGGCGCGCCGGGGCAGCTCGTCGGCGATGTGCCGGGCCAGGGCGCCGAGTCGCGAACGTTCCGGCATCGTCGTCGGGACCTCCAACTCACGCAACGGTCCGGCCGTCACGGGTCCCACACACACGGCGAGCACGCGATGGCGGAGCGAGTGCAGCACCATCTCGATCAGTCCGGTTTCCTTGGCTCGCGTCAGGAGCGACGCCACTGCCGGTGCACTGGTGAAGCTCACCGCGTCGAGTCCGCCGCTGGCGATGAGATCGATCATCCGGTCCATCGGGGCCTGATCTTCGAGCGGTGTCCACCGATAGACCGGCACGGCGATCACGTCGGCGCCGGCGCACCGAAGCACCTCGCAGAAGTCGGCGATCGGTTCCCATTCGGTGGTGGCGCCATGTAGCTGCACGGCGATCCGTTTGCCTTCGACGCCCTCACCGAGGAGGTGGTCGAGCACTTCCGCCGACGACTCCGACGCCGGGGACCACTCCTCCCTCAGGTCGGCGGCGCGGATAGCACCCTTGGCCTTCGGACCCCGGGCCAGCAGTCGGCTCTCTGCCAGTGCCCGGCCGAGCTCTTCCGCTTCGCCCCAGCCTTCCGCGGCCTCCATCCAGCCGCGGAAACCGATTCCCGTCGTGGCGACCACGATGTCGGGCGGACTGTCGATGATCTGGCGCGTGACGCGCTCGAGCTCGGTGTCATCGGCCAGCGGAATGATCCGGATCGCCGGAGCGTGAACCACGGTGGCGCCGCGCCTCGTCAGAAGTGTCTCGAACTCTTCGGCACGTCGTGACGCAGTGATCCCGACCGTGAACCCACACAGGGGTTTCCCCTCGTTCACGAACTCGAAGCCCCCGCCACGGACACGTCGTCAGCCGGTGCTTCCGCGACATTCCCATGTGAGCTGTGAATCTGGACGACACCGGCCCAGACGCGCACGTCGTACACGGGCAGGCGAACTGATTCGTCGTCGAGGCAACGACCGTCGATCAGCGAGAACACCTGCTTGAGCAGCGGCGACGCCACGGTGGGCTCGCCTGCCCGGTCACCGACGAGGCCGCGGGACATCACCGCTGCGCGCCCGTACGGATCGATGTTCCCGACTGCGCGCAGGGATCCGTCCTCGAGAAGAAACAGCGCCACCTGCTCACCGCCGCGCAGCAGGACTGCCACGCCGAGTCCGGGGATCAATCGGCTGAGTGGGCATGCGGACGTCCATTCGAGCCGGCCTGATTGGACGCTTTCACGCCTGTTTCCACTGGCACTGTGCACGCTCACGTCGACGACGGTCATCACAGTCCTCCTTTGGGGCTGGTGCATTTCCGTGTGGGGTACATACTTCGGGTCTGGTGTTTCCTGGGCGTTAAGACGGGATTACTCCGAGGTAGAAGCTGCGAATTTCGGCATTCCCATCAGCACGGGAACCTTCCGGACACCCGTCTCGTCGAAGGCGACGGTCGGATCGGCCTCCTCCGGTGCGTTGACGAACGACACGAATCGGGACAGCTTCTCCGGATCCTCGAGCACACCCGCCCATTCGTCCCGATATCCCTCGACGTGCTTGTCCATCGCTGCTTCGAGCTCGGCCGCGATGCCCAGGCTGTCCTCGCACACCACTGCCTTGAGGTGCTCGAGCCCGCCCTCCAGGGAATCCACCCACGGCGCCGTGCGCTGGAGGCGGTCCGCAGTGCGGATGTAGAACATGAGGTAGCGGTCGATGTAGCGGACCAGCGTCTCGTCGTCGAGTCCACCTGCGAGCAGCTGCGCGTGCTTCGGCGACTGACCGCCGTTACCGCCGACGTACAGGTTCCAGCCGTTCTCGGTGGCGATGACGCCGACGTCCTTGCCGCGCGCCTCGGCGCATTCGCGGGCACAACCCGAAACACCGAACTTGAGCTTGTGCGGCGACCGCAATCCGCGGTAGCGGTTCTCCAGGTCGACCGCCATGCCCACGGAGTCCTGGACTCCGTAGCGGCACCAGGTGGACCCGACACAGCTCTTCACGGTGCGCAGCGACTTGCCGTAGGCCTGACCCGACTCCATGCCGGCGTCGACGAGGCGTTTCCAGATGGCAGGCAACTGCTCGACGCGGGCACCGAAGAGGTCGATGCGCTGACCACCGGTGACCTTGGTGTACAGACCGAAGTCGCGGGCCACCTCGCCGATGACGATGAGCTGCTCCGGCGTGCACTCGCCGCCGGGCATCCGCGGCACCACCGAGTAGGTGCCGTTCTTCTGGATGTTCGCCAGGAAGTGGTCGTTGGTGTCCTGCAGGCCGGCCTGGTTGCGGTGCAGGATGTGATCGGAATCGGTGGACGCGAGGATCGAGGCGACCACCGGCTTGCAGATGTCACATCCGGAACCTTTGCCGTACTTGGAAATCAGCGCGGAGAAGGTGCGGGTGTCGGTGGCCTGCACGATCTCGAAGAGTTCGGCACGCGACTGCTCGAAGTGCTCGCACAGCGCCTTCGACATCACCACGCCCGACGAAGCCAGCAACTGCTTGATGGTGGGAAGGCAACCGCCACAGGTGGTTCCGGCGTTGGTGCAGCTCTTCACCTGCGCGATGTCGCAGGCGCCCTCCGCGATGGCCCCACAGATCGCGCCCTTCGTGACACCGTTGCAGGAGCACACCTCGGCGTCGTCGGGAAGCGACCCGGCACCTGGCTTCTCGCCAGCCGGGGAGATGAGGGACGCCGGATCACCCGGAAGTTCGCGGCCCACCAGCGGACGCAGCGACGCATACGCGGACGCATCGCCGACGAGAATGCCACCCAGCAGGGTTTTGGCGTCGTCCGACACGACGAGCTTGGCGTACGTGCCCTTCGCGGCGTCGTTCAGGACGACCTCGAGCGCGCCGGGGGTCTGCGCAAGGGCGTCACCGAAGCTGGCGACGTCCACACCCATCAACTTCAATTTGGTCGACAGATCGGCGCCCGGGAATTCGGCGTCTCCTCCGAGGAGGCGGTCCGCGACGATCTCCGCGGTGGTGTAACCGGGAGCGACGAGCCCGTAGCAGCGGCCCTCCACCGCGGCGCACTCCCCGACCGCATAGATGTTCTCGTCGGACGTACGGCACCCGAGGTCGGTGACAATTCCGCCGCGCTCGCCGACGTCGAGCCCCGCGTCGCGGGCCAGCTGATCCTGGGGCCGCACGCCGGCGGAGAAGACCAGAAGCCCTGCCTCGATGGTCGAACCGTCCGACAGTTCGACAGTGATGCCGTCGGGGCCTTCGGTGATTCCCGCGGTACCGACACCCGCGTGGACGGTGACGCCGAGGTCGGTGACGAGCTTGGCCAGCAGCGCTCCACCGCCCTCGTCGACCTGTAGCGGCATCAGCCGGGGTGCGAACTCGACCACGTGCGGGGTCATGCCCAGCAGCTTGAGCGCATTCGCTGCCTCGAGACCGAGCAGACCGCCGCCGACCACGACGCCGACAGCGCCGGGACCGGCCGCCTCCGCCCGGGCGCGGATACCGTCGAGGTCGTCGAGCGTGCGGTAGACGAAACACTCCGGCCGATCGTGGCCCGGGATCGGCGGAACGAACGGGTACGACCCCGTCGCCATGACCAGAGCGTCGTAGGCGACGACCTCCCCCGAATCGGTCGTGACCTTGCGCGACTCACGATCGATGGACGCGGCCCTGCGGCCGATCCGGAGGTCCACCAGCGCATCACCCTGGTAGTCGTTGCCCGCGAGCGCAAGCTCCTTGGGGTCCCACGCACCCACATAGGAGGAGAGGCCCACGCGGTCGTACGCGGGGAGGGGCTCCTCGCAGAGCACCGTCACCGACCAGTCGTCCGACTCGTCGCGTGCGCGGAGCGCCTCGACGAAGCGGTGCCCGACCATTCCGTGCCCGATAACTACTGCTGACTTGCGGCTCATGCCGTCGCTCCTTCTAGCTGAAATACTCGAGTTCTTGCGGTAACTGCTCGTTGGTCACGCCGAGACGGAGACCTTCTCGTCGCCGTCGGTGACGGAGATGCCGCGAGCGATGGACGGGCGGCGCAGGAAGACGACCCAGGTGACGGCGATGCAGGCGATATAGAAGGCGAGGAACACCCAGAACGCCATGGTCGCCGACTTGGCAGACCCGCCGTAGGAGGCGCGCAGTACCAAGTTGATGCCGACACCGCCGAGGCCTCCGATAGCGCCCGCGAAACCGATGAGGGCTCCCGACATTGCACGCGACCAGGCCGCCTTGGCCTCCCGGCTCAGCCCGTCGAGGCCCTGCGCCTTGGCCTCGAAGATCGAGGGAATCATCTTGTAGACGGAACCGTTGCCGATTCCTGCCAGCAGGATCAGGGCGATGAAGCCGAAGACGAAGGCCACCATCACGCCTGCCGTGGCGGCGCCGGGCGTGCCGTCGTCGATGGTGCCGGCGGTCACGAGCACGGAGGCGGCGAGCGCCATGGCAACGAAGGTGTACAGCGTGATCTTCCCGCCACCGATCCGGTCGGCGAGCTTGCCGCCCATCGGGCGCGCGATGGAGCCGAGCAGCGGACCGATGAAGGCGATCTGCGCCGCATGCAGTGCAGCCTGTGCGGGAGTCTCACCACCGGCGAGGAAGTTGATCTGCAGAACCTGGCCGAACGCGAAGCTGAACCCGATGAAGGATCCGAAGGTGCCGATGTAGAGGAAGCTGATGACCCACGAATCGGAGAACTTCAGCGCCTTGGCCATCGAGCGGAGATCGGACTTCTGGTTACCGAGGTTGTCCATGAACAGGGCGGCGCCGACCGCTGCCACCGCAATGAACACCAGGTAGACCGCACAGACGATCCACGGTTCCGTGTTGCCCACGGTGGCGATCACGAGAAGACCGACCAGCTGGATCATCGGGACACCGATGTTGCCGCCGCCCGCGTTGAGGCCGAGGGCCCAGCCCTTCAGCCGCTGCGGGTAGAAAGCGTTGATGTTGGTCATCGACGAAGCGAAGTTTCCGCCGCCGACTCCGGCGAGCGCGGCCACGAGCATGAAGGTCGTGTACGAGGCCCCGGGGTTCATCATCAGGTACAGGGTGAACAGCGTCGGGATCAGCAACACCAGGGCACTGAAGATGGTCCAGTTACGGCCGCCGAAGCGGGCCGTTGCCACGGTGTAGGGAATCCGGAGCACCGAGCCGACCAAAGTGGGAACAGCGACGAGAAAGAACTTGCCCGCCGCGTCGATGCCGTAGATATCGGTGGGCATGAACAGAACCATGACCGACCAGATCGACCAGACGGAGAAGCCGACGTGTTCGGCGACGACCGACCAGATCAGGTTCCGCTTGGCAATGTTCTTGTTGCCCGCCTCCCAGGCGTCGACGTCTTCTGCGTCCCAGTGCTCGATGTAATGCTTCACCCGGGCCTCCTCGTTGTGTGGGAGACCCAAAGGTAGAAAACGGGTGTTGCGGCGGTGCTGCGGTCGGTGACCGCAACGTCAACTGATCCTCACTTCCCGACGGAGTCGATGTGAGGTTTCGTGGACGTTTCCGCAGCGTGTCGACGAGCGTCCGAAACGCCGTTCCAGCTGTCCTCGAGCATCCGCGGCTTACAGGCCTGAGCTCCCGCTATGACGAGGATCACTACCGCGACGGTCAAGAATCCGAACGACAGCGCCCAGCCGTCGGTGGAATCGTGGAACACGCCGAACAGTAGCGGACCGAGACACGCGACGGCGTACCCCACACCCTGCGTGAAACCCGACAACGTCGCCGAGCCGAGGTGTGTGCGGGTGCGCAGATTGATGAGCGTCAGCGACATCGGGAAGGTACTGGGCCCGAGCCCGAGCAGCACCACCCACAGGACCGGGGCCGCCATCGGCGCGAACAGCAGGCCGGAGAAGGCCACGAGGTAACAGAGCGCGCAGCCGATCACCACCGGGAAGGGATTACGCATTCGTGCGCACAGAGTAGGAGCACCGAACGCGGACACGAGCCCCATGAAGGAGAAGAGACCCACCATCGCGCCACCGAACGCCTCGCTCGCACCGGCATCGGCGAGGACGTCCGGAATCCAGGTGAACATCGAATACGTGATCATCGACGTCATCCCGAACATTCCCGCCATCCCCCAGCCGACGGGTGATCGCCACGCCTTGCCGTTTGGCGTTCCCGGGGGAACACCGACAGCCGCTCCCGCCGGCGTGGAGGCTGCCCGGCGACGCGCCCGCGCCAGCACCACGGTCCACGGAAGTGCTGCCGCGAAACCGAGCACGGCCCACACACCGATCGAAGTACGCCAGCCGAAAGCCTCCGCGAGGGGGACTGCAACGAAGGCCGGGACGATGGTTCCGATCTGCACGCCGACGATATACACCGAACTCATCGCCGCCAGTGAGTCGGAGAAATAGCGCTTGACGAGCGGGGGAATGACAACATTGCCGATACCCATTCCCGCGAGCGCGAGCGCCGACAGCGCCAGCAACGACCACGTGTCGTTCACCAGCGCCCGGGTGAGCATTCCGACGCCGGCCATCAGCATTGCCACGAGCGCCGTCCGTTCCAGCCCCCACCGCTTGGCGACGAGCGGGGTGGTCAGGCCGAACAGCGCGAACATCGCCGTCGGCACCATCCCGAACACTCCGACGACGGTGGGTGAGAAGCCGATGTCCTCACGAATCTGAGACGCGAGAGGGCTGAACGACGTGACCGCCAACCTGAGGACGAGCGCAGACATGGCGATCGCGCAGAAGACGAGTAGGCGACCGCGCAGAAGTTTCACCTGAGAAATCATAGGATGACCGGATGACCTTTGGAAAACCGATTCGGCGTGCGAGCCTCATCTCGCAGGTCACCGAGCAGTTGCGGGAAGAGATCTGCAGCGGACGCTGGGCGGTCGGCGAGAAGATTCCGACCGAGACGGCGTTGTCGGAACTGACCGGAACGGGACGCAACACCGTCCGGGAAGCCGTCCAGGCGCTGGTCCATACCGGGCTGCTCGAACGGAGGCAGGGGTCGGGGACCTACGTCGTCGCCACCTCCGATGTCGGCGGAACCCTCGGAAAGTACTTCGCCGGGGCCCACGAGCGCGACGTCCTGGAACTACGCCAGGCCCTCGACGTGACCGCCGCCACGCTCGCCGCCCGGCGGCGCACGCCCGAGGACGCCGCCCGCCTCGAGGATCTGCAGCGCGAACGCCGACGCCTGTGGGAGGAATCCGCGACGGATGCCGCGATCACAGCCGATGTCGCCCTGCACCGCGCGATCGTGGAAGCCAGTCACAACGCGGTGTACCTGGAGTTCTACGACTCGCTGCTCCCCGCTATCGAGCACACCGTGGATCAGCACGTGCACGCCACCGGTGAGGGATTACACAAGGAGCACGAACGCCTCGTGCGGGCCGTCATCGACGGAGACGAGCATCGCGCATCGCTCGCCGCGCGGGACCTCTTCGCCGAACTTCTCGACTAGCCGGGCGTCCTTCGGCACGTCCACTCAGAGCAGCAGTCGCACCACGTCGGCGGTACGGGCGAGTCCGGGGAAGGCTTCGGCCGTGGATCGGGGATGCAGCACATGGACGGCAAGACGGAACAGAACGGCACGCAACAGCATCTGCGGCCACTCGGGAAGGTCTTCCCAACGTCCGATCAGGGCCTCGTCCGCCCCACCCCAGGAGATGGCGTCCACGACGGCCACCGCGGCCGCCCACGCCGCGGGCCGCCAGTACGGGGTGATGTCGGTGATGCCGGGTGCCAGGGCACCCGAGAACAGCACGGTGCCGAACAGATCCCCGTGCACGAGCTGATCGGGGCTGATCACAGGTTTACGCAGAGTCGCCAGGCCGGTGATCAGTTCCAGGCTCTTGCGCCCGTCCGGCGACGGCGTTTCGAGTTGCTCGGCACCCTTCGCGCCGCGCAGGGGAATCTTCTCCCACGCGGCCCGATCGGCCGCCACGAAGACGTCGACCTCCGCCCACGGGGCGACGGGAGGCTGCACCAGGAATCGGGGACGCTCCAACTGGGACGTCGCGGCGTGCAGCCGTCCCGACATCGACACCACCTCGTCGTGCCGGGGTTCGGGCGTGCCCTCGATGAACGTGTCCGCACGCCACCCCGACACCACGTACCGGCCGTCGGTGGAACGCACCGGACGAGCGAGCCGCACCCCGTCCACTTCGAGGGTTTCCCGGACCTTGGCTGACCAGGCGGCACGGGCGTGGTCGGCGACGGCTGAGAGGACTACGTCTCCACAGAGCCACCCGCCGTCCCAGTCCGCACCGAGTGGAATGGGCTCGACTTCCCGGAGGCCGAACGTGGAGCACACGTGCTGAGGGGGTTGTCCTGTGCTCACGATGTCAACGCTACCGCCGGGTGACCCGGCGACCCCGGAAGGCGCGCTGACCAGGTGCCGCCGAAGTCAGTAGACAGGCAGGCTGGTATCCACCTGCCTGGCCCACGCGATGACTCCGCCCTGCAGATGTGTCGCGTCGGAGAAGCCCGCCTTCTTGAGGGCGGCCAGCGCTTCGGCCGAACGCACCCCGGTCTTGCAGTGCAGCACGATCGGCTTGTTCTGCGGCAGCTCGGCGAGAGCCTCCCCCGACAGGATCCGGTCCTTCGGGATCAGCACCGCGCCGGGCAGATGGACGATGTCCCATTCGACGGGTTCGCGCACATCGACGATCTGAATGTCCTTCCCCGCATCGAGAAGGTCCCGCAGCTCCGTCGCAGTGATGGTCGACCCTGCCGCTGCCGCCTGACCCTCGTCGGAGACGACGCCGCAGAAGGCGTCGTAGTCGATCAGTTCGGTGATCGGCGTGCGTGCCGGGTCACGGCGAAGGGTGATCGTGCGATACGTCATGTCGAGCGCGTCGTAGACCATGAGCCTGCCGAGCAGCGATTCACCGATACCGGTGATCAGCTTCACCGCCTCGGTGGCCATGATCGACCCGATCGAGGCGCACAGCACCCCGAGCACTCCCCCTTCGGCGCACGACGGGACCATTCCGGGTGGCGGCGCCTCCGGGTACAAGTCGCGGTAATTGAGTCCGCGCCCATCCGGTGCGTCCTCCCAGAACACCGACGCCTGTCCCTCGAAACGGTAGATGGAACCCCACACGTACGGCTTGTGCGCCAGGACCGCGGCATCGTTGACCAGGTAGCGGGTGGCGAAGTTGTCGGTACCGTCGAGGATCAGGTCGTACTGACCGAACAGCTCCACCGCGTTGTCGGGTTCGAGCCGGAACTCGTGCAACCGGACGTCGACGTGTTCGTTGATTTCCTTGATGGACTCGCGGGCGCTTTCCGCCTTCGGCCTGCCCACGTCCGAGCGGCCGTGGATGACCTGACGTTGCAGATTGGACATGTCGACCTCGTCGAACTCCACGATCCCGAGGGTTCCGACACCTGCCGCGGCGAGATAGAGCAACGCCGGCGAGCCCAGGCCGCCCGCGCCGATGACGAGGACCTTGGCATTCTTCAGCCGCTTCTGCCCCGCCATGCCGACGTCGGGGATGATCAGGTGCCTACTGTAGCGAGCCACCTCGTCACGCGAGAGTTCGGCGTCCGGCTCCACCAGCGGTGGCAGTGGCTGCGGGGTTTTTCCAGAACGGTCAAGCGACACGATCCACTCCTGACGATTGCGCGACGGCTTCCGGCTCCGTCGAGGCGTCTCCTCGGCGACATCTCGACGATGTCACTGTCAACACCCCGGCAACCCCCATTCTTCCCCCCGCCACGCCGGCGGGACACATGAGCTCAACTCAGCCACGCGGGAACGGCCAAGGATTGAAATGGCACGTCAGGCCATTCTTGGGCACTATGCCTTCGGGGTCGAGTTCGGCGATGTCGTTGTTGGAGGTGCCGAACGACTGCTGCATCATCACCGGGGCGAGACCGCCCTCCGTTTCACAGGGTTGGTGATCCTGGTAGCCGATGGCATGACCGACCTCGTGGTTGATCTGATACTGCCGATACGAACCGATGTCACCCTGGAAGGCGATGGCTCCGCGCACCCAGCGGGGTTCGTTGAGGAGGACACGGTCGATCCCGGGGTTGTAGCAGGACACCTCGAGCTGGATGTCGTATCCGCAGGCCTCCCTGATGGTCATCTGGGAGGTCAGGGACACGCGGAAGTCGGGGTCGCCCTGGTCTACCCGCCGGAACGCGAACCGTGGGTCCTTGGTCCAGCTCTTCGGGTTGGACAGGGTCTGGTCGACCATGCGCCCGAATGATTCGTCGCCCCCGAATCCCGAGGTGTCGACGCCGTCCTCGATTTCGACGGAGTAGGTGAACTCCCGCTCGGTACCCTGTCCGACCTTGGGACCCGAGCCGGGCACCACCCGCCACGTGCGGGCCCCCGCAGTGGTGAACGGGCCGCCTTCCGGCAACGCTCCGGACGGCAGATCCGCCGCGAAGTTTCCATCCGCCTCGGGAGGCACTCCGATGACGCTCGAGCCGTCCGTGTCCCGGGACAGCGTCCCGAATCCGGGAGTGTCGGTGCTCGCTGCCGGGTCTCCGGCGCCAGTGCCGCGCACCGCGTCGACCACGACGAAGATCGTGACCACGAACAGGATCGGTATCGCATAGGCGCGCCACCCATAGGTGGAGACGAATCGGCCCACCCTGCTCTGTTTCCGAACCTGCCGTTCCGGCCGCGGGGTCCGGGGTTTGGTGACGTCCCCGGTGATCGGATCCCACTGCGCACGGAGAGGTTGATGGGATTGCGCCCGGGGAGTGGACCGGGAGGCACCGGGTGCGGCGACACGCTGATTCAGGCTGCGCGATTGCCACTCCCCGTGATCGGAGCTCTCGGGAGCCCTGCCGCGCACGCGCGGTCCTCCTCGGTCAGTCACGACGCCAGAATCTCACAGTCCGGCATCAGCTCGTCCCAGCCGTCCACCGATGTCCTCTTCGGCGTGTCCGCCCCGGACCACCCGCAACACTGGGGCAACCCGTGCCAGCTGGTATAGCCGCAAGCGGGGATCCGGGCAGTTACCGGTCAGGCAATATTGCAGTCGGACATCGACCTGTGAGTCCACCATGAACGGATTCCTACGCGCGGGTATCGTTCACACAGTTACACAGAATGTGACGCGGAATACTTGTGCAGATTGGAAAGCGCTATGACTGAACTCGCAGATCGGACGAACTCCGATCGCGACGCCACCACCGGAAAGGGTAACGGGCCGCGGCGCAGTACGCGTCTCCCCCGCGACGCCCGGCGACTGCAGCTACTCGCTGCAGCCAGCGAGGTCTTCGTCACGCGCGGGTACCACGCTGCCGGTATGGACGAGATCGCGGAGTGCGCCGGTGTGAGCAAGCCCGTCCTCTACCAGCACTTTCCCGGCAAGCTCGAGTTGTATGTCGCCGTTTTGCAGAGCTATGTCGACAGCCTGATCTCGGGTGTCCGTCAGGCATTGCGATCGACCACCGACAACAAGCAGCGCGTCCGTGCGGCGGTCCAGGCGTTCTTCGACTTCGTCGACAACGATTCGCAGGGCTTCCGGTTGGTGTTCGAGTCGGACCTGATGGGCGAACCTCAGGTTCAGAGCCGTGTCGAGCAGGCCACCGAGGCGTGCGTCGACGCCGTCTTCGACCTCGTCAGTCACGACTCCGGTCTCGATCCCTATCGCGCCCGCATCCTGGCCGTGGGATTGGTCGGCGCAAGTCAGTTCACGGCGCGCTACTGGCTCGAAGCGGCGCGTCCCATTCCCAAGGAAGAAGCGGTCGACACCACCGTCACCCTGGCGTGGGGTGGTCTGTCCCGCGTGCCGCTGCATCCTGAGCAGCGCTAGAACCTCGGTGTACGAGAAAGGGCCCGCAGCCGGTTACGGCTGCGGGCCCTTTCTCGTACACCGTCACGCAGTGGGAGCGAACCCGACCTTGCGGATATCCGACGGACCGATCTCCACGTACGCAATCTTCGCCGCCTGGATGAGGAACTTGCGTCCCTTGTCGTCCTGCAGGGACAGGATCCCGTCACCGCCACCGAGGGCGCCCGAGACCAATGTCTCGACCTCGTCCGGGGTCTGCTCGCTGCTGACGATGAGCTCACGTGGGCTGTCGATTACACCGATCTTGACCTCCACGGTCAACCTCCGAACTCTCCGAGAAACATCAGCTGTCCTGGCCAGGCTAATGCAGTCGGCCCCGCCGGGGCGCGCAGGTGCGCTGTGCCCTGAGCGAACAGGCCGCCCGCACGGGCGATGTCACACGAGACCGAGCACCGCCATGCGCTCGGCGTGCATCTTCTGCATGCGGTCGAACAGGGCGACGACACCATTGAGGTCTCCCGACGCGGAGATCACGAGATCGGTCAGCGCCTCGCGCTGCGCCAACACGAATTGCGCCTGCGTGATCGCTTCACCGAGCAGACGCCGGCCCCACAGCATGAGGCGGTCCTTGTCCCGGTTGCTGGCGGCGATCGCCCGCTGCACCTCGTGCACGACGAACTCCGAGTGGCCCGTCTGCGACAGCACTTCTTCGACGGTTCCGGCCGCCTCGGCGGGCAGGGAATGGCCGATTTCGCGGTAGAAGTCGGCGGCGATTCCGTCACCGACATAGGCCTTGACGAGCGCCTCGAGCCAGGTGGAGGGCGTCGTCGAGGCGTGGTAGTTGTCCAACGCGCGCACGAACGGGTCCATGGCTTCGTAGATGTCGAATCCGCGCGCGGTCAACGCGTGCTCGAGCATTTCGAAATGGCCCATTTCGGCGGCTGCCATGCTGGCGAGCGCGACCTTGCCCTCGAGGGTTCGCGCCATCTGCGCGTCCTCAGACAAGCGGTAGAAGGCGGAGATCTCGCCGTATGCAAGGACCGCGAAGAGTTCGCTGACACCGGGATGATCAGCGGGAATGGTCGAGTTCGACGAGGCAGGGGTGTTGGGCTCCATGGCGCCCCAGCCTAGTGCGTCGGGGAGTGACATTCCCCATGAGCAACCGGCGAGCGGGCGTTGTCCGGCTACAATGATGGTGGATAACCGCTCGTCGCCACGTTCGTCACCATCGAACGCCGGTCCGGCAATGATCGCGTTCACGATGTGATCAGCGGTTCTCCACCGATAATGTGCGCGCACCTGATCGACGGTCCCAGCCGCGCCTCGCCGAAATTCTGCGAATTTCCGCGCTGAGGCAGAGGCAGGATCACTCGGAAGAGGACCTCGACAAGCGTCGACTGGGAAATCGGGCCGAACAGCGGCCTGGCCCTTACCTCGTGCGTGCGTGCAGCTACGAGGAAGGCTAGTCCCCTGAGCAAGATCACTGTCGACCATGAAGACGACGCGACCGAGACCACGCTGTCTGCGCAACTCGACTCCACTCACGTTGCTCCCACCTTCGCTGAACTCGGTGTTCGTGACGAAATCGTCCGGGCTCTCGACGAGCAGGGCATCGAGCGCACGTTCGCCATCCAGGAACTGACCCTGCCGCTCGCCCTCGCAGGCGACGACCTGATCGGTCAGGCCCGCACGGGCATGGGAAAGACCTTCGGTTTCGGTGTCCCGCTGCTTCACCGCATCTCCAGTGGCACCACCGGAACGGCCAAGCTCGACGGCACCCCCCGGGCACTGGTCATCGTGCCGACCCGCGAGTTGTGCATCCAGGTCACCAAGGACCTCGACAACGCGGCGAAGTACCTGAAGGGCGAGAAGAACAAGCTCGAGGTCCTCGCCATCTACGGTGGCCGCCCTTACGAAACGCAGATTGCGACGCTCCAGAAGGGCGCCGACGTCGTCGTGGGCACCCCGGGCCGCCTGCTCGACCTCGCCAACCAGGGTCATCTGATCCTGGGCAAGGTCGAGGTCCTCGTTCTCGACGAGGCCGACGAGATGCTCGACTTGGGCTTTCTGCCCGACATCGAGCGCATCCTCGGGATGGTGCCGGACAAGCGTCAGACGATGCTGTTCTCGGCGACCATGCCGGGCCCGATCATCACGCTGGCCCGCACGTTCCTCACCCAGCCGACGCACATCCGCGCCGAGCAGGCCGACGACTCTGCGGTGCACGACCGGACCAGCCAGCACATCTACCGGGCGCACGCGCTCGACAAGGCGGAGATGGTGGCCCGCGTGCTCCAGGCTGACGGCCGCGGCGCGACGATGATCTTCACCCGCACCAAGCGCACCGCCCAGAAGGTCGCCGACGACCTCGCCGAGCGCGGTTTTTCGGTGGGCTCCGTCCACGGCGACCTCAATCAGGTCGCTCGCGAGAAGGCGCTGAAGGCGTTCCGCACGGGCAAGATCGATGTCCTCGTCGCCACCGATGTCGCCGCCCGCGGTATCGACATCGACGACGTCACCCACGTCATCAACTACCAGTGCCCGGAGGACGAGAAGACGTACGTCCACCGGATCGGCCGCACCGGCCGGGCGGGCCGCACCGGCATCGCGGTCACCCTGGTGGACTGGGACGACATTCCGCGGTGGCAGCTCATCGACAAAGCCCTGGGCCTCGACATTCCCGACCCCGTCGAGACCTACTCCAGCTCACCCCACCTGTACGAAGAGCTGTCGATCCCGGCGGAGGCGACCGGCTCGGTAAAGGCGGCTCCGGTGGCGAAAGCCGAGAAGCCCGCGCCCGTCGAGGACGGCGACAGCACCGAGCGGGCTCCTCGCCCGACTCGCACCCGTACCCGGCGCCGCACACGGGGTGGGCATCCTGCCGACAGCGTCGGCCCCAAGTCGGTCGCAGCCGAGACGACGGCCCCCGAATCCGCTGCTTCCGGCGACACCGAGGGTGACGGTGCATCCACGCCGCGCCGTCGTCGTCGCCGCCGGACCTCGAAGGTCGGCGCCACGACGAACGCGGAGTAAATTACTACCGTGCTCGCACCTGAGCGGCGCTCGCGCGCCGATCTCGCCGTCGCGGCCGGAATCGCACTGATCGTGACGGTCGCCCTGGTCGTCGTGTGGTTCCGTAGCGACGCCCGGGGCACCACTTCGGTGACGGCGGCCGAGCCGCCCTCTGCACTCGTCACGGCTCTGGCCGTGCCCGAGACTCTCGATCCGCTGTGGGAAGCGTCGAGCCCCGTCACCACTGCACCTCTCGTCGTCGCCGGCGCCGTGGTGACCGCGGACGGTGGTGACGTCGTCGGACGTGACCGTACGTCCGGTGATGAGCTGTGGCGGTACTCCCGGGATCGTGAGCTGTGCGGTGTGACCGCCTCGTGGGACAAAGTCGTGGCGGTCTACCGCGACGAGCGAGGGTGCTCTCAGGTGACGGAACTCGAGGGCGGCACCGGTGCCCGGGTAGCGCAGCGTTCGAGTGACGCCGACCCCGAAGTGATGTTGTCGGCGGATGGAACCTATGTCACCTCGCGTGGGAACAGCCGCCTCGAGCTGTGGCGCTCCGATTTGGTGCGCACCGTCGAATACGGCCGCGTCGGCGCACCCGTCAACCCCGGTAAACAGCCTCGCAGCGGATGCACGTTGCTCGACGTCGGTTCCAGCAGCAGCCGGCTCGCCGTGCTCGAGCGTTGCCCCGGCGAGGAGGGTGACCGACTGACCGTCATGAACCCGTCACCGAAGGACAATCAAGAGCCCGAAGAGTACGGGTCCAGCGTCCTCGCGGGCGTCGAGGCAGGGGTCGAGGGTGCTCGGGTTCTCGGCGTGTCCGGTGAAACCATTGCCGCCTATCTACCCGGCGGGAAGTCCACCGGTCCGCGGATCGGTCTGTTCGACGGCACCGGCAACGCCGTCTCCGAGTACCCTCTCACCACGGCGGTCGGGCCCGATTCGGTCACTGCGGCAAGCAGTTCCGCCATCACGTGGTGGACGGGTTCCGATGTCGTGACTTTGGGCGCCACCGATCTCGCGCCCCGGTGGAGCTTTCCCGGCGCCCTGGGTCCCGGGGCCGTCATGGCGGGCAGCCTCCTCGTCCCGGTCGACGACGGGATCGCCGTTCTCGACCTGTCGACGGGTGCACGGCTGAGAACCATTCCGGTCGAACGCGATCCCGGTACGGGACCGATCACCACCGCTGTGGCGGGCGACCTCGTCATCGAGCAACGTGGCGACCGGATCACCGTCCTACGCTGACGGGGTGGAGGATTCCGCGATCACAACAAGGTAGCCGTCGAGGTCACGCAACCAGATTTCCCGGTGGCCCGCATTGGGATTGAAGTGAACGTCGGTGACGACGTCGGCATCCGAATCTCGTATTCGTGTCAGCACATCGTCGAAGTCACCGGCCTCGAACCAGATCGCCACCCCGTTACCCCTCGGCAGCGCCGGGTCACACAGCGCGCCATGATGGTGGCCGAGGTCGATCCTGTGCAATTGCAGGATCAGAACTCCGTCGACGAGAAGTTGCTCGTACTCGCATCCCCCGTGGCCGCTCACCGCTCCGAGGACGTGGCAATACCAGTCGGCGGCCCGTTCGACGTCGGCTACGGAGACGAGCGGTTGCGCCCGTATTTTCGGGATCGTGCTCGGTGGCGTCATGCCTGCGACGGTAACGTGGCCGAGCCCCCGAGGCTTGGACGAATGAGCACACACACGACCCGTCCGGTCAGCGGAAGGTGGCCCGGTAGGCAGTTGGGGACACCCCGAGCGTGCGGCCCAGATGCTGCCGCAGGGAGGTGGCGGAGCCGAAACCTGATGCGTCCGCGACCTCGTCGACCGGCAGGTCGGTGTTCTCCAGCAATTCCCGGGCGCGGTTGATGCGCTGCTCGACGAGCCACCGGGTCGGAGACATGCCTGTTTCCCTGCGGAATTTCCGCGTGAACGTGCGCACGCTCATCGACTCCTGCGCAGCGAGTTCGCGCAGGGACACTGGTTGGTCGAGCCGGGACAACGCCCAGGCCCGCGCAGCCGAAGTCGAGGTGGTGCCGGTCTCCGGAACGGGTTCGGTGATGAACTGGGCTTGACCCCCGCTCCGATGCGGCGGCACCACGGTGCCCCTGGCCACCTCGTTCGCTGTCGACGCCCCGTGGTCGCACCGAATCATGTAGAGACACAGATCGATTCCCGACGCCACACCCGCCGCGGTGAGCACCTCGCCGTCGTGGGTATAGAGCACCCCGGGGTCGAGATCGACGTCGGGGTAGAGCCGCCGGAACGCGTCGGCCGATTTCCAGTGCGTGGTCGCGCGGCGGTTGTGCAGCAGGCCGGCGGCCGCGAGAACGAACGATCCCGTGCAAATCGACGCGACACGGGTGCCGGGACGGATTCGCGCGAACACGTCGGCCAGCGGACGTGGCAGTTTCCCGTCCTCGGGAGGATCGTAATCCTGCTCCGACGCCGGGACGACCACGGTGTCGGCGGTATCGAGCAGTTCGGGTCCGTGTGTCACCGAGAGCGTGACGTCGGTGTCGGTACGGATGTTTCCGGGGGCGAGCGCGCAGGTCCGGACCTCGTACAGCCGCTCACCCTCCGCCGTCCTCGCCTCACCGAACAGTCGGTGGACGATCCCGAATTCGATCGGGAGGACACCATCGCGCACGAATACGACGACACGGTGAGCCATGGCCCGATTCTTTCACATAGTGGCTGCCTGGCCACTGTTGGTGCGCTCGCGTCCGGTGAACACTCGACAAAGACGAGGAACCCGACACGAAGGGGTGCAGATGAGAATTTTGTGGGTATCCGCTCATCCCGAACCCAGGTCGCTGAACGCCGCACTGCGGAAGGTGGCGCTTCGAACCCTGACGGTCGACGGGCACGAGGTCCGGTCGTCCGATCTCTACGCGATGGACTGGAATCCCGTGGTGACGGCAGCAGACTTCCGCCACGAGCACGATCGACGCCTCCATATCGGGCAGCGCTCACGCCAGGCGCTCGAGCAGGGGACACTGGCCGCCGACATTCTCGCCGAGCAGCGCAAACTGGACTGGGCCGACGCACTCGTCGTTCAGTTCCCGCTCTGGTGGTACGGGATGCCGGCCATCCTCAAGGGATGGTTCGATCGGGTCTTCGTGGAGGGGTACGGCTACGGAGTGCGAGGGGCGGACGGTTCGACGCGGCGATACGGCGATGGAATGCTTGCCGGCAAGCGGGCCCTGACGGTGGTGAGCTTCGGCGGTAGCGCGGACAGTGTCGGGCCGCGCGGCATCAACGGAGCAATGGACGAATTGTTGTTCCCTATCCAGCACGGGATCTTCTGGTACACGGGCATGTCGGTGATGCCACCGTTCCTCGTCGACAGTGCCGACCGGCTCGCCGAGGAGCAATTCGGCCAGGTAGCGGCACGTCTCGAGCGGCATCTCGCCGGCTTGTTCACGAACCGACCGATTGCCTTCCGCTCCCAGAACGGTGGCGACTACGACTCCCGATTCGTGTTGCGCGCCGATCGCTCTCCCGGAACCACGGGATTCCGGGCTCACTATGGCGAAGTGACACGATCCGAGCAGAACTCCCGCCCTCGCCAGAGCTGTAACGTGTTCTAATTCTTCAATGGCAACCTACGTGATCACGGGCGCCGCGTCAGGCATCGGCGCCGCCACCGGTCAGCTACTCACCTCTGCCGGTCACACCGTCATCGGTGTCGACCTCGCGAACACCGACGTCGTCGCCGACCTGTCGACCCCGGAAGGCCGGTCTGCGGCGGTGGCGGCAGTAACCGAGGTCAGCGAAGGAGTCGTGCACGGGCTCGTGTGCTGTGCGGGACTCGGACCGCTCTCCCACGCTCCCGGCGGGACACTCGTCGCTGTCAACTACTTCGGCGCTGTCGACCTCGCCACCGGACTGCGGCCGGCGCTCGAGCGGGCCGAGGGTGCGTCGGTGGTCGTGATCTCGTCGAGCAGCACTACCACCCAACCGGGCATCCCGGAACACCTTGTAGCCGCATGCCTCGATGGCGACGAGGCCAGAGCCCTGGAACTCGGGGACGAGGCCACCGCCATTCCGGCATACCCGGCGTCCAAGCTGGCGCTGGCCTGGTGGGTCCGGCGCGAAGCCGTCCGCGCCGAATGGGTCGGGCGGAAGATCCGCCTCAACGCCGTCGCACCTGGGATGATCGACACACCGATGACGAACGGACCCGACCTCGACCCCGAGCTGGCGAAAGCCCTTTATTTCTACCCCGTACCACTGGGACGCCGCGGCCGGCCCGAGGAGATCGCAGACGTGGTCGAGTTCCTGGTGGGACCGGGCTCCACACTCCTCTGCGGAAGTGTCGTTTTCGCCGACGGCGGCACCGATGCACTACTCCGGCAACAGGATTGGCCCGCGGCCTGGAACCCGACCCCTGAGGACCTTACTCGGCACTTCCAGTCGAGAACGTGACCAGCTCGGACCCGGCCCAGTGCTTCGCCAGGTTGTCCGCCAGGTCGCGATAGGCCTGCGCACCCTTGTTCTTGCGCCCTGCCAGAACGGTGGCGCCGGACGCCGTCGCCTCCGCGAACCGGACGGTCCGCGGAATCGGCGGCGACAGGACCGGCAGATCGTATCTGTCGGACACATCGGACAGTACGTCGCGACTGTGCGTCGTCCGGGCGTCGTAGAGCGTGGGCAGCGCACCGAGCAGCACGAGGTCGGGATTGGTGATCTGCTGGACCTCCCGGACCGTCCGCAGCAGCTGGCCCACACCGCGATGAGCGAGCGTTTCACATTGCAGCGGGACCAGCACCGATTGTGAAGCAGTGAGACCGTTGAGCGTGAGCACCCCGAGCGACGGCGGGCAGTCGATGATGACGGTGTCGTAGTCGTCCAGAAGCGATGCCAGAGCACGCTTGAGGGCGAACTCGCGGCCAGGCCGCATCAGGAGCAACGCTTCCGCACCGGCCAGGTCGATCGTGGCAGGAAGCAGATCGACACCGTCCTCGGTGGGGATCACGGCATCCTTCGCAGCAAGATCGCCGGTCAGCACCTCATGGACCGAGGCCTCGAGACGGTCAGGATTGTGGCCCAGGGAGAAGGTCAGACATCCCTGCGGATCGAGATCGACCACCAAGACTTTGTTGCCCAGCGCAACGAGCGCCGCACCCAGAGAAGCGACGGTGGTGGTCTTGGCGACCCCACCCTTCTGATTTGCCACTGCAAGAACCGTTGTCACGGCTCGATCCTGTCCTACTTCGCCCCTCGAGGCGAGCCTTACACGCGATTCGACTGACATGATGGATCAATGCCACCGAGTGATTCGCCGTCAGAACGTCGGATCGTCCTCCTCCGGCACGGCGAGACAGAATGGGCGCGTTCCGGTAAACACACAGGTCGCACGGATATCCCGCTCACCGACGTGGGCGAACGGCAGGCCCGGACGCTGGGCACCGCACTCGACGCTCTGCGACTGCGCAACCCACTCGTGATCGTCAGCCCCCGCCGCCGCGCCCAGGACACCGCTCAGCTCGCGGGACTGAAGATCCACCGCACGTGGGACGCGCTCGTCGAATGGGACTACGGCGCCTACGAGGGCCTGACGACGCCGGACATACGCACGAAGGTGCCCGACTGGACGGTGTGGACTCATCCCTGTCCGCGCGGAGAACAGGCGGAGCAGATTCACGCCCGATGCGATCTCGTCCTCTCGGTTGCCCATTCGCAGCTTCCCGACCGCGACGTGATCCTCGTCGGGCACGGCCACTTCTCTCGCGCCCTCATCGCGCGGTGGGCGGATCTGCCGGTCAGCGAGGGGCGCCGATTCGCACTGTCGCCCGGCGCCTACTCGATACTGGGTTTCGAGCACGGCGCACAACAACTGGTCACTCACAACGTGACGATCGAGGAAGGTTCCCGATGATCAGACGCGCACGACCCGAGGACGTCTCTGCCATCACGGCCATGATCTACGAGCTCGCCGAACACCAGAAGGCGCGCGACGCGTGCACCGTCACGGCAGAGCAAATGCAGGACGCGCTCTTCGGACCGCAGCCGTCCACCTTTGCGCACGTCGCCGAGAGCGACGACGGGCGCGTGGTCGGCATCGCAGTCTGGTTCCGCAACTTCTCCACGTGGGACGGCACCCACGGTATCTACCTCGAGGACCTGTTCGTCAGCCCCTCCGAACGAGGTGCCGGGCACGGCAAAGCGCTGCTCGCCACACTCGCCAAGGAGTGCATCGACAACGGCTACACGCGACTGTCGTGGTCGGTGATCAATTGGAATACTCCGTCGATCGAGTTCTACGAATCGCTCGACGCTCATCCTCAGGACGAGTGGACCACCTACCGGCTCACCGGGGACCCGCTCGGAAAGCTGGCATCCGAGGTGAGCTGAGCTGTCATTCGTCCTGACCGTATTCGGCGGCCATCCACTTCGACGTGGGGCTGCTGAACAGGCAGCCGAGAGCACCGATCACCACGACCCCGAGCAGGACACCGAACACGGGTTGGTGTGAATCGGTGAGAAGCGACCACGCCACCGGGAGCAGGAGCAACTGCGCGACGATCGCGATGGCCCGACCCCAGCGCCTGCCGAAGATCAACGCCACGCCCGCGGCGAGCACTGCGCCACCGAGGATGGCGAACCATGCCGCGGTTCCGTAGCCGCTGCTCACACTCTGATCGTGACCGAGCAGCCCACGCACAACCAGCACGACGGCCACCCCGACGGCGACGGCACCCTCGAGCGACACCAGTGCACCCGCGGAGCGGACCGTTGCGGGCGTGGACTGGCTGAGAGGCGGCTTCGGCACGCGGCAAGCCTAGAACACCGAGACGCCGGCAGGCTCGGGACGGTGACACACAACGCCCCACTAGTCTTGGTCCCTGTGCGCGCGCTGCTGATCGTCAATCCGAATGCCACCTCGACGACCCCCGCCGGGCGCGACCTCCTCGCTCATGCACTGTCGAGCAGAGTGCGATTGACGGTGGTGCACACGACGCACCGCGGCCACGCCGCCGAACTTGCGCAGCAGGCCTGTGTGGACGGAATGGGGTTGATCATCGTCCACGGCGGCGACGGCACCGTCAACGAAGTCGTCAACGGCCTCCTGGGTACTCCCCCGCCGGGGTCGACACGAGTCGAGTCGGTGGGACTGGTTCCGCCGATCGCCGTCGTACCCGGAGGTTCGGCGAACGTGTTCGCCCGGTCCCTCGGCATCGCCGCCGATCCTGTCGATGCCACCAACCAGCTCATCGACCTGCTGGCGCGCGGCGAGCTGCGCAGGATCGGTCTGGCCCACTGCGACAACCGCTGGTTTGCGTTCAACGCGGGTCTCGGGTGGGACGCCGCGGTGTGTGAGGCCGTGGACGCCCACCGCAAGAACGGCCGACCGGCCACGCCCGCCCAGTACGTGCGGGCAGCGGTCCGGGTCTTCTTCCGGTCGAAGAACGCGGAGCCGACGCTCACGGTGCACGTTCCCGGGCAGGAACGGGTCGAGGGCGTCCACTACGCATTCGTGTCGAATGCCAGTCCGTGGACGTATCTGAACAAACGGGAGGTCCACACCAACCCGGACACGAATTACGACAGTGGGCTCGGCGTCTTCGCCATGACCTCCACGTCGATCGTCACCACACTTCGTGTTGCCCGCCAGTTGTTGACCCCCGGTGCCAGTCCGCGCGCGAAGAAGCTCATCAGGGTCGACGACGTGCCGTCGGTGCGGATCTCGGCGTCCCGGCCGATCGGACTGCAGATGGACGGCGATTACATCGGCCTGTGCAACGACGTGGAGTTCGTGTCGGTGCCGGAGGCCCTGGACGTGGTTGCGCCCAAATCCTGAGCAGACCTCGAGAAATCGGGTTTTCCACCTCGCGGGCCGGGCTGCCATGGGGTACAAAGGACGGCGCGCCTCATAGGGCGACCTTAGAAAGTGAGTTCCCCCACGGTGCGGCGGATTTCTATTGACATCCCGCCAGTTCGTGAAAGCATTCACAAGCAACAGTGCGGAAACATTCTCTACGCACAGATGAACTCACCAAGACAAAACGGTGCATTACGCACCCAGTTAAGGAGCAGAAGGATGGACTGGCGCCACAAGGCAATCTGTCGCGACGAAGACCCCGAGTTGTTCTTTCCCGTAGGCAACAGCGGTCCGGCTCTCGCGCAGATCGCCGATGCCAAGGTTGTCTGCAACCGCTGCCCGGTCACCGCCGAATGCCTGTCCTGGGCTCTCGAGTCGGGCCAGGACGCCGGTGTCTGGGGCGGCATGAGCGAAGACGAGCGACGCGCACTCAAGCGCCGTAACGCGCGCACGCGGGCCCGCACGACCGTATAGAAGTACTTCGAGGAAGACGGGCCCGGCACCACATGGTGCCGGGCCTCTTGCTTTGTGCACCCTCTTGCTTTGTGCACCCTCTTGCTTTGTGCACCCTCTTGCTTTTGTGGGCCGTCACGTCGCGTTCCAGTAGCGAGGACCGCGGCGGCCGAGCGGAACCCGCAGCACTGCGTCCGTTCCGCCGTCCGTTCCCGGGTGCAGGCCCAGGGAACCGTTCAGTTCTGCGGCCACGAGTGTCCGGACGATCTGCAGGCCGAGACGATCGGAACGTTCAAGGCTGAAACCGGGCGGCAGGCCCTTCCCGTCGTCGTGGATAACCACGTCGAGCCAGCGTGCGGACCTCTCGGCGCGCATCGTGACCGTCCCTGGTGCACCGGGCTCGAAGGCGTGCTCGATGGCGTTCTGCACGAGTTCGGTCAGGACCATGACGAGCGGTGTGGCCCGTTCCGCGGAGAACACTCCCAAACTTCCCTCACGCCGGACCTTGATGGGTGTGCTCACGGTTGCCACGTCGGACAGGATCGGCACCAGCCGGTCGACGACCTCGTCGAGGTTCACTTCCTCGTCCACGGACATCGACAACGTGTCGTGCACGAGCGCGATCGAGGTGACCCGGCGCACGGATTCCGTCAGCGCCTGGCGCGCTTCCTCGTTGTTGGTGCGTCGCGCCTGCAATCGGAGCAGGGCGGCGACAGTCTGCAGATTGTTCTTGACCCGGTGATGAATCTCACGGATCGTCGCATCCTTGCTGAGGAGCGCTCGATCGCGCCTCTTGACTTCCGTGACATCGCGTACGACGACGGCAGCGCCCACCCGCTTACCGCCGGGCTTGAGGACCAGCGCACGCAGCAGCACCGTCGCTCCCCGCGCCTCGATCTCCATCCGCCTGCCGGGGATATCTGCCAGAGTGTCGCGGATATAGCCCGCAACCTCCTGCGACTCGAACGGGTCGGTGACCAGTGACCGCGTCGTGGCCGCCAGGTTGCGTCCCACCAGGTCGGAGCTCAGACCCATGCGGTGATAGGCGGACAACGCGTTGGGGCTGGCATAGACGACGCGACCCTCGGTGTCGAGGCGGATGAAGCCGTCGCCGGCGCGGGGACTGGAATTGGTGTCCGACCGCGACTCCCGGATCGGGAAGGTGCCGTCGCTGATCATCTGGCACAGGTCTTCGGCGCAGTCGAGGTAGGCCACTTCGAGCGGGCTCTGCGCCCGCTGATGCGACAGGTTCGTGTCCCGGCTGAGTACCGCGATCACCTCGCCGCCCCAGCGCACCGGGACGGCCTCGCCCCGCGGCGGCAGACCGGCATGCGTGCCACCATCCGTCGGCCGCACCACCCGCTCCTCGACGAGGGCCTGCAACACCTGCGGATGCTGGGACTCCGAGGCCACCGTTCCGACGACGTCCTCGGGATACGCGGTCGACGCGGTGGTGGGCCGGCAGTGGGCGACGCAGATCACCGTCCGCGTTTCTTTCGGGGAGGCAGAATCCTCGACCCACAGCAGCACGTCGGCGAACGACAGATCGGCCAGGAGTTGCCACTCCCCGACCACTCTCTGCAGGTGATCGACAGCGGACCCGGGAAGATCGGTGTGCTCGGCGAGCAGATCGCTCAGGGTGGACATCGGCTGAGGCGACTTCGGGTCAGCTCACGAGATGACGGCGATGAGGTCGCCCTGCTGAATCACATCGCCGACCTTGACGTCCACGGAGGTGACGGTGCCGGGCTCCTCGGCGATGACGGGAATCTCCATCTTCATGGACTCCAGAATGACGAGGGTGTCGCCTTCCTTCACCTCGTCACCCGCACTGACCACAACCTGATACACCGTCGACACCATCTCGGCGCGCACGTCTTCTGCCATCGTGATCCTTACTCCCGGGGTCGAGAAAGCCCTGTTGCACAGACACCCAACCACACGTGGAACACTGTAGTGAAAAGAAGGGAGATCTACTCATGGGTAAGCGTGGTCGCAAGAAGCGCAGTCGCAAGGGCAACGCCGCCAACCACGGCAAGCGTCCCAACGCCTGACGCGCCGTAGAACGCACATCAGGGGCCGGAAAGCAGCACGCTTTCCGGCCCCTGATTGCTTGTCTGAAGCCCTAAGCCTCGCGTTCGGTCTCGGTGATCAGGATGGTCCGCCGTAACTCGACGGAGAGCCGCTGGCGCAGGCTCTCGGGGGCGTGCTCGCCACCGCACTTGCGGCTCACCAAGCTCTTGACCTTCTCCTCGATCCCGTAGGCCTCGAGGCAGGAGCCACACTCGTCGAGATGCCGCTGCAGCCGCGCGCGCGCGGCTGCATCACATTCGCGGTCCAGCATCAGCCAGACGTCGGCGATCACCGCGGAGCAGTCGAGCTGCTCGAATTCGTCCTGCTCGCTCACCGGGAAACCTCCTGATCCGCACCTACGGCTGCCTCGGCCGGCAGCTCCCCGTCACCCCGGTTGAAGCCGCGTTCACGTGCGACGTCACTCAGCAGACCGCGCAGCTGCTTACGTCCGCGGTGCAGACGCGACATCACGGTCCCGATGGGGGTACCCATGATGTCGGCGATCTCCTTGTACGGGAATCCCTCGACATCGGCGTAGTAGACGGCCATCCGGAACTCCTCCGGCAGCGCCTGCAGCGCCTCCTTGATGTCGTCGTCGGGAAGGGCATCGAGCGCCTCCACCTCGGCGGACCGCAAACCGGTGGACGAATGCTCTGCCGTCGCGGCCAGCTGCCAGTCCGTGATCTCGTCGGTGGGATATTGCGCGGGCTGCCGCTGCTTCTTCCGGTACGAGTTGATGTAGGTGTTGGTCAGGATCCGGTACAGCCAGGCCTTGAGATTGGTGCCCTCACGGAACGACCGGAATGCCGTGTATGCCTTCACGTACGTTTCCTGCACCAGATCTTCGGCATCCGCAGGGTTGCGCGTCATCCGCAGCGCAGCACCGTACAACTGATCCAGAAGTGGAAGCGCGTCCCTTTCGAAACGCGCGATCAACTCGTCCTGGGGCTCGGGTCGGTCTGCCTTCGGACGGTCATGTTCGTGCACGCTGATCCCTTCGGTCGCCGTGGGCGTCAAGGTTACCGCCAACTGCAGACGCGACGTGGGCTCCGCTACCGTGGCCATCACGAGTAGGACCACTCCCTTCACTGGACGCTTGCTTCTGCCCGTACCAACACGGCTGCCCCCGACTGTGTTCCCGGGACGTACTCCTGAGGCCGCCGGGAGGAGATGGCACAGTGTTCATCCATGGCCGGAACTGCGACCCCCGCGACCACCCTGCTCGGTAAACAGCGCGTCGCGCACCGGATACACACCTATGCGCACGACGCGCGCGCCGAGTCGTACGGCTCCGAGGCCGTCGACGCGCTCGCCGAAACGGTAGGGGTCGCGGCCCATCAGATTCTGAAGACCCTCGTGATCAAACTCGACACCGGCAAGCTCGCCGTCGCGGTCGTGCCGGTGCCGGACATGCTGTCGCTGAAGGCCGCAGCGGCGGCACTCGGGGCGGGTAGAGCCGTGATGGCCGATCGGAGCGAGGCGGAGCGGTCGACGGGTTACGTATTCGGCGGCATCTCGCCGCTCGGGCAGCGGAAGATCCTTCCCACCGTGATCGACACCTCCGCCATGAAGTGGGATCGGGTGCTGTGCAGTGCGGGACGCCGGGGTGTGGAGATCGAACTCGCGCCGGCCGACCTGGTGCGGCTGAGCGGAGCGGTGGTCGCCGCCGTCACAGCAGGCTGAGTTGCTCTCCTGCCCGTGCTTCGTCGGGCGTGCCCGGATCGGGCTCGAGTAGCTCGGGTCCGTTGTTCCGGACGCTGTTCACTCGCGTCGACACCCGGAGGATCCCGATGTCGGCGATGGCCTCGGTCGAGACCGTCAGTAGATCGGCCGACGCGGGTTGCCGAGGATCGAGCCAGGCGTCCCACCGATCGCGCGGCAACACGAGCGGCATCCGGTCGTGCACATCCGCCAACTGGGCAGCGGAGTCGACCGTGACGATGGCGCAACTCAGGACAGGTGCGGGGTCGCGCACCGACCGGTCGTGCCATACGGACCACAGCCCTGCCACGTACAGGCGGGAACCGTCCTGCGGCGACAGATAGTACGGAATCTTCTCGGTTCGGCCCGACGCCCGTCCCTGGCCGCCCGGGGGTTCGTTCTTCCACTCGAACCACCCGTCCATCGGCACCAGACACCGCGTGTGGGTGAATGCGTTCCGGAACGCGGGTTTGTCGATCGAGTCGGCGCGGGCGTTGAACAGGACGGGTCCGTCGCCGACTTTCCTCGACCACGGCGGGACGAGCCCCCATCTCATCCGCCGGACACGACGCGCGTCGTGGCGGTCGAGGACAGTGAGTACCTCGGTGGTCGGGGCGACGTTGAAATCCGGTCGACCCGGCTCCTCCCCCACCTCGTCGATGGCATCGAGGTCGGTCGCCAGCGTTGCCGGATCCGCAGTGGTCGCATACCTGCCACACATACCCACCAGAGTGGCACAGACAACCGACACCGGGCCGAGCCGTCCATCCACCCACCCGACACGCCGCCCAGCCGTGTCCCTCACCCCTCGCGTAGGCGAAGATGGAGACCGTGAGCCTGAGCCTGTGGAAAGCCCCCCGCGCCGAAGAGCCCGTCGTTGCGACGGTTGTCCTGCCCGGATCGAAATCCATCACCAACCGTGCACTGATCCTCGCCGCGCTCGCGCAGGGCCCCTCGACTTTGCGCGGTGCGCTCCGCAGTCGCGACACCGACCTCATGATCGACGCTCTCCGCACTCTCGGGACCACTGTCGAAGAACAGGACGACACCACGACGCTCGAGGTCACCCCCGGACCCCTCCGCGGTGGATCGGTGGAGTGCGGTCTGGCGGGCACGGTCATGCGCTTCCTGCCACCGGTGGCGGCACTCGCGTCGGGCACTGTCCGGTTCGACGGGGACGAACAGGCCCGCACGCGACCCTTGGGCACCATTCTCGACGCCCTGCGCGGGCTGGGCGCGGACATCGACGGGAACGCACTGCCGTTCACCGTCGAAGGCCGCGGCTCACTCCGAGGCGGACACGTCACGATCGACGCGTCCGGTTCCTCACAATTCGTCTCGGGCCTGCTGCTGTCTGCGGCTGCGTTCGACGAAGGTGTCACCGTGCATCACGACGGCAAGTCCGTTCCCTCGATGCCTCACATCGAAATGACCGTCGAGATGCTGCGCGCAGCCGGTGTCGCGGTGTCCACGCCGGCAAGCGGCGGCGACGCCGACACGTGGCGGGTGAGCCAGGGCGTGATCCGGGCCGTCGATTGGGCGATCGAACCGGACCTGTCGAACGCCACGGCCTTCCTCGCGGCCGCCGCCGTCACCTCCGGAGAGGTGACGGTGCCACGATGGCCCAGCCGCACAACGCAGCCCGGTGATGCGATACGCGAGATTCTCCTCGCCATGGGTGCGCAAGTGCGGCTCGACGGCGACGAGTTGACGGTCACCGGACCGGGCACACTGACCGGAATCGACATCGACCTGCACGACGTCGGCGAACTCACTCCCACCGTCGCCGCCCTTGCAGCCCTGGCCGAAGGGCCCTCCCATCTGCGGGGAATCGCGCACCTGCGCGGTCACGAGACCGACCGGCTGGCAGCGCTCTCCACCGAGATCAACGCGCTCGGCGGGAACGTCACCGAAACAGAGGACGGTCTCACCATCGTTCCCACAACGCTGCACGGCGGGACCTGGCACTCCTACGCCGATCATCGGATGGCGACGGCAGGCGCCATCATCGGACTCGTCGTCGACGACATGACGGTCGAGGACGTGGGCACCACGGCCAAAACGCTGCCGGGCTTCGAAAACCTCTGGGCCGCAATGGTGACCGCAGCTGCGGGCACCGGTCGGAAGGCGAGCTTCTGAGCCGCCGCGAGTACGACGAGTCCGATGTGCGGGTCCGTCCGGGTAGGGGGACGCGGCCACGGACCAAGACACGACCGGAGCACCTGAGCGCGGAGTCCGCCATGGTGGTGTCCGTGGACCGGGGACGGTGGGGCTGCGTACTGGGCGGCGATCCGGACCGCCTGATCGTCACCATGCGCGCCCGGGAATTGGGCCGCACCCCCATCGTGGTGGGAGACCAGGTCAGCGTAGTGGGCGATCTCTCCGGCAAGCCCGACACTCTCGCCAGGATCGTGCGGGTGGCCGAGCGCTCCACCGTTCTGCGGCGGACGGCCGACGACACCGATCCGTACGAGCGGATCGTCGTCGCCAACGCCCAGCAGTTGCTGATCGTGGTTGCGCTCGCCGATCCCCCACCGCGCACCGGTTTCGTCGAGCGTGCGCTGGTCGCCGCCTACGTCGGCGGGCTGAACCCCATCATCTGCCTCACCAAGAGCGACCTCGAGCCGCCCGAGGAATTCGCCAGCGCTTTCGCGGATCTCGATGTTCCCGTGGTGGTCGCCGGACGAGACGATCCCGTCGACGACGTCATGACCATGTTGTCGGGAAAGCTCACCGCACTGATCGGTCATTCCGGTGTGGGCAAGTCCACGCTGGTCAACCGGCTCGTTCCGGACGCCGATCGGGCGGTGGGTGTGGTGTCCGGGGTCGGGAAGGGGCGGCACACCTCGACACAGTCCGTCGCGCTGTCCCTACCGACGAGTGGATGGGTGATCGACACCCCCGGAATCCGGTCGTTCGGGCTTGCCCATATCTCCCCCGAGAATGTGGTGGCCGCCTTCTCCGACCTGGCCGCGGCGATCGAAGACTGCCCGCGCGGGTGCACCCATCTGGGCCCGCCCGCCGATCCGGAGTGCGCGCTCGATCAGCTCGAAGGGAAAGCGGCCCGACGCGTCGACGCGGTCCGCCACCTCCTCACCGCGATCGCTTCCAACGAAGCGTGGTGACGAAGGGGCGAACCGCGCCCGGTGAAAACTTCTTCTAGCGCGACAACAGCGCACGCAGGCCGCGGCGCCCGCGTGAGCGCTGGATCGCGCTGCGGAGCCCCTGCCGACGGCCGGTCACGGGATCGATTGTGGCTGTGGTCTTTCCACCGAACTTGCGCTCCGACGCGGTTTCCGGTGCGTCGTCCGCCGTGGCCTTGAGGTACTTGTTCGGCAGCGACAACTTGGCGATGGTGCGCCACGACTTCGCGTACTGCACGAGGAAGGGTCCCGTCGTATACGGCAGGTCGTACTTGTCGCACAGCTCACGAACGCGGACCGCGATCTCGGCGTAACGGTTGCTCGGCAGATCGGGGAACAGGTGATGCTCGATCTGGTAGCTGAGGTTGCCGGACATGAAGTCCATGACCTTGCCGCCCTCGATGTTTGCGCTACCCAGCATCTGGCGCAGGTACCACTCGGCGGGCGTTTCCTTGTCGATATCCGCCTTGGTGAACTTCTCTGCGCCGTCCGGGAAGTGACCGCAGAAGATGATGGCGTTGGTCCACACATTGCGGATCATGTTGGCGCTCACGTTGGCCGTCAGCGTGCTCTTCCACGCCGGGCCGGTGATCGCCGGGTGCACGACATAGTCCTTGAGGAGCTGCTTGCCGATCTTCTCGCCGACCTCGCGGAGCTTGCGCTGAGTCTCCTCCTTCGGCACCCGCCCCTTGGCGACCTTGCCGAGCTCGAGGTGCTGGGCCGCAATGCCGTATTCGAAGAACAGTGCCAGCAAGGTGTTGTACACGAGGTTGCCGGTGTTGAACGGCTTCCACCGCTGATCACGGGTGACGCGCAGAAGCCCGTATCCCACGTCGTCGTCCATACCGAGGACGTTGGTGTACTTGTGGTGAATGTAGTTGTGAGTCTGCTTCCAATGGGCGGACGGCCCCGTAACGTCCCACTCCCACGAGGTGGAGTGGATCTCCGGGTCGTTCATCCAGTCCCACTGACCGTGCATCACGTTGTGGCCGAGTTCCATGTTC
Source organism: Rhodococcus sp. NPDC019647 (assembly GCF_044389235.1). Lineage (NCBI taxonomy): Bacteria > Bacillati > Actinomycetota > Actinomycetes > Mycobacteriales > Nocardiaceae > Rhodococcus > Rhodococcus sp. NPDC019647. Next base: position 43,893 of record NZ_JBIRXS010000001.1, on the reverse strand, counting down.
TCGATGATCTTCGAGAGGGCGAGCATGGCGGTGCCCGCCAACCAGGCCGGGCGGCGCTTGCTCGCGAAGAGAACGGCCCGGCCACCGATTTCGAGCGACCGCTGCAACCGAATGGTATTGCGGACGTACCGTGCGTCACGTTCACCGCGAGATTCCTCGATATCGCGCCTGATCGCATCCAGCTCGCGTCCGAGCGCCTCGATGTCGGCTTCGGTGAGATGTGCGTATTCCTTGACGTCTGCAATCGCCATGGGGAACCTCCTCCTGGCTGGGTCGACAGTTCACACCCGTAGGCGCTGACATGACCTACCGTACCGTAAGTTACGACACCGTAGGTTACCTCAGCGTAGGTGTGAGGGAAATCACCGTCGACGGCGAGGAATCTTGGCCTCAGCGCGGGCTCGGAGGGCAGACAGCAGACCTCGGCGCTGCCCCGTCACGGGGTCCGTACGCAGTGTTTCGACCATGGCGGCACCAGCGTCGCGGGCGTCGCGGAACTTGCGCTCCGAGGAGGTCTCCGGAGCGTCGTCCGCCGTCGCCTTGAGCATCCAGTCGGGTAGCGCAAGTTTGTGGATGGTGCGCAACGCCAGCAGGTACTGCTTGGCCAGCGAGCCCGTCGTGTAAGGCAGGTCGTACTTCTCACACAGCGCCCGCACCTTCACCGCAATCTCGGGGTAGCGGTTGCTGGGCAGATCAGGGAACAGGTGATGCTCGATCTGGTAGCTGAGGTTCCCGCTCATGAAACCCATGACCTTGCCGGAATCGAAATTGGCGCTGCCGAGCATCTGTCGCAGATACCACTCGTGCCGGGTTTCGTTCTCGTATTCCTCCACGGTGAACTTTTCGGCACCGTCCGGGAAATGGCCACAGAAGATCACCACGTACGCCCACAGGTTGCGGACCAGATTGGCGGTGGTGTTCGCCGACAACGTCGACTTCCATGCGGGTCCCGCGAGCACCGGGAAGAGAAGGAAATCCTTGCCGACCTGACGGAAGATCTTGCGTGCGAAATCCTTGTTCGCCTGCGAGTTGAGCTGACCCTTCTCCACACCCTCGAGCTCGGCCGCGAACGTGAGGTCGTGCAGCGCGATACCCCATTCGAAGGTAGCTGCCAGAACGATATTCGCGATCGGCTGCAGCAGATTGATCGGCCGCCACTCCTCGTCGCGGGTCATCCTGAGAATGCCGAAACCCACATCGGAGTCCATTCCCACGATGTTGGTGAACGTGTGGTGGGAGTAGTTGTGGGCGCGCTTCCAATGCTCCGACGGACCCGTCTGGTCCCACTCCCACGACATCGAGTGGATCTCCGGATCGTTCATCCAGTCCCACTGGCCGTGCATCACGTTGTGGCCGAGCTCCATGTTCTCGATGATCTTCGAGAGGGACAGCATGGCGGTGCCGGCGAGCCAGGCCGGGCGGTACTTGCTTCCGAACAACGCGAGCCGGCCACCGAGCTCCAGCAGCCGCTGGGTCCGGATCGCTCGGCGAATGTAGCGGGCGTCGCGAACGCCCCGCGAATCCTCCACATCGAGCCGAATCGCGTCCAGCTCCCGCCCGAGCGATTCGATGTCCGCTTCGGTGAGGTGTGAGAATTCTTTGATGTCGGTGATTGCCACCGTGCTCCTCCGTCTGGTCAGAGACTCCGAGAATAGCCGAGACAGATGAACAACACGCCGACGCTCACGCGTCGAGCGTGCAGTCACCCGCCGCGGACGAGATGCACGTCTGGACGCGGTCTCCCTCGGCGTGCTGCTTCCCGGACCTCAGATCGATGGCGTGTCCCGACAGAATCGGCACGACGCAGGTCTGGCAGATACCCATCCGGCAGCCGAAGGGCAGCAGTGCCCCGGCCTTCTCGCCGGCCTCGAGCAGGGTGGTGGCGCCGTCGATCGTCATCACTTTGTCCGCTTTGGCGAAGGTCACGGTGCCGCCTTGACCCGAGGTGTCCGCGCGGGAGACCGCGAACCGTTCGAGGTGCAAGCGATCCTCGATGTCCTCGTCCCGCCACAGCGTCTCGATTTCGTCCAGCATCGGCAGCGGCCCGCAGGCCCACGTCTGCCGCTCCCGCCAGTCCGGACACACGTCGTCGAGGGAGGACAGCGCAAACTTGCCTTCGGTGCGGGTGAGCTGGATCTTGCACCGGAAGTCATCGTGTTCGTCGTGCAGGCGGGTCAGTTCGTCCGCGAACATCACGTCGGCATCGGTGGGCGCCGAGTGGACGTGGAAGACGTCGGGAAGCTGGCCGCGCCGGTTCATCGTGCGCAGCATGGCCATGACCGGAGTGATCCCGCTGCCGGCGGTGAGGAACAGAATTCGCTCCGGCGGGGGGTCGGGCAGGGCGAAGTTCCCCGTAGGCGTCGCGAGTCGCACGATCGTCCCGGACGGCACGCCGTTGACGAGGTGACTCGACAGGAATCCCTCGGGCATCGCCTTGACCGCAATAGAGATGAGCTTGTCGTCCCAGTTCGGCGGGGACGTGAGGGAATACGAACGCCAGTGCCATCGGCCGTCCACGTGAAGTCCGATGCCGATGTACTGACCGGGCTCGTAGTTGAAGTCGAATCCCCAGCCGGGCTTGATGACGATCGTGGCGGAATCGGCCGTCTCGGCGCGCACGTCGACGATCTGGCCGCGCAGCTCCCTGGCCGACCACAGCGGATTGGCCAGATGTAGATAATCGTCCGGGAGCAACGGCGTCGTGAGCCGTGCTGCCGCACCACGCAACCAATTGAGTTTGGACCGCTTGGCGGGCACCACCGCTGCTGCGGGCGCCTCGATCCAGTCCTTCAGACCCATCAGACCTCCACCTGTCTCGTCGTGACCTACGCTACCGTAGGTTACCGACTTACGGTACCGTAGGTTACCTCGAGGTAGGGATGCGGTCCTCTCGAGACGACCCTGAGGTCAGAGCAATTCCAGAAGAAAGGAAATCTCCTGGGTGGCATACCACGCGAGCACGTGATCCTCGGCGTCGCCGAGCACGAATTCCGCATCCGGATCGCCCAGGTCCGCCTCGTCGATCGCCGCGACGGCCCGCTCGATGTCCGGTTCGGCCTCCGCCAGATCCACATGGACCGACGCCACCTGCGAAATAGTCACCGGCCCCGGCAACCGCACCACGGCATCGTCGAGATCGGGGCGCGGTGTGACGTCGTCCACGTCTGCTGCCACGACCACCCGCCGGAAACGGACGCCGTCGCCGCCCTCTGACAACCGGCCCGCGATCAGCCGGAGCGAAGCCCGCGCGGCCTCACCCATCGCCACCTCGGCCAGCTCCTCGTCGTCACCCGACGAGTAAGCCTCACGCAGCGTGGCGGTGACAGCAAACGCGGTCCGGCTCATCGGATCGAACTTCGACTCGGTCACCAGCTCGTGCAGGATCTCGATGGTCGCGGGAACATACACCCTCGTCATGTGTCACCCGTCATTCGCAACGCGGACTTTTCACCGGCTGGCATCCAACAACTCCTCGAGAGATTGGTACAGCAGCGCCGCCACCACGTCCACATCGGCCATCGCATCACGGTCTGCATTCAAACCGTAGTAGACGTTGCCGTCGTAAGAGGTCAGCGCAATGCTCAATGTCTGATTTTTCAGCAGCGGCGACACCGGGTACATCTCGAGCATGCGCGCTCCGCCGACGTACAGCGGCATCTGCGGACCGGGCGCATTGGTGATCATCAGATTGAACATCCGCTGCGAGAAGCTGCTCGCCGCACGGGCACTCATCGCGTGCAGGGTGGCAGGCGCGAACCCGGACAGCCGCACGAGCGTCTGAGCCGTCACGCGCCGACTCTGCTTCGCGTGCGCCTCCATCGCATGCGCCACGTGTGAGAGTCGCACCACCGCATTCGGTTCCCCCACGGGCAGGTCGATGAGGAACGACGACACCATGCTCCGCGGATCCGACCACTCACCACGCTGGCCCAGGTCTACGTCCGTGTCGGGGTCGACGTACACCGACATCGGTACCATGGCGCGCACCGTGGTCGATTCGGCGACCGGCTCGCCGCGCGAGAGCAACCAGTTCCGCAGGGCACCCGACACCACGGCGAGGATGACGTCGTTGACCTCGCACCCATACCGTGCGCGGATCTTCCGGTAATCCCCCAGTTCGGTCTTGACCACGGCGAAGCGCCGGTTACGGGAGATGGTCGCATTCAGCGGGGTCGCGGGCGCGACCTGTGTGGCGGTACGCACCACAGCGGCCAACTTCCCCACCGCGCGCACGGTCTCGCCGAGCGCAGACGCCATGCCGCTCAGGGTCATTCGCAACGACGCCAACCCCTCCCCGGGCCGCGCCAGGATGTCGGCGAGGGCGCCGGCGACGAGGGTGGTCTCGCTCGGCTCCGGGCTGGGCATCCACAATTCCTCCGCCATGGGTCTGCGTGTCTTCGCCGAATCGAGAATGACCTGACCGATTTCGGGTGCCGTCTCCCCGTCGACGAGGGAGGAATGCGACTTGGTGAAGATCGCAAAGCGGTTGTTCGACAAGCCCTCCACCAAGTACATCTCCCACAGGGGGCGGGTGTTGTCGAGCGGCCGCGACGTGAGGCGCGCGACCAGATCATGTAGCTGCGCGTCCGAACCCGGCTTCGGCAGCGCCGATCGCCGGACGTGGTACTCGATGTCGAAATCCTGATCGTCCACCCACACCGGACGTGACAATCCCAACGCCACCTCCCGCACCTTCTGCCGGTACCGCGGCACCAGACTCAGGCGTTCCTCGACGAGACGAAGTAATTCCTCGTAGGACAACCCATTTCGGGGCTTGCGAAAGATGGCGAGCGAACCGACGTGCATCGGCGTGCTACTTGCCTCGAGAAAATAGAACGACGCGTCCTGCGTTGTCAGTCTCGTCACCATGTCGACGCCTGTTCCCCTTGCATTCCGTCTCGATCCACGTCGAGAAGCACCGCCAGCTCGCTCGCGGTCACCACGCCGTCGACGTGGTGCACACCCACCATCCCGACAGACACCGCACCGCGAACGTTGACCGCCAGGTCGTCGACGAAGATACAGTCCCGCGGTTCCAGGCCGAGCACTTCGGCCGTCAACCGGTAGATGCGCGGATCGGGCTTGGCCACACCGACATCGCCGGACAGCACCACCCGGTCGACCAGCCGGCCGTCACCGAGTTCCCGCAACCACTCACCCCCGGGACCGCCGGGGTCGTTACTCAGGATCGCGGTCCGGACGCCGCGACGCCGCGCGTCGGCGAGGACCGCCGACAGCCCGTCGAAGTCTGAACCGGGGCCCACGAGCACACCACCGACGTCCACAATCAATCCCCGCACGACCCCACCCTAGGGTTCCCTGCGGGGTTCGGCGACACGACCGCTGAATCCGTGCAAGGATGACCGCTACGACGGCCGTCTCATGCCGAAACCGGGGGGAAGAAATGAGTGAGTCCTACACGTTCCTGTCACGCGTGCCCAACTACGAACCGCCGACCGGTGAGGCGCTGGGCGCGGCCGGTCCAGCCGGGTCGTCCGGCACCCGGCGAGCACCGGGTCGGGGCCGTCACTCGTCACCGGCGCGTAGCTCGGCGCACTCCGGCACCTCGCCGCGCTCCTCGCCCGACGTCACTCGTCCTCGCGCCGCACCCGACGCACAGCGCTTTACCGAACACGCGTTCCGGCTGGTGCTGGAAGTACTGGATCGGCGGCGCAACGTGCGGCAGCTGCGGCCCGTGGTCGTTCCCTCACTGCTGGACGTGGCACGGACTCTCGCGCTTGCCGAGTCACCGTCGAGACGGCTCGGAGTGGCAACCCTGCTCCGTGTCCACCTTCGGGTACTCGACGACAACACACTCGAGGCGTTCGGCACCTACGGACGGGGACCGCGGGTGTTCGTGATCGCAGCCCGTGTCGAACGGAAATCCGACACGGGCTGGATCGTCACCTCGATGGTGGTCGGCTGACGAAGCGGCTCAGCGCTTGCGCTTGGACCGCGGCGCCTTCTTGCCCTTCGACTGCGACCGTGCAGCATCGCGTCGCTGGCGCCGGGTTCCTGGGTCCGAGTTGGTGTCGCTGCCGGTGCCGCGGCGGCTGAGCTGGGCGTTGCCGTCCTCCGCCGGGCCCGAATAGGTCAGGCCACGCGGCTCTGCCTCGTCCAGTCCCTTCGCGCGCAGGGCGGACGGTGCAGCGGTGCCCTGAGACTGACGTGCCGCCTCCTGGGTGGGCAGCGGGCGGGCAGGAGCGGGCGTCGGCGAGGCGGACGCCGTCGCGGCCGCCGAGGACGCCGTCACATTGACGCCGGGGGCGGCCGCCTGCTGCGGCGCAGCGGCCTCGACCTGCAGATTGAACAGGAATCCGACCGACTCCTCCTTCAGGCCCTCGAGCATGCCGGTGAACATGTCGAAACCCTCGCGCTGGTACTCGACCAGCGGATCGCGCTGCGCCATCGCACGCAGACCGATTCCCTCCTTGAGGTAATCCATCTCGTACAGGTGCTCGCGCCACTTGCGGTCGAGCACGCTCAGCAGCACCCGCCGCTCGAGTTCGCGCATGGCACCCGCACCGGCCGCGGCGTCGATTTCTGCTTCCCGGCGTGCATACGCCTGGTGTGCATCCTCGAGAAGCATCTCGCGGAGTTCGTCGCTGGTGACGTCCTTCACCTCACCGTCGGAGCCGTCTCCGACGATTTCCTTGTAGTCGAGGCCGATCGGGTAGAGCGTCTTCAGCGCGGTCCACAGCTGTTCGAGATCCCAGTCCTCGACGTACCCCTCGGAAGTGGCCCCGTCGACGTACGCGGTGACCACGTCCGTGATCATCTTCTCGACCTGGCCCTCCATGTCCTCGCCTTCGAGGATCTGGCGGCGCTCCTTGTAGATGACCGTGCGCTGCTGATTCATCACCTCGTCGTACTTGAGAACGTTCTTCCGGATCTCGAAGTTCTGCTGCTCCACCTGCGTCTGCGCACTCTTGATGGCCTTCGAAACCATCTTCGCCTCGATCGGAACGTCGTCGGGCAGGTTGAGCCGGGTCATGATCGACTCGAGCGCCGCGCCGTTGAACCGTCGCATCAACTCGTCACCGAGCGAGAGGTAGAACCGGGACTCGCCCGGATCGCCCTGACGTCCGGAGCGACCACGAAGCTGGTTGTCGATTCGCCGGGACTCGTGCCGCTCGGTACCGAGTACGTACAGTCCGCCCGCTTCCCGGACCTTGTCCGCATCGGCTTTCACCTCGGCCTTGACCTGCTCGAGAACCTCGTCCCACGCCGCCTCGTATTCCTCGGGCGTGTGGACGGGATCGAGTCCCCGCTTACGCAGGGCGATGTCCGCGATGATGTCGGGGTTGCCGCCGAGCACCACGTCAGTTCCGCGACCGGCCATGTTGGTTGCCACCGTGACAGCCCCGGACCGGCCGGCCTCGGCGATGATCGTGGCTTCCTGCTCGTGGAACTTCGCGTTCAGCACGTTGTGCGGCAGGCCCCGCTTGGTGAACTGCTTCGACAGATACTCGGACCGCTCGACGCTCGTAGTTCCGATCAGGACGGGCTGTCCCTTCTCGTGCCGCTCCACCACATCATCGACGACGGCGTCGAACTTTGCTTCTTCGGTCTTGTAGATGAGGTCGCCGTTGTCGACGCGGACCATCGGCCGGTTGGTGGGGATCGGGATGACACCGAGGTTGTAGATCTGGTGTAGCTCGGCGGCCTCGGTTTCGGCGGTACCCGTCATGCCCGACAGCTTGTCGTACAGCCGGAAGTAATTCTGCAGCGTGATCGTGGCGAGCGTCTGATTCTCGGCCTTGATCTCCACCTTCTCCTTGGCTTCGATCGCCTGGTGCATGCCCTCGTTGTAGCGGCGACCGACGAGGACACGACCGGTGAACTCGTCGACGATGATCACTTCGCCGTCGCGGACGATGTAGTCCTTGTCCTTCGTGTAAAGCTCCTTCGCCTTGATGGCGTTGTTGAGGTAGCTCACGAGCGGCGAGTTGGCAGCCTCGTACAGGTTGTCGATACCGAGCTGGTCCTCGACGAGCTCGACGCCCGCTTCGTGCACACCGATCGTGCGCTTGCGGATGTCGACTTCGTAGTGGACGTCTCGCTTCAGCATCGGCGCGATACGCGCGAACTCCGCGTACCACTTGCTCGACGCATCGGCGGGTCCCGAAATGATGAGGGGGGTTCGGGCCTCGTCGATCAGGATGGAGTCGACCTCGTCGACGACGGCGAAGGCATGACCACGCTGAACGAGATCGTCCAGCGAGTGCGTCATGTTGTCGCGCAGGTAGTCGAATCCGAACTCGTTGTTCGTGCCGTAGGTGATGTCTGCGGCATAGGCCGCGCGCCGCTCGGCGGGAGACATTCCGGACAGGATCACACTCGTCTCCATACCCAGGAAACGGTGAACTCGTCCCATCCACTCCGAGTCGCGCTTGGCGAGGTAGTCGTTGACCGTCACGACGTGGACGCCGTCGCCGGCGATGGCATTGAGATAGGCGGGCAGAACGCAGGTGAGTGTCTTGCCTTCACCGGTCTTCATTTCGGCGATGTTGCCGAAGTGCAGCGCAGCCCCACCCATGATCTGCACATGGAAGTGCCGCTGGTCGATGACGCGCCACGACGCCTCGCGGGCCACCGCGAATGCCTCGGGGAGCAACTCGTCGAGCAATTCACCGTCGCGGTACCGCGAGCGGAACTCGTCGGTCTTCGCCCGCAACTGCTCGTCGGTCAGGTCTTCGACCTCGGACGACAGCGAGGAAACGTGGTCGGCGATGTGCTTGAGCCGCTTGACCATGCGACCTTCACCAACACGGAGCAGCTTGGATAGCGACAGCGACGGCACAGTCTTGTTCGTCCTCAATCTTCGGCGGTGGGTGGGTGACACACAAAATCCGGCCGGAGGTCCGAGAACCCCGGCCGGATTCCATGGTAGGCGCTCTTCGGTGCGGACGAGTAGACCGACCGCTCACACCGTCACGTGGGACGAGTGCAGATCACGCCAGGCGGATGAGTCCGTAGTCGAACGCGTGCCGCCGGTAGACGACGGAAGGCTTGTCCGACTCCTTGTCGTGGAACAGGAAAAAATCGTGTCCTACCAGCTCCATCTCGTACAGAGCATCGTCGATGGTCATCGGTGTGGCCTTGTGTTCCTTGGTCCGCACCACCTGACCCGGCCTGTGCTCGTGCGGCTGCGATTCCTGGCCGTCGAGGGAGATGTCGGGGTTGATACCGAGACTCTCGTCCTCGGCGAGTGCTGCAGTGGCCTCTGCCACCGATACCGGGGTCTTCTCCCCGTAATGGACCTTCTTTCGGTCCTTGGTGCGGCGGAGCCTGCTCTCGAGCTTCGCGGTGACCGACTCGAATGCTGCATAGAAACTGTCGGCCGACGCTTCGGCTCGGGCTACCGGCCCTTTGCCTCGGGCAGTGATCTCGACGCGCTGGGCGCTCTTCCTCTGGCGTCGATTGCGTTCGTGCTGTAGTTCGACATCGAACAGGAAAATGGAGGGGTCGAAGCGCTCGAGGCGCGACAGCTTCTCGGAGACGTACACACGAAAGTGGTCGGGAACCTCGACGTTGCGTCCCTTGACGACAATATCGGCGCTAGGGGCATCGGTCTTCTCTTGTGCATCCGTGGTGCGTTCGTCGATGAAAACCGAAGCTTGCGAAGGGGTCGTCACTCGTACCTCCCGATTACGGCCCCGCCCCGAAATGGGCGGCGGCGGATTTGAGCAATGCCGGGAAGGGGTCCGCCCGGCACCAGGTTCGAAGTACCACCTCCTACCTGTGTTTCGGGTGTGTCCGCGACGCTAGTACGTAACTCGCGCGAGTGCCACTGTTCGGCGCAATTTCATGCAGCCGACACCGAGATTGTCGCGGCCTCGCCGCGAGGTCAGCCGACTCCGGCCAGGACGACCACCGAGGAAACCGGAATGCCGGCGCCGGACAGCACCCGGATCGACTCGGCCGCGGTCGCCCCCGTGGTCGAGACGTCGTCGATCAGAACTACCGTCTTACGTTGCGCCGCAGACCTTTCCGAACACAGATGCTGTGCGAATCGGTGGCCGCGCGAGGTGAGGAGAACACCACCCTCGAGGTTTACTCTACGTTGATCCGCGGACAGTCCGACGGAATCACGCACCCCTCTGCGCATGGCCAGCGCCGGACACACCCGGGACGCTCCCACCGCGGCGACAGCAATCCGGGTTACGGGATCGCCACCCCGCATCCTGGCCGCCCGCGAACGCGTGGGAGCGGGCACGAGGACCACCGGCGCGACCTCGGGCGGCGCCAGTTCACCCCATTGGTGCAGCCGCGCGAGTGCGCCCGCGACAGCGGAACCGAGCGGCACCGCGAGGTCGCGCCGGCCCCGTTCCTTCGCAGCGATCACCGCCCGGCGACGTGGACCCGAGTACGGTCCCAGCGCCCACACCGCGACTCCCGGATCGACCCGCGGCTGCAGGAGAATCGGATCGTCGGCCAACTCGGCGGCGCAGCCCTGGCACCATTGCGTGCCCGGCTCCGCGCACCCACCGCATTCTGCCGGCAGAATCAGATCGAGCAGCGTCCGTGAGCCGGGCAGTATGCGCATGCCGTCATCTTCCGCACCCCCACCGACAGACTCGCCCCACCGGAATCAGCCCGGCAGAATCGGTATCGCTTTCACACCCGTCAGCCCGGGAACCTCGCGCCAGTACCGATCCCCCGCCGGATCGTTGTTGTTCAACTGGAAGACGGCGCGCGAATCGGCGACGAACTCCGTCGTCGTCGAGGCGTCCACGGCCACCACCGGGGCCGTGAGGTTACGGCTCGGCAGGGCGTCCATCCGTGAGCCGTCGACCGCGATCTGCACCACCGGAATATCCGAGGCCGCACGCGCGACGACGATCGTGTCACTCGTGCTCCAGTCGAGCGACAGAGCCGGACTTCCGAGGCCGATCGCCACCGCGCGCGGGTTGGTGAGGGCGTACCCGCCACCGGGCTTCTGCGCCACGATGGCCAAATACACCTTGCCGTCCACGATGAGCGCCGCACGCACTCCGTCGCGAGAGAGCCGAAGCTCGGTGATGGTAGACCCCAGTGCAGTGACAGCACCCACATCCACGTTCTCGACCGAGGTCCGCCCTGTTCCGGGCTCGCGCAGCACCCGGATCACGGCATTGCCGTTGACCGCCGCCCAGATGGCCGAGTTGTCGGGCGCCCACGTCGGACGGGTTATCGCGCCCCCCTCGAGCACGGACGCCGCCCCGTCCTCATAGGCGCCGACCATCAGGGCACTCGCCGGCTCGGGCGGTGGACGTCCGGTGTCCGCGACGGCGGCCACGAGTTTGCCGTCCTGCGACAGCGCGAGGGAACGCATGCTCCGCGCCGAACCGAAGTATCCCGGCACCGGGGTCACCCCGGTCTCGGTGACACTCACCATCGACCCGTCGCGGAGGGCATGCAGACCCACCGTGGCACTCGAGGTCGCGAACGGATTCATCGACGCGACGTCGGCGGTGGTCCAGCCGTTGGGGAAACGATCGTCGAAGGGCTCACCGTCCGCGAGCAGCACGTAGGGACCGGAGATTTCCGCGTTCGCGAGGGTCCAGATCACCTGCGCCGCAAACAATCCCTTCGCTTGCTGATCCATCGGCCGTACACCGGAGAAATCGATCCGGATGCCTCCGAGCCCCACACCCACCTGAGCGGTGCGCCCGTCCGCCTTCGTGATCGGTCCCCGGATCGACACACCCTCGCCGAGCTCGTTACGCACGGCCGGGGCGAGTGCCGACTTCGGCCCGTCGATCAGCAGACCCATCAATTGGGCCGCCATCTGGTCCTGCGCGCCCGACACCCAGCGTGGATCCGGCACCACCGTCGTCCCGGCAGGGTCGAGGAAGTACAGCGATTTGCGTTGATAGGTGTTGAGGAACTGGGCCCGGTCGAGAATCACTCCGGACGGCAGCTCCGAGATCCGCCACTCCCCGCCCTGCATCTCCAGACTGATCTTCGTCTCGAAACTTCCCTCTTCTGCGACGTACAGTCCGCCCGGTTCCAGTTGCCCCACCTTGTTGGCACGGATGGTGTAGGTCGCGCGATCGGTAGACCGGGCCTCGGGCAGAACGTCGACCTTGTCGACGATGGTGGCGCTCGCCGCATCGTCCCACCTGCCGGACACCCCGGGGGTGAGGAACTGCCGTGCAGCAAGGTGGCGGCTCGACGGATCGGTGCTGGCCTTGAAGAAGTCGCGCAGGAGCAGGTCCGGTTCCCGGCCCGGTGCGGGTGCGGCCACACTCGATCCCGGCGAATCGCGGTTGATCGTGCCGATTGCCTGGGGTGTCGACGAATCAGGCAGGCTGGCGCATCCACCGACCGTGACGAGCACGGCTCCGACCACAGCAGCCCAGATCGACCGGATCACGGGCGTCGACGACGAGCGCATCATCCGTCCCGCTCCGTTGTATGCGACCCTTCACGATCGCCGACGTGGGCACTCTCGCGCTCGCGTGGCCCGGGGGGCCCGGAATGTTCAGGCAACTCGCGTTTCTGCGGCACGGTCCGGGATTCGTCGACGGCGGTTTCGGGGCTGTCGTTACGCAGCGGCATCGACGTGTCCCCCGGGAAAGGCTGTCCCTGAACGTATTTGCCGGTGCCGGGTTTGAGCGGCAGCGGACTCGAGACCACCTTCCGGCCCCGCACCCTCGGCAACGTCAACCGGAAGCAAGCCCCCTGACCGGGCTCACCCCACGCCTCGAGCCGGCCGTCGTGCAGGTTCGCGTCCTCGACACTGATGGCCAGTCCGAGTCCGGTGCCGCCGGAGCGGCGCACTCGCGAGGGGTCCGACCGCCAGAACCGATTGAACACAAGCTTCTCCTCGCCCGGCCGCAACCCGACACCTTGGTCACGCACGATGAACGCTGCGGCACTGTCGTCGGCACGCAGACGCAGGAGCACCGGTTTGCCCTCCCCGTGGTCGATGGCATTGGCGAGGAGGTTGCGCAGTATGCGTTCGACGCGGCGCGGATCCACCTCCGCCATGACAGCCTGGTCCGGCAGGTCGACGATCAATTCCGTCCCGCTCTCGCGCGCGAGGTGCCGCACCGTGGACACGGCGGCTCGCGCGCACATCCGCAGGTCGAGTTGCTCGGCCGCCAGCTCGGCGACACCGGCGTCGTGGCGGCTGATCTCGAGCAGATCGACCAACAGGCCCTCGAACCGGTCCAGTTCGGCGACCAGTAGCTCGGAGGAGCGCCGGAGCACGGGGTCGAGTTCGTCACTGCCGTCGTGGATGAGATCGGCCGCCATCCGCACGGTGGTGAGCGGCGTGCGCAGCTCGTGGCTGATGTCCGAGGTGAAGCGCTTCTGCAGGTTGCCGAACTCCTCCAGCTGGGTGATCTGCTTGGACAGACTTTCTGCCATCTCGTTGAACGACATCGCCAGCCGGGCCATGTCGTCCTCACCGCGCACGGGCATGCGCTCCTTCAGACGGCCGTCGGCGAACCGCACCGCGATCCGGGAGGCGGACCGAATCGGGAGGACCACCTGCCGGGCCACGAGGAGCGCGATGGCCGCCAGGAGCACGGCAAGCACCGCGCCGCCGACGAGCAGAGTCCCGCGTACCAGCGACAGGCTGCGGTCCTCGCTCGCCAACGGGAAGATGAGGTAAAGCTCGAGTGTCGAGATGGCCGAGGCCGTCGGGCTCCCGACGATCAGCGCGGGACCGGAGTATCCCTCGGGGTCGTTCACGGTGGCGAACTGGTAGCTCACCTGACCGGCCTGCACGAACGCCCGCAGCGACTCCGGTATCTGATCGGCAGGACCACTCGAGGTCGGCGCGCGCGACTCGTCACCGGGCACGATCAGCACCGGGTCGAAGGTGCCTGCCGATCCGGAATCCTGACCGGCGTCCGGCTCCCTGTTCGTGAGGGCAGCGCGGGCGCCGTCGAGCTGTGTGGTGGGCGAACTGGTGTCTTCGGCCCCGGCCAGCTGCCCTTCGACCGTGCTCCGAGCGCGGTCCATCTCCTCGGTCGCGGCGTTGATCTTCGTCTCGAGCAGCCGATCGGTGATCTGGCTGGTGAGCACGACTCCGAGGACGACGATGACGATGAGCGACAACGTCAGCGTCGACACGACCACCCTCAACTGCAGCGAGCGACGCCACGTGTGCGCGAGGGTATTACTCAGTGAGTGACCCCACCGAAGGATCGGCGATACGCGTCGGTTGACACGACGCCGCCATCGGGAAACACCTGTCACGGCGGTCCGGCCTTGTAGCCGACCCCCCTGACCGTCAAAACCACTTCGGGATTCTCGGGATCAGTCTCGACTTTGGCGCGCAGACGCTGAACGTGCACGTTGACCAGTCGGGTATCGGCTGCATGACGGTAACCCCACACCTGCTCGAGCAGAACCTCACGGGTGAACACCTGCCGCGGCTTGCGGGCCAGCGCAACCAGGAGGTCGAATTCGAGGGGTGTGAGGGAAATCAGTTCTTCGCCCCGGCTCACCTTGTGAGCGGGAACATCGATGACGATGTCGGCGATGCTGAGCAGTTCGGCGGGTTCGTCCTCGGTCCGGCGAAGCCGCGCGCGAACTCTCGCCACCAGCTCCTTCGGCTTGAACGGCTTCATGATGTAGTCGTCCGCGCCGGATTCCAATCCCAGAACCACGTCGACGGTGTCCGTCTTCGCCGTCAGCATCACGATCGGCACACCGGAGTCGGCGCGGAGCACCCGACACACGTCGATACCGTTCATCCCGGGCAGCATCAAGTCGAGTAGCACCAGGTCCGGGCGAGTCTCCCGGACTGCGGTGAGCGCCTGGGTCCCGTCCCCCACCACGTACGGGTCGAAACCTTCGCCGCGGAGAACGATCGTGAGCATCTCCGCGAGCGCAGTGTCGTCGTCGACAACCAGAATCCTTGGCTTCATGTCCCTATCGTTGCATCTTCGGAGCCCGTAACAGCCCGTTCGCCGTTACGGCGTGCCGTGTTCTTTCTCGCCACGGCGTCCCGTGCCGTCATTCAAGAGTGCCAGGTTTTCGGCGAGCGTGAGTGGATCGGTGTCCGGGGACAGCACCCACCACGGCGACATCCAGTCGGCCGCGGCCAGTTGTCGGTACACCTCACCGGTGCGTTCCTGCAGCCCGCGGTCGCGCTCGTAGGCATCGAGCGCCCGGCTCGCGTCTTCCGACTCACGTCCGCGCGCACGTTGTTCGGCCAGAGCCACGGGCACATCGAGGTACAGCTGGAGGTCGGGCCGGGGCAGTGCCAGGCGACCGAATTCGAGCTCCCGTACCCAGTCCACGAATTCGCCGTCTGCGCCCTGATGCAACCGAGCGGCCCCGTAGGCGGCGTTGGACGCCACGTAGCGATCGAGGAGGACGATGTCGCAGCCGGCGAGCAGTTCGGACATCTCCGCGATCGCGCCGGACCGGTCGAGGGCGAACATCACCGCCATCGCGTGCACCGATCCGCTGAGATCGCCGTGTGCCCCCTTCAGCGCCTCCGATGCCAGATCGGCATGGACGGAGCGACCGTATCGAGGGAAGTCGAGGGTGCCGACCCGGAGCCCCGCCTCGTCAAGTCGCTTTTGGACGGCCGTGACCAGTGTCCGCTTGCCTGCGCCGTCGAGGCCTTCGAGCGCTACGAGCGTTCCGACAGAAGTGGTTCCCACGGGGAAGAAGGCTATCCCCCGGCCCGCACGCAGCGGACCGGGGGACGCCATCATCTCTAGTAGCGGTAGTGCTCTGGCTTGTACGGTCCCTCGACGTCGACGCCGATGTACTCCGCCTGCTCCTTGGTGAGCTTGGTGAGCGTGCCACCGAGTGCCTCGACGTGGATCTTCGCGACCTTCTCGTCCAGGTGCTTGGGCAGCCGGTACACCTCGTTGTCGTACTCGTCCGGCTTGGTCCACAACTCGATCTGAGCGATGACCTGGTTGGAGAAGCTGTTGCTCATCACGAACGACGGGTGGCCGGTGGCGTTGCCGAGGTTCAGGAGTCGTCCTTCGGACAGCACGATGATCGAGTGACCGTCCCCGAAGCGGAACTCGTCCACCTGGGGCTTGATGTTGATACGGGTCACCTCGCCGGATCGCTCGAGACCGGCCATGTCGATCTCGTTGTCGAAGTGACCGATGTTGCCCAGGATGGCCTGGTGCTTCATCTGCTTCATGTGCTCGAAGGTGATGATGTCCTTGTTGCCGGTGGACGTGATGACGATGTCCGCCCAGCCGATGGCCTGCTCGACCGTCTTCACCTCGAAGCCGTCCATGAGCGCCTGCAGCGCGTTGATCGGGTCGACCTCGGTCACTGCGACGCGCGCACCCTGTCCGCGGAGCGCCTCGGCGCAGCCCTTGCCGACATCGCCGTAGCCACAGACCAGCGCGGCCTTGCCACCGATCAGGACGTCGGTACCGCGGTTGATGCCGTCGAGCAGCGAGTGGCGGGTGCCGTACTTGTTGTCGAACTTGCTCTTGGTGACCGAGTCGTTGACGTTGATCGCCGGGAAGGTGAGCTCACCGGCAGCCGCGACTTGGTACAGGCGCAGAACTCCGGTAGTGGTCTCCTCGGTGACACCCTGCACGGATTCGGCGATCTTCGACCACTTGCCCTTGTCGGCCTCGAGGGAGCGGCGCAGCAGGTTGAGGAAGACCTTGTACTCGTCGGAATCCTGGTCGTCGTCGGTGGGGGGCACGACGCCGGCCTTCTCGAACTGCGCACCCTTGAGGACGAGCATCGTGGCGTCGCCGCCGTCGTCGAGGATCATGTTCGCCGGCTTGTCGGCGTCCGGCCAGGTGAGCATCTGCTCGGCGGCCCACCAGTACTCCTCGAGTGTTTCGCCCTTCCACGCGAAGACCGGGGTTCCCTTCGGCTCCTCCGGCGTCCCGTGCGGACCGACCACGATGGCGGCAGCGGCGTGATCCTGGGTGGAGAAGATGTTGCACGATGCCCAGCGGACATCGGCGCCCAGCGCGGTGAGCGTCTCGATGAGAACTGCGGTCTGAATCGTCATGTGCAGCGATCCGGAGATGCGTGCGCCCTTCAGTGGGAGCACCTCCGCGTACTCGCGGCGAAGCGCCATCAGTCCCGGCATCTCGTGCTCGGCGAGCCGGATCTCCTTGCGGCCGAACTCCGCGAGCGAAAGGTCCGCCACCTTGAAATCGATCCCGTTACGGCTCTCGGCCACGGGCGTGGTTGAAACTGAGGTCGTCATCTGCCTCTCCTGGTTGGCTGCTGTTTCGATCAAGGCTATCGGTACGGCCGCCGAAGGGTGACACTCAGACGACCGTCCGCGGACTCAGCCTTCCAACCGATCGGCCCCGTCGACTGCCCTGTCCACGAAAGGTCCGAGAAGAGCACCGAGATCCTCGGCAACGTTGGCCTCCGACTCGGGGGGCATCGAGATGTAACTCATAGCCAGCCGCACGATGGCGCGACTCAGAATTCCCGCGTCCACCACACTCGCTCGCACCCAGCTACGGTGGAAAACTTCTGCCAGCCGGGTCGATGCACGCTCGATGATGGGTGCACTCTCGGTCGTGATCAACCGCAGCAGGTCCGGTTTGGTCTCACCGCGTAGCAGCGACTGCACCAGCGGATCGGAGAGACTCGCGGCGAAGAACGCGGTGAAGCCCGACAGCAGTGCGGCTCGCCCCTGCCCGACGTGGGCGACCAGCGCCTCGTCGACCGCATCGACCAATTCGTCCGCCAACCGAAGGGCGTATGCCTCCGCAAGCCCCTGACGGGACTTGAATTCGTTGTACAGGGTCTGCCTGCTTACCCCGGCACCGGCCGCGACGTCCGACATCGTGATGTCGGACCAGTCCTTCTCGAACAACAGATCGCGCATGGCGTCGAGCACCGACTGACGCAGCAGCAGCCGCGTGGCCTCCTGGTAGGTCACTCTGACACGCGACGAAGTCATGCTCACGACATTAGTGCCCGGCACCGCACGCCGGTGCGTCCGGTACGTGGCCACGCCGGGCACTGTCATCCGGAAGTCAGCTCCGCTCGATCTCGACCATGAAGAAGTCCGCTTTCGCAGCGCCGCAATCCGGGCAACTCCAGTCTTCCGGTATGTCGTCCCAACGAGTTCCGGGTTCGATGCCGTCTTCCGGCCACCCCAGCGCCTCGTCGTATTCGAACCCGCATTGCACACACTGGTAGAGCTTGTACTCGGTCATGTCGTGCCTCCTGTTGTGGTCGCCGCCTTCTCGAAGTCGAGCTTCTCCCGCACCCCGCAGTCGGGGCAGCACCAGTCCTCGGGGATCGAATCCCACTGCGTGCCAGCGGGGAATCCTTCCCGGGGTGCGCCGGTCGCCTCGTCGTAGACGTACTCACAGACCGGACAGCGGTACGCGCTCATGCCCGGGCCCCGTACTTCGCGAGAACCTCGGCGCGCTTCGCGGGGTGGATGTTGACGCGGGTGACGTCCCCGTCGTAGTGAGCGAGGACCCGGGGATCCATCACCTTGCGCCACAGCGGCGGGAAGTAGGCGAGCGTAATCATGCTCGCGTAACCGCTGGGCAGATTGGGGGCGCCGTCCATGCTTCGCAGCGTCTGGTAACGCCGGGTCGGGTTGGCGTGGTGATCGCTGTGTCGCTGCAGGTGGTACAGGAAGATGTTGGTGCAGATGTGGTCGCTGTTCCAGCTGTGCTCGGGAGTGCAACGTTCGTAGCGACCACTGGCTGCCTTCTGCCTGCGCAGCCCATAGTGCTCGAGATAGTTGACCGTCTCGAGCAGGCAGAAGCCGAAGACGGCCTGGATCACCAGATACGGTGCGATGCCGAGGCCGAACGTTGCCAGCAGAGCGCCGAACAGCACCACCGACATCGCCCAGGCGTTGAGGACGTCGTTGTGAATCGTCCACGGTCCCTTGTCCAGGCGGTCCAGCCGGGCCTTCTCGAGTCGCCAGGACGACGTCAGGCTCCCCCACACGCTGCGCGGCAGGAACGCCCACAAGGTCTCGCCCATACGGGAACTCGCGGGATCCTCGGGCGTGGCTACCCGCACGTGGTGACCGCGGTTGTGCTCGATGTAGAAATGGCCGTAAAACGATTGCGCCAAGGTCACCTTCGACAGCCACCGTTCGAGCTCGTCCTTCTTGTGGCCAAGCTCGTGTGCGGTATTGATCCCGATTCCTGCCACACAGCCGATGCTGATCGCGAGGCCGATCTTCGAGAGCACCCCGAGGCCACCCTCGATACCCAGCCACCCGAGATCGGACGCGGACCATAGGTAGCAGGCCGTCACGAGACTGAGAATCTGGAAGGGAATGTAGGCGTAGGTGCAGTACCGGTAGTACCTGTCGTTCTCGAGCCGGTCCATCACCTCGTCGGGCGGGTTCTCGCCGTCCGGACCGAAGAACACGTCCAGAATCGGCAGCAGGACGTAGACCAGCAGTGGACCGATCCACCACCACACGGGCGCCACCGCGTCGAGACCGAGTCGACCCGAGGCCCACACGAGGCCGATCGCGAGAAACACCGCAGTGGGCGGTATCAGTCCCAGTAGCCATAAATAGCGCTTCTTGTCCCGCCACTGTTCGGTCGGTATCGCCGGTTCCGCTTGTGGACGTGTTGCCATGTCCGCTCCTTCGCTTTCACCTCATACGTGAGGCAGGTCACCAATGAGGTAGACAATATCTGGCTTTCCGTTCTTGATCTATACAAACCTACCATTTTGTAAACTTGATCGATCAAGAAGGTCGCGGCAAGACAAATCCGCCGGGAAAGCACCGTGGTGCTTTCCCGGCGGACCGGATACCCGAGGCGGGTTGCGGGTCAGATCACCTCACCGCGACTGCGCCTGCCCATCATGGAATGCCTGCGGCCGTACGCGAAGTAGATGATCACGCCGAGCAACATCCACACGACGAACCGGATCCATGTTTCGACGGAGAGGTTGAACATCAACCACAGGCAGGCCAGTACCGCGAGAATCGGCACCAGCGGCACCAGCGGGACGCGGAACCCACGGGGCAGATCGGGCCGGGTCCGGCGTAGCACGATGACGCCGACCGAGACCAGGACGAAAGCGAACAACGTGCCGATGTTCACCATCTCTTCGAGGGTGCCTATCGGAAAGAAGCCGGCGAGAACAGCTACCACGACACCGACGAGCACGGTGATGCGGACCGGCGTGCCGTGCTTGCCGGTCGGCGCGAGACGCCTCGGCATCAGGCCGTCACGCGACATGGCGAACAGCACCCGGGTCTGGCCCAGCATGAGCACCATTACTACCGTCGTCAGACCGGCCAGTGCACCGAACGAGATGAGATTCTTCGCCCACGTGATGCCGTGAATGTCGAAGGCGGTAGCCAGATTGGACGTGTCGCCGGCCAACTCCGTGTAGTCGACCATCCCGGTGAGAACCAGGGTGACTGCGACGTAGAGAACGGTGACGATCGCGAGTGAGCCCAGGATGCCGCGGGGCAGAGCCTTCTGCGGATCCTTGGTCTCCTCGGCGGTAGTGGCAACGATGTCGAAACCGATGAATGCGAAGAACACGAGACTGGCCGCGGCGAGGAGCCCGTACCAACCGAACGTGCTGCCACCGGCGCCCGTCACATAGGAGAACAGCGACTGGTGAATACCCTCACCGGTCTCGGCGGGCTCGGACGGCGGGATGTACGGCGAATAGTTGTCACTCTCGATATAGAACGCGCCCACCACTACCACCACGAGCACGACCGCCACCTTGATCGTCGTGATGACGAGCGACACGCGTGACGACAGCTTTGTACCAGTGACGAGCAGAACGGTGATGACCGCGACGATCAGCACCGCGCCCCAGTCGAATTTCCACGACCCGAACTGGGCGATCGGCGTGTGATTGCCGATCACCTCGCCGAGATAGAGGGACCACCCCTTGGCGACGACCGAGGCGGCGAGGGCGAACTCCAGGATGAGGTCCCAGCCGATGATCCAGGCGACGAACTCACCGAACGTCGCGTACGAGAAGGTGTATGCACTGCCTGCCACCGGAACGGTCGACGCGAACTCGGCATAGCACAGTGCCGCGAGACCACACGCGATTGCGGCGATCACGAACGCCGCCGACACTGCAGGTCCCGCGACGTTCCCGGCGGTCCGGGCGGTAAGGGTGAAGATGCCGGCACCGATGACGACGGCGACACCGAACACCGTGAGGTCCCACGCCGTGAGGTCTTTCCGGAGCTTGGTCTCGGGCTCGTCCGTGTCGCGGATCGACTGCTCGATCGACTTGGTCCGGAACAGTCCATTGGCGCGACCGCTCACCTCCGGTCCACTGCCTTTGTCCTGGATGGCCACATCAGCCTCCTCATTCGAAAGTTGCGGTTCAGCCTATGCTTCGGCGGCCCTGAACAGGTCGGGTTCGAGGTAGATGCGACGGCCGCCGGAACCGCTCGTCGCACCCGGACCTCGGTCCGCAAAGGCGGCTCACAGGCTACGCGATGGGTGCGCCGACTCTCGCATTGAACAGCTGGACTCGGTCCGATGTCGCGGTCACCGACACGTCGGGGTCCTCCGCGGCGATCCAGACTGCACTGCCCTGTTCCACATCGAGGCGCTCGCTACCGCACGCCACCTGAACCGAACCCGCGGTGCAGAGCAGAATCTGCGGACCTTCCGTCCGGAAGCGATGTTCGACAGCACCGTTCGACGACAGATCGATCCTCGTCAAACAGAATTCGGGAGCGGGCGAGACGTACATGGCCTCGGCGCTGCCGGGCAACTCCTCGGCCTCGAGGACAGGGATGTCGACGGAATCGAAGTCGAGCACCCGGAGGAGTTCGGGAACGTCGACGTGCTTGGGAGTGAGTCCACCGCGGAGAACGTTGTCGGAGTTCGCCATGATCTCCACGGCCATCCCGTGCAGGTACGCGTGGAGGTTCCCCGCGTCGAGATAGAGCGCCTGCCCAGGCTCGAGGGTGACCCTGTTCAGCAGGAGAGCGGCGAGGACGCCCGCATCACCGGGATACACCTCACTCAACTCGAGTGCGGTTCGGACCTCGGCAACGAAGTCACCGTCCTTGGCTCCTGACAGATACTCGACGCACCCGTCGAGCACACGCGGCATCAGCGCACTGAGGACGGGCTGGGGCAGAGTGATCCAGGTGGTGAACAGGGCACGCAACCCGTCCGAGTCGGGTTGCCCCGCAATGAGCCCGGCGTAGGGCTGGAGTTCGGGCACCGCGATCGCGTCTAGCAGCTCCACCGTCCGCTTCGGATCCCGGAAACCGGCCAGAGCGTCGAACCGGCTCAGCGCGACCACGAGCTCCGGTTTGTGACTGTCGTCCTTGTAGTTGCGAATCGAGGATCCGAGCGGGATGCCCAGCTCGTTCTCGCGCGCGAAACCTTCGCGGGCCTGTTCCGCACTCGGGTGCGCCTGGAGCGACAGCGGCTCCTCGGCGGCAAGCAGTTTGAGGAGGAACGGAAGGCGTTCGCCGAAGGTGTCGACGCTGCGGCGGCCGAGTTGGCGCTCCGGCTCGGTGCGCACCAGGTCCAGGAGCGACCGCTCCCCTTCGTCGGTGACGACGCGTGCGGGATCCGCCGGATGAGCACCGAGCCACAGTTCCGCCTCCGGATGTGCCGTCGGAACGGGCAGTCCGCGCAGCTCAGCGATAGCGGTGCGCGATCCCCATGCATAGGATCGGAGCGCACCTTCGAGTCGGTGCACTAGATACCGCCGATCAGCTGCAGGTATGCGGCAGTCATGTCGAGCCGCCCCACGAGGACCGCTGCCTGCTCGAGTTCCGACCGCTGCGACGGCGAAGGGCCCTCGTCGGAAGCTGCGACGACGATGTCGGCGTCCCCCAGCACCGCGGTCTTGCGTTCGGTCAGCATCAGCTCGGCCTCGGCCGAGAAGACAAAGGTGCGGACAGGACTGGCGGAGGGCGGGCCGTCGAGTTCCGGATCGTGGAAGATCGAATCGGGAACGGCCGCCGGCGCACGGAATGTGTTCGCCGCACTCAGGACGTCCGACAGTTCGGACGCGGTTGCCACCCGGCCCGCGTGCAGTAGCGCCTCGGCGCCGTGACGCGCCAGTTCCATCGCGCTTTCCGTGCCGCCGGTGAGTACGACTCGTCGTCCCTGCATCCGCGAGGCGAGAGACTTCGCCGGATTGTGGAAGACCGCGTTCGTCGGTCGATCGCGGAGGGCTTCGCTGTCGACGGCGTCGGCGAGCTGCTCGAGATCGGGCACCTCGTCGCCCCACCGCTCCGATCCCACCACGCGCAGGACCGCGAGGAGGACCGCGAAGTATCGCAGCAGACCATGACGGGTCAGAGCCCGAACCCTGGGCGCGAACATCAGCACGCGCCCCGCCGCGGCCGCCTGCAGAGGCCCCTCATCGGGTGCAGCCACCACTACCTCGGCGCCCCGGCGCACCGCCGCATCGATGGCCTGCACGAGTCGAGGATCACCGGCGTCGTCGCCGGCCACCACGACCACGTCGAGGGGTCCGACCCATACCGGCGTACTGGCGGCACGGACGAGCGGGAACCCGATCCGTTCGGCGAGGACCGCCGTGAGGATCGCCGCGCCACGGCTGGCCCGTCCCGAGCCGGTCACCACCACCACACTGCGCGGCCGAAGACCGTGCAGGCGTTCGAGAACCCCCTCCTCGACGGCGGCTCTGGTGGCCCGGATCTGGGCGCCGCCCATCGCCGCGGACCGAAGGACTCCCACGGTGTCCGCGGCAACCAGTGCGTCACCGTCGTCGAGATCCAACAGGGGCGTCGGCGCTGTCATGACACCGCACCCCCTTTCTCTTTTCTCGGAACAAGCCTCATCGAAACTTGTGTGCGTGCAAAACCTGTTATTCCAACTATGGCAGTCAGGATCGGACGATGCCCAGTATCTCGGTAACGAGTGCGTCTACGTCTTCCGCCGTGGGCGCTTCCACGTTGAGCCGTAGCAGCGGTTCGGTATTGGACGCCCGCAGATTGAACCAGGCACGGCCGGCCAGATCGACGGTCACGCCATCGAGCCGGTCGATACCCGTGCTGCGATCGGCGAACGCAGACACGACTGCGGCGGTGCGCTCCGCGGCGTCGGCGACGGTGGAGTTGATTTCCCCGGAGGCCGCGTACCGCTCGTACTTGGCCATCAGCTCGGACAACGGACGCTCCTGCTCCCCCAGCGCAGCGAGCACGTGCAGTCCCGCCAGCATCCCCGAGTCGGCGCCCCAGAACGAGCGGAAGTAATAGTGCGCGGAGTGCTCACCACCGAAGACCGCACCGGTCTCCGCCATCTGTTGCTTGATGAAGGAATGGCCGACCCTTGTGCGCACCGGCGACCCGCCCAGCTCGGTGACCAATTCCGGGACCGCCCGCGACGTGATGAGGTTGTGGATGATGGTGGCGCCGGGCTCCTTCGCCAGCTCCCGCTCGGCGACGAGGGCCGTCACCGCCGACGGCGAAACGGGATTTCCCAGCTCGTCCACGACAAAGCAGCGGTCGGCGTCACCGTCGAATGCCAGACCGATGTCGGCACCCGTCTTCCGCACATGCTCCTGCAGATCGACCAGATTGGCGGGGTCGAGCGGATTCGCCTCGTGGTTGGGGAACGTGCCGTCGAGTTCGAAGAACAGCGGTTCCACGGTCACCGGCATGGGCTCGAGCACGGCAGGCACAGTGTGCCCACCCATCCCGTTCCCCGCATCGACCGCGACCTTCAAATGTCGCATGTCGGCGAGATTCACCAGGCCGCGGACGAAGCTCGCGTACCGCTCGAGTACGTCCTCGTCCGTCACCGCGCCGGGCGCTCCGTCGAACTCGGGAACTCCCTCGATCACCTCGGCGGCGATCGTCGCCAGGCCGGTCTCCTGACCGACCGGCTTGGCTCCGGCACGGCAGAGTTTGATCCCGTTGTACTCGGCGGGATTGTGGCTCGCAGTGAACATCGCACCCGGGCAGTCGAACAGCCCCGACGCGAAATACAACTGGTCGGTCGACGCCAGGCCGATGAGAACCACGTCGACACCCTGCGCGGTGACACCGTGGGCGAAGGCCTTCACGAGGTCCGGGGAAGATGCCCGCATATCGTGGCCGACGACCACCTTTTTCGCCCCGTCGTCGCGCACGAGTCGCGCGAAGGCGCCGCCGACATCCTGGACGAACGCGGCATCGATGAGTTCACCGACCACACCACGCACGTCGTAAGCCTTGATCACGGCATGTACGGACTCGGCTGATCGCGCCACTTCTGTTTTCTCCTTTACGAGCACCAGTGCTGGCGCCAGCCTAATGCCTGCCCGGCGCGGGCACGTCCCGGCAACCGCGAGACGGCGCTCACGCCAAGGACGGACGAACGGGAAGTCAGTTGGCCGGGTCGGGAAGAACCCGCAGGTGACCACGGCGACCGGTTCGGACCGGTGGGGTGTGCATGCCGGTGTCGGCACGTTCTTCGGCGGAGGCGGCTCGTTCGGAACGCCCGCGCTCGCCCAACCCGGCCTCGCGCACGGCCTCCGCCAATGCGGTCAGATCATCCTCGTCCGGCGTGCTCGAGGAGAATCCGCCCTCGTACCGGACCAGTTCCCACCCCTTCGGTGCGGTGATCCGCGAAGCGTGGGTGTCGCACAGATCCCAGGAATGAGGCTCGTCGACGGTGGCCAGAGGACCCACGACAGCGGTGGAATCCGAATAGACGTACGTGAG
The DNA here is from genome assembly GCF_044389235.1 of Rhodococcus sp. NPDC019647. NCBI lineage: Bacteria > Bacillati > Actinomycetota > Actinomycetes > Mycobacteriales > Nocardiaceae > Rhodococcus > Rhodococcus sp. NPDC019647. The sequence continues at coordinate 18,311 of NZ_JBIRXS010000001.1, read as the reverse complement.
CGTCGCGACAGCGGGGTTCTTGCACCCGGGGCGGCAGCATCGACGCAGAGATCTCACAGCTAGGGAGCCTAGCCCCACGGAGGCCCGGCACCTACTCGGACACACCGAGAGTGTGCGGCTGTCGTAATGTCCAGTCCATGTCCAGAGCACGACGCAGGCGTCCGGTGACCACCCGATCAGTCGACCGTCGGGGACGCGGAATTCGCGGGTCGGTGTTCCCGCCCGACGCGCCCGCACGGCGCAGTCGCGCGGAGAAATTCGATCTCGTGGTGCTCGAAGCGTTTGCGCCGATCGACGCACAGTGGCGTGAGCGCCTCACAAAGCTGGACATCGCCGTGGACGAGGTCCCGAAAATTCATGCGCTCGATCCGGATTCGGTGAACTGGCCGCCGGAGGTCGTGGCGGACGGACCGGTGCCGCTGTCGCGGCTGATACCCGCGGGCATCGACCGGCACGGCACCGCTACCCGCGCGCGGGTGGTCCTGTTCCGCCGTCCGCTCGAACAGCGTGCTAAAGACCCGGACGATCTGACCGACCTGGTGCACGACGTGCTCGTACAGCAGGTGAGCACCTACCTCGGCGTCGAACCAGAAATCATCGACCCCGATCTGCCGGGCGACGAGGACTGACTAGACGATCCCCCGCTTGAGCCGACGGCGCTCGCGCTCCGACAGGCCACCCCAGATGCCGAACCGCTCGTCGTTGGCCAACGCGTAGTCCAGGCACTCGTCCTTGACTTCACAGCCCAAGCAGATTCGCTTCGCTTCCCGCGTGGAGCCGCCCTTTTCCGGGAAGAAGGCCTCAGGATCGGTCTGTGCGCACAGCGCGCGTTCCTGCCACTGATCCTCGATGGTCTCGAAAAGATGGTCGAAACCCGTCACCACGCTCAACGCCGGGCGAGTGCCCGCCGTCTCGATCTCCTGCGCGACGAGTTGTCGCACCGGATTCTCACTTACCTTGTCTTCTTGCACACAGACTTCTTGAACACAGACGCCGTCTGCTGCGCCTGCTTCGGAATTGGTCTGCGGTTCGTCGCTTACTGTGCTCCAGCGAGTCTCCGACTCGACCTGCTCATTGGGCATCGCTCCGCCTCCTCACCTGTGATAGCGCAGAAAATTTCGATCGTTCACGTACCCCGAACCGAACACCCCTGCCATCCGTTCGAACAACCGTTCGAATTGATCCCCGCTGCAAGCGATTCCACGCCTACAACGTCGGAATGACATATTTGTGATTAGACACGCCCAGCGTGTCGCGGTCAAGCTAAGCCGAAAATGTCCATTACTATTTCGCGCTCGAATTCGCGGAGGGAAGCGGCCGACCGCCTCCGCCGGAGCACCGCCTAGGCTTTGCTTCGTGAACGTGACTGTATTGGTTGGCGGAGTCGGTGGGGCTCGATTCCTGCAAGGCGTACGCAGACTCCTCGGCACCGACGGGGCGCAGGAGGGCGACTCACCCACCCCTCGGATCACCGCTGTCGTCAATGTCGGTGACGACGTGTGGATGCACGGCCTGCGCATCTGCCCCGACCTGGACACCTGCATGTACACCCTCGGCGGCGGCATCGACACCGAGCGTGGATGGGGTCATGCGGGAGAGACCTGGAACGCCAAGGAGGAACTCGCGGCGTACGGTGCCAAACCCGATTGGTTCGGTCTGGGCGACCGCGACATCGCCACACACCTGATTCGCAGCCAGATGCTGCGCACAGGGTACCCGTTGTCGGCTGTGACCGAGGCCCTGTGCAATCGCTGGCAGCCGGGTGTCGCCCTGTTGCCGGTCACCGACGACCGCAGTGAGACGCATGTCGTCATCACGGATCCGGAAGACGGTGAGCAGCGCGCAATCCACTTCCAGGAATGGTGGGTCCGGCACCGCGCCCAGGTCCCGACACACAGTTTCGCGCACATCGGAGCCGAGCAAGCGAAGCCCGCCCCCGGAGTGGTGGAGGCGATCGAGTCCGCGGACATCGTCCTGCTCGCCCCGTCGAATCCGGTGGTCAGCATCGGGGCGATCCTCGCCGTCCCGGGCATCCGCGGGGCGTTGCGCACGACCGCCGCGAAGGTGGTCGGCGTCTCCCCGATCATCGGCGGAAAGCCGTTGCGCGGCATGGCGGACGAATGCCTGGACGTCATCGGGGTCGAGACGTCGGCGGAGGCGATCGGGCGCTACTACGGGGCGCGCAGCGGGACCGGAATCCTCGACGGCTGGCTGGTCCACCACACCGACACCGCCGACGTTCCCGGGGTCGAGGTCCGGAGTGTGCCGTTGATCATGACCGACCCCGACGCGACCGCGGCAATGGTCCGGGCCGCCCTGGACGTGGCAGGGGTGCCGCTGTGAACGATCACGCGCCGGGCGGCCCGCTCGAAATCCTGCCGGTCCTCGGTCTGCCCGAGTTCCGCCCCGGCGACGATCTCGCCGCCGCCGTGGTTGCGGCGGCATCGTGGCTTCGCGACGGTGACGTGCTGGTGGTCACCAGCAAGGTGTTCTCCAAAGTGGAGGGCCGCATCGTCGCCTCCCCCACCGATCCCGACGAACGAGACGCCGCCCGGCGGCGCCTCGTCGAGCAGGAAGCCGTCCGCATCGTCGCCAGGAAGGGACGCACACTGATCACCGAGAATCGCCTCGGGATCGTCCAAGCGGCCTCGGGGATCGACGGTTCGAACGTCGAGGGGTCCGAACTCGCTCTGCTGCCCGAGGATCCGGACCGCAGCGCTCGTGGTCTCCGGGACGCGATCAAGGCCGCCCTCGGTGTCACCGTCGCTGTCGTCGTCACCGACACGATGGGACGGGCGTGGCGTAATGGTCAGATCGATGCCGCGATCGGTGCGGCCGGTCTTCCCGTCCTGCACGCGTATGCCGGGGCCCGCGACGGCCAGGGCAACGAGCTGATCGTCACCGAAGTGGCGATCGCCGACGAGATCGCCGCGGCAGGCGATCTCGTGAAGGGAAAGCTCGGCGGCGTGCCCGTCGCTGTCGTGCGTGGCCTCGACGTCGGCGACGACGGGTCCCGCGGGGCGGATCTGATCCGGCGCGGACCGGAAGACTTGTTCTGGCTCGGCACCGCCGAATCGCTGGCTCAGGGCCGATCCGAGGCCCTTCTGCTGCGGCGCTCGATCCGGCAGTTCTCCGACGAGCCTGTCGACGCCGACGCCGTTCGCGCCTCGATCTCCGAAGCGCTCACCGCTCCTGCGCCGCACCACACTCGCCCGGTCCGGTTCGTCTGGATCCGGACCCGCGCGATCCGGGACGAACTGCTGTCCCGCATGCGGGATCAGTGGCGGGCCGACCTCACCTCCGACGGCATGGACGCGGCGGCCGTCGAAGCCCGGGTAGCGCGGGGGAACATTCTCTTCGACGCCCCCGAGGTCGTCATCCCCTTCTGTGTTCCCGACGGCGCCCACAGCTATCCCGACGCGCGCAGGCAAACGGCCGAATCCACGATGTTCACCGTGGCCGTCGGCGCGGCTGTGCAGGGATTGCTCGTCTCCTTGGCCGTCAAGGGGATCGGCAGTTGCTGGATCGGCTCGACAATATTCGCCGCCGACGTCGTGCGCAGCGTCCTGGAACTGCCCGCCGACTGGCAGCCTCTCGGTGCCGTCGCGATCGGCCATCCCCCGGAGCCGCTCGCGCCGCGAGATGTCCCCGACCCCGCCGACGCCCTGCTCGAACGGTGATCGCCGCAACATGAGCGCCGAATCTCTGCACCGGTCTGCGACCGAGGTACTCGAGTCCTGGAAAACAGGTAGCGAGAGCGACGAATCGTTACGCCACACCATGCTTGCGTTCCTCGGTTCCGCACCCCTCGGCTGCCTTCGCGAGCACGCCCCGGGTCACATCACGGCGTCGTCGTTGGTGCTGGACGAAGGCGGCTGCCACGTCCTCCTCACCTTGCATCCCCGTGTCGGCCGGTGGATCCAGCTGGGCGGGCACTGCGAGGCCACCGACGAGACCGTCGTCGACGCGGCCCTGCGCGAGGCCTGCGAAGAGTCGGGTATTCCAGATCTACGGATCGACCCCGAATTGCTTTCGGCGCACACACATCCCATCACCTGTTCACTGGGACAGCCGACCCGCCATCTCGATCTGCGCTTCCTCGTACGAGCCCGGCCCGACGCACACATCGTGCGCAGTTCCGAATCCACAGACCTGCGCTGGTGGCCGGTGGACGCGCTGCCGCCCGCCGCGGAGAAGTCGACGATCGACCACCTGGTCCATCTCGCCGGGCTGCGCTGAGCAGGACTACCTGCGCCAGGTGGCGCAGTAGTCCTGTGTGCCTACGCCTTTCACACGTCTGTGCTGAACCGCACTCCGCCGTCGGGAAGCGTCACACCCGGCCACACCCGGGCCCCACGCAACAGCTCACACCTGGCACCGATGTCGGCTCCGTCGCCGATCACCGCATCGCGGACCAGAGCCCGCGGACCGATGCGCGCACCGAAACCGATGATGGACCGTTCCACGGTCGCCCCTGCCTCGACGACCGCACCGTCGAACAGCACGGCGCCGTCGAGGCGTGCACCCGCCCCGACCTCGGCCCCCCGGCCGACCACCGTGCCGCCGATCAGCAAGGCACCCGGGGCGACACCCGCTCCTGGGTGAACCAGGGATTCGCCGCGGGGCCCGTCGAGTGCCGGCGAGGGGGCAATGCCCCGGACGAGGTCCGCCGAGCCGCGGACGAAGTCCTCCGGAGTGCCCATGTCACGCCAGTACGACGAGTCCACGTGCCCGTACACTCGGGCGCCCTCCGCCAGCAGAGCCGGGAAGACCTCGCGCTCCACCGACACCGGCCGTCCGGATGGGATCTGTTCGATGATGTCGCGCTTGAACACGTAGCAGCCAGCGTTGATCTGGTCTGTCGGCGGGTCCTGAGTCTTCTCCAGGAACGCCGTGACGCGTCCGTCCGCGTCGGTGGGAACGCAACCGAACGCCCGCGGATCGCCCACCCGCACGAGGTGCAGCGTGACGTCGGCTTCGGTGGTTCGGTGTGTGTCGAGGATCCCGCCGAGGTCGGTGCCGCCGAGCACGTCACCGTTGAACACCATGGTGTTCTCACCGCGCAGTTTCGGAAGCACGTTGCGGATGCCGCCACCGGTTCCGAGCGGCTCGGTCTCCGTGACGTAGTCGATCTCGAGACCCAGCTTCGACCCGTCACCGAAGTATTCTTCGAACACCTCCGCTTTGAAGGACGTGCCCAGGACGACGTGGTTGATTCCCGCCGCCGCGATACGCGCGAGCAGGTGGGTGAGGAACGGCAGACCTGCCGTCGGCAGCATCGGCTTGGGCGCCGACAACGTCAGCGGGCGAAGCCGAGTGCCCTTGCCCCCCACCAGCACCACTGCATCGGTCTTCTGTTCACCTGTCATCGGACGTCGCCCCCTCGTTGGTCATTCTTGTGTCGTTCGCGCACTGCCGCGGCCACCGCCAACCTCGACCGCACCGCCAATCCTCCCCGGAGGGCCCACCGCAACGGCGCCTGCCACCAGTGCGGGTGCCGGTCTGCCTGGAAGCGGTAGGCACTCTGGTGATGGGCAGGCAACATCAATTCGGGATGCTTCCCGGCTGCATGCCCCTTGGCGTGCGTGACCTCGGCCGACGGGACGTAGACGTTGAGCCACCCCGCCTTGCCCAGCCGGTCACCGAGATCGACATCCTCCATGTACATGAAGTAGCGGGAGTCGAAACCGTTGATCGAATCGAATGCCGCCCGGCGCATCAGCAGGCATGAACCGGACAACCAGCCGACCGCGCGCTCGCTGAGCGACTCGTTCTCCTGGCGGTAACCGGCGGTCCAGGGATTGGACGGCCACACCGTGCCCAGGACCGCGTGGCCTGCCCCCGACACCAGGTCGGGCACCTGGCGCGCCGAGGGATACACGCTTCCGTCGGGTTCGAGCACGAGGGGACCGAGGGCTCCCGCCCGTGGCCACCGCTCCGCAGCCGCGAGAAGAACGTCGATCGATCCGGGCGCCCACCGAACATCCGGATTGGCCACGACGACGAACTCGATCTCTTCGTCGATCTCCGCCACAGCCCGGTTGACGGCACCGCCGTAACCGATGTTCCCGCCGGTGCGTAACAGGCGCACATGGTCGTACGCCTTATCCGCAGCCTCGGGAGCGCCGTCCGTCGAACCGTTGTCGGCCATCACGACCTGCGGCTCTTCTTTCGTCGCCTCGGCGAGAGTGTCCAGGAAATGCTCCAGATGCTCGCCTGGCGAATAGGTCACCGTCACCACGGCCAGCTTCGAACTCACGCGGGCAAGCGTAGCCGTTCCGGCGCGCTCCGCCTCACACGACCGTTGTCAGCGCTGCGCGCAAGGCGTCACGCCACGGCCGCATAGGTGTGAGCCCTGCGCCTACCCAGGCGTTCTGTGACAGAACAGAGAACGCCGGGCGCGGGGCGGGGCGCACGAACTGCGTACTCGAGCATGGGCGAACCCGCTCCGGGTCGGCCCCTGCCTCCTCGAAAACCGCCCGGGCGAGGTCGAACCAGCTGGCCTTCCCTGCGTTGGTGGCATGCAGCACCGGGACCGTGACATCGGTGCGCAGTACCAGTTCCAGGAGGGCGGCCGCGAGGTCCCCGGCGAAGGTGGGCGAACCCACCTGATCGTTCACCACGTCGATCGTGTCGCGCTCACGTTCGAGGCGGAGCATGGTGGCCACGAAATCGGAACCCGCACCGCTGTAGACCCACGCGGTCCGCACGACGTGGGCGGTGGGAAGCGCTGCGTGCACAGCGCGCTCACCCGCCAGTTTGGTGCGCCCATACGCTGTCGCCGGCCCGGTCGGCGAATCCACCTCGTACGGCGTGTCCGCCTGGCCGGCGAACACGTAGTCGGTGGAGACGTGCACCAGCCGCGCACCCGCACGGGCACACGCCGCCGCGAGATTCGCCGGGCCTCGCTCGTTGACGGCGAGTGCCGTCGCCTCGTCGGATTCGGCGGCGTCCACTGCGGTGTACGCAGCGCAGTTGATCACGACCGATCCGCTCTCCACCTGCGCGTCCACGGCGCCGCGGTCGGTGATGTCGAGTTCGTCCGATCCCACGCCGCGCACCGTGATTCCTGCCGCCTCCGCGCATCGGACAAGGTGTCTGCCCAGTTGTCCCCGGGCACCGGTCACCAGTATTTCCGTCACGCGGTCAGTCTGGCACGCCGATCGCCGCGTCCCGACTCCGAACGCGCCGACCAGTAGCCTGGTTGCGTGTCACACGAGCAACCCGTTCCGGGCGACCCCCCGAGGACGCGCCGGCATCCCGTCCACATCGCGGCGGCCGTGCTGTCGGTGCTCGCACTCGTCGTCACGGGCTTCGCGTGGCGGAGCATCGATTCCTTGCGGAACAATCTGGCGACGGCGGGCGGTCTCGGACTCGGCGGAAGCGCCGACGGCGCCGTCGACATCCTCATGGTGGGTACGGACAGCCGCACCGACGCGCACGGCAACCCGTTGTCCCAGGAGGAACTCGATTCGCTGCGGGCCGGCGAGGAGGTGGCGTCCAATACCGACACCATCGTCCTGATCCGCGTCCCGAACGACGGCAGTTCCGCCACCGCCATTTCCATCCCCCGCGACTCCTACGTCACTGTTCCGGGAATCGGCAAATCCAAGATCAATGCGGCATACGGTGCCACCAAGGAAACGGAACGGTTGAAGCTCGTCGAGGGCGGCGCGACCGATGAGGAGGCCGAGGAGCAGTCGACGGAGTCCGGCCGGGAGGCACTCATCAAATCGGTCGCGGAATTGACCGGTATCACCGTCGACCACTACGCCGAGGTCGGGTTGCTCGGATTCGTCCTCCTGACCAACGCGGTGGGCGGCGTCGACGTGTGCCTCAACGAGCCGGTGGACGAGGACATGTCCGGGGCACATTTCCCCTCTGGTGAGCAGTCGCTGAAGGGCGCCGACGCGTTGAGCTTCGTCCGGCAACGCCACGACCTCCCCCGCGGTGACCTCGACCGCATCGTGCGCCAGCAGGTGTTCATGGCGTCGCTTGTCGGCAAGGTTCTGTCCGCGAAAACTCTCAGCGATCCGGGCAAGCTGAACGAACTGAGCGCTGCGGTCCAGCGTTCCGTCGTACTCGACGACGACTGGGACATCATCGAATTCGCCACCCAACTGCAGGACCTCGCCGGTGGCAAGGTGCAGTTCGACACCATTCCGGTGGCCGATCTCAACGGCATGACCGACTACGGCGAGTCGATCGTCGAGGTCGATCCGAAGGCCGTGAAGAAGTATGTGGCGGGTCTCGTCGGTGAAGAACCGAGCGACTCGGAGGACCCGACCACCACCACACCGAACATCGACGCGTCCTCTGTGACCGTGGATGTCGCGAACGCCAGCGACATCGGGGGCCTCGCCACCGGTGTCTCCGATGCGCTCACCGCGCTGGGCTACGTGCAGGGTGAGGTGGGTAACTACACCGGCACCTCGGTGAGTTCCACCACGGTCTTCGCCCACTCCGCGGACGACGACAGCGCCAAGGCGGTTGCATCGGCACTCGGTGGGCTGCCCACCGACACCGATTCGTCTCTGCCCGAAGGCTCGGTTCGCGTGGTGCTGTCCGACGACTACGACGGCCCGACCTCTGCGGAGACCACCGCCACGAGCGGAACTACCGAGACCGCCGGCACGTCCTCCGCGGCAGGCACCTCGCCCACTCCGGCACCGTCCGGCCCGCCCATCGACGCCGGCTCCTCCGGCCCGCGCTGCGTGAACTAGAGAACGAGAAACGAGCTGTGTCCATGAACCATGCCTCCCGCACGCTGACCGATGCCCTTCTCGACCCCATCCTGGCGAGCGACCCGGCGGGTCCACGAGTGACGTTCTACGACGACGCCACCGGCGAACGGGTCGAACTCTCCGCGCTCACCCTGACCAACTGGGCCGCGAAGACCGCCAATCTGTTGCGGGACGAGTTCGCCCTCGAACCGGGAGCGCGGGTGTGCGTGCTGCTTCCCGCGCACTGGCAGACCGCCGCAGTCCTCCTCGGTGCCTGGTGGGCTGGGGCCGAGGTCGTCCTCGAGCCCGACGAGCGGGCGGAAGTCGCACTTGTGTCGGTGGACCGTCTCGACGACGTCGACGACGTACCCGAGGTCGCGGTGCTTTCTCTCGACGCATTCGGACGCCCCGTCCCCGATCTCCCGGTCGGCATTAACGACTACGCCACCTCCGTCCGTGTCCACGGCGACCAGTTCCGGCCGACCGTCGCCGGACCGGCGCTCGCCGGGGCCGGCGTGGACGACGTTCTCGAGGCCGCACGAGCGTCGGCCGACGCGCAGGGAATCACGTCGACGGATCGGGTGTCGTCCGATGCCGATTGGGATTCGCCCGATGCACTGATCGGCGGGCTGATCGCCGTCTTCGCGGCCGGCGCGTCGCTGGTGCAGGTGGCCAACGCAGACCCGTCGGCTCACGCGCGGCGGATCGATACCGAGAAAATCACGCGTCAGCTGACGCGGTAGCCACCGTCCGCCAGTCCCGCGGCGATTTCGAATCTATTGCGCCTCCCGGGGTGCCGTAACTCCTCGAACAGGTACCGCAGCCCGAAGGTCCACCCGTACGTCGCCCACTGGTCGGCATGCACCGACTCGTGTCGCAGTAGCGGACGCGCCGGCATCCGGCCCGTGAGAAACGCGCCACCGATGGTGGTGCCCCCACGCGCGAAACCGCCCCTCATACCGCTGCACACGAAGATGCCGAACTCGTCGTCGAAGGCAATCCGTCCACCCCACGCCCGCCCATACACCAACGCCAAGCGGGTGATCGCCGCCGACTGTGCATTCCCCCGTGACGCACGGATGACCGCGATCCCACGACTGCGTCTCATCCGTGGAGGATAGGTGCTTGCGGCGAGCTTCATCCACAACATCACGCCCATCCACAGACCAACCGGAAGTCCCAGTTCCCCGCAGGAGTGACCCAGCGGTCACCGCGATGCTGTCGACCATGACCACAAGCATTCGTCCCCTGAAGGAACTGACCGACGCCGGAATCCCGCGCAGCACGATCGCCGCCCGGTGCCGGAGTGGCCGCTACCACCGCGTCCTGCCATCGGTGTACTCCCTCGTCGAACCCGACACGTATATCCGGTGCGCCGCATTGTCCGAGTGGCGCCCGGACGGGGTCCTGAGTCACCGCACAGCAGCCTGGCTCTACGGGTGGTTACCCGAGCCGGTGGTCGTCGAGGCGACGATCCCCAGGGCGCTCCGCGTGACGCCCCCGGACTGGTTACGGCTGTACCGCCGCGACCTCCCGACATCGTCGGTATCGATGGTGTCGCTGCTCCCTTGTGGTCTCGTCCGCTCGAGCGCTCTTCGACTGCGCCGTCGTCATGCCAGAGCGCGACGTCGCGTCGCTTGTCGACACCGAACTCAACCGAAGCGTCGATCCCGACGAATTCCGGGACCTCTGCATCACCCACCGCGGTCGGCACGGCGCACCCGCAGCACGGCTGCTTCTACGCCACGCGGCCATCCGCGCCGCGTCGGAACCCGAGCGGGTACTCGGTAGAGAGCTCAGCCTCCGCGGTTGTCCGCTCGAGGCCAACCACCCAATCGGTCCGTACTCGGGTGATTTCGTCGATGAGCAGGCGCGGATCGTCGTCGAGGTCGACGGCCGCGAATTCCACAGCGACCCGAAGGTGTTCCGGAACGACCGACGGCGTCAAAATTGGCTCGTCAGGGAGGGGTGGATGGTGCTCCGCTTCGCGGCCTACGACGTCCTGGCGCATCCCGATGTGATCGCCGACGAGATCGTCACTGCGGTGCGTCGGCGCCGCCGCAGTCGGCGCTGACAGTGCACTCAGCCGCCACTCCTTGCCCATCGAGGGCCGCTTCGGCCACGCAGAACCACATAGTGGCGGCTCAGTACGAACTCAGCCGAGGAGCTTCTCGCGCAGGGCTTTGTCCTTGTCGAGAACCATCGATTCGAGCCCGTCCTGGAACGCGGCCATCTGCCGTTGCAGGGTGGGGTCGGCGGCACCGAGGATGCGGACGGCGAGCAGACCCGCATTACGGGCTCCGCCGATGGAGACCGTCGCGACGGGAACGCCCGCAGGCATCTGCACGATCGAGAGCAGGGAATCCATGCCGTCGAGGTACTTCAGCGGAACCGGCACACCGATGACGGGCAGTGGGGTGGCCGAGGCGACCATGCCGGGCAGATGCGCGGCGCCGCCGGCACCGGCGATGATCACCTTGACGCCGCGACCGGCAGCGGACTTCGCGTAGTCGAGCATCCGCTGCGGTGTGCGGTGGGCGGAGACGACACCGACCTCGAACCGGACACCGAACTCCGCGAGGGCCTCCGCGGCGGCTTCCATGGTGGGCCAGTCGGAGTCGCTGCCCATGATGAGCCCGACCTGCGCGCCCTGCTGTGCTGCCGATTCACTCACCGTGTACATCCCATCCGTCGGTCCATTCCGCGTGTGAAAGCCAATGCGCCGCCCGCTCGGCCCGCTCTCGCACCGCGGCCACGTACTGGGGGTCGTCGACGGACCCGGGGCCGCCCACGATGTTGACGTGGCCGATCTTGCGGTCCTTGCGTTCGCCCTTGCCGTAGAGGTGCACCTTGGCGTCGGGCATCCGCGCAAACAGGTGGTGGACCAGTTCGTCCATGCTCATCTCCGGAGCGGTGGGCGCCCCGAGGACGTTCGCCATGACGGTGAGCGGCGCGATCGGCGCGGTATCACCGAGGGGGTAGTCGAGGACGGCACGCAGATGCTGCTCGAACTGCGAGGTGCGGGCGCCGTCCATGGTCCAGTGGCCCGAGTTGTGCGGGCGCATCGCCAGTTCGTTGACCACGAGGGTGCCGTCGGAGGTTTCGAAGAGCTCTACCGCCATGGCGCCCACCACACCGAGTTCGGAGGCGAGCCGCAACGCCAATCCCTCTGCCGCTGCGGCGAGGGACTGGGGCAGCTGCGGAGCCGGAGCCAGGACGACGGCGCACTGGCCGTGCCGCTGAACGGTTTCCACGACCGGCCACGTGGCCCCCTGGCCGAACGGTGACCGTGCCACCATCGCCGACAGTTCGCGGCGCATGTCGACCTTCTCCTCCACGAGGAGGGCGACACCGTTGTCGAGTTGCTGCGTGACGATGCGCTCGGCTTCGTCCGAATCGTCGGTGATCCAGACACCCCGGCCGTCGTATCCGCCGCGGACGGCCTTGATCACCAGCGGCCATCCGTGCTGCGCGCCGAACTTCACGACGTCCTCGGCCCACGTCACTTCGGCGAAGGCCGGGACGGGCGCACCGAGCTCGCCGAGCTTGCGACGCATCGCCAGCTTGTCCTGCGCATACACCAGCGCCTGCGGCGGCGGCTGCACATTGACACCCTCGGCGACGAGGACGTCGAGGTGCTCGGTCGGGACGTGCTCGTGGTCGAAGGTCAGCGCATGCGAACCGACTGCCGCCTCACGCAGCGCGTTCAGGTCGGTGTGGCTGCCGAGAACGACGTCGGGGCTCACCTGTGCGGCAGGTTCGTCGAGCGCACCCGAGAGCACGCGCAGCGTCTGGCCGAGCGCAATCGCGGCCTGGTGCGTCATCCGCGCGAGTTGGCCACCGCCGATCATCGTCACGACGGGTTGCCCGGCGTGCAGATCGCGGGGGGTCGTGGGACGCGGTGAGGAGTCAGAGTTGCCGGTCACGGGTCATAAGTTTGTCACGTCCGGTGCCGGGTCCCCGCGCCGAGGTGGTAGCACGTCACTTTCTGTGATTCTCCTGATGATTTCACCGCCAGTTAGTGGTATTGCGTCCTGCTTTCGTAAACTTCTCCGTTGTGTCATTCGTCGATGGTGTCCTTGCACGCGTACCCCAGCCTTTCCGGGCTCTCGCGTTGCGGCATCACGAACTGATCAAGTTCGCCATCGTCGGCGGCACCACCATGGTGTTCGACCTGGCCATCTTCTACTCGCTCAGCCTCACGATCCTGGAAGAGAAGCCGGTCGTCGCGAAGGTTCTTTCCGGCGTCCTGGCGACGGTGCTGAGCTACATCCTCAACCGCGAATGGTCCTTCAAAAATCGCGGTGGACGCGAGCGCCACCACGAGGCGTTGCTGTTCTTCACCATCAGTGGCATCGGAGTTCTCATCGCCGCTGCACCCTTGTGGACCGCCAACAACGTCTTCGATATCCGTGCCAACCAGGAAAATCTCACCACTCTGGTGATCGTCGACTTCGTGCTCAACTACATCATCGGGAATCTTCTGCAGATGGTCTTCCGGTTCTGGGCGCTGCGCCGGTTCGCCTTCCCTGAACAGACTGTCCGCATCGATCCAGATCTGGTCGACGAGGCCGCCGAGGAAGAAATCGGCCACGCTTGAGCCGAGGGAGCGCTCCTACCGTGGCTCCCTGATCCCGGCCACCCGGGTCGGCACGTGCTCCCGCGCGACCGGGACGAAGATCGCGAACAACGCCGGCCGGCGCCGCTGCAACTCGAGCCGGCCCCCGTCGGCCTCTATCAGCGCCCTGGCCAGCGCGAGCCCGACTCCGGTGGATCCGGCCCCGGAGAACCCGCGGTCGAAGATGTGCGGCGCGAGGTCGTTGCTCACCCCGTCGCCTTCGTCGGAGACCTCCACGCACACCGTCGCTTCGCGGATGGAAGTATCCGGACCCGCCGCCCTGAGCGTCTGCCCGTGAATCAGCCGCACCGCGACAGTGCAGGTGCCGGCGCCGTGCATGAGGGCATTGTCGACGAGCACCGCGACGGCCTCACGCAGCCGTGAGCCCGTCGTCGACGCCATCACCGTGGCATCACCGCGTAGCACCAGGTCGCGAGAGGCATCCTCGAAAGGCCGCTTCCAGTCGGCGATGACGACGCCGAGTTCCCGGATCACGGAGACATGGTTTTCGGTACCGCTGTTACGCGAGGAGCGCACCAGTTCGTCGATCGCGACGGTGAGGCGGTCCACCTGCGCCATCGCCTCGTCCGCCTCGACCACGACAGCGGGGTCGGAGTGCTCCGACAGTTCGTCGAGGCGCAGGCGCACAGCGGTCAGGCGGCTGCGCAACTGGTGCGACACATCGGCGACGAGGGCGTGCTCACGCTGCAGCCTGCCGGCGATCTCGACAGTGGCGGAATCGAGGACATCGGACACCCTGTCCAGTTCGGGAATGCCGTGGCGACGACTGTCCGGGCGAAAATCGCCCTCGGCGAGACGGGCAGCGCGGCCGGCCACGTCCCGCAGCGGGTCGGCGAGCCGGTTGGCCGTGACGACCGCGACCACGGTTCCGGCTGCGACCGACACCAGGACCAGCAGCGCCACGGCGCCCACCGCCTGGCGTTGCTGAGTGCGCATCTCGTCGGACGGCACCTCGAGGCGCAGGGAACCGGACGTGCCCATCGCCAGCGACTCGACCAGCGGTGAGGGGACGACGGGTTCCCCGATATCGACGCGGGCGGCGCCGTCGTCGGGGGTCGGATATACCACCACCAACCGGCCGTCCGATGGGGTCAGAAGACGCAGCGAATCGATGTCGAGGGCCCCCTCCACGACACCGTCCGCACCTTCTTGGGCGATGATTTCCGTCGCCATCCGGTCGAGGCGAATTTGGAGGTCACTGCGGGTGAAGTCCTCCACCCACAACCAGGCGGTGTAGATCAGCGGGACACCGAGCAGTAGCGCCGTGAGGATGACGACAGCGAGGATCGACTGGAGAATTCTGCGGCGCACGAACCGGCCTAGTCGGTGTTGATCCGGAAACCGACGCCGCGGACCGTCGCGATCCGTCGTTCGGCGGCGGGCCCCTCGTCACCGATCTTTCGGCGCAGCCACGACATGTGCATGTCCAGCGTCTTGGACCCTCGCAGTTCGACGTCGCCCCACACCTCCGCGAGGATGGTGTCGCGCGAGACCACCTGTCCCGCATGCTCGAGCAGGACCCGAAGCAGTTCGTACTCCTTGTTGGCCAGCGCAATTTCGGCGCCGTTCACCATTACTCGCCGGGCGGCCGGTTCGAGACGGATGCCCCCGACCTCGACGACGGAATCCTCGCCGCCGCCGCGGCGACGCAGGAGGGCACGGACCCGCGCCATCAGCTCCGCCAGCCGAAACGGCTTGCCGACATAGTCATCGGCGCCGGCGTCGAGACCGACGACGAAATCCACTTCGTCGGTGCGGGCGGTGAGCATGAGCACCGCCAGGTCCGAACTGTGGGCGCGGACTTGCCGGCAGACCTCGAGACCGTCCATTCCCGGCAATCCGAGGTCGAGGATCAACAGGTCGTACGCACCGTCGAGCGCCTGTTCCAACGCCGCCGGCCCCGTGTGCTCGATGGTGACGTCGTATCCCTCCCGACCCAGTGCCCGCGACAGCGGGGCGGCAATGGCTTCGTCATCTTCGGCAAGCAATACGGCAGTCACCTACACAGGGTACGGAGATGCGCGAACAGCTGTGACCGGTTACCAGCCTTTGCCGGGATCGACGTCCCCGCGAGGGTCTTCGCGCTCGCGACCACGGTGCAGATCCATCGCGTCGAACACCTGGTGGTAGAGGAGCGAGTGGACACGCTGCACGTCGGGAATGTCGTCGAACTCGAGCGGGTCGTCGGAGGACGAGACGATGACCAGTGTGCCGGTACGCAGCATCCGGTCGAGCAGGCCGTGCCGGAACTGGACGTTGCTGATTCGTCCCATCGGAATGTCGATGCCTGTGTGGGTCAGCACGCCGTGCCGGATGAGTACCCGACGGTCGGTGGCGATGAAGTGTGTGGACTTCCAGCTGAGGAACGGCGCCAGGCATCGCCAGATCACGACCGCGAGCCAGAGCGCGACCACCACGATCATTGCGACGTTCAGCGACGACCCGTCGAGTTTGTTCCCGACGAAGCCGAGCGCGAATCCTGCAACGGCCGTTGCCGCTACCAGGGTGACGGCAGGCAGCAGCAACATCTTCCAGTGCGGATGACGATGGAGTAAGAGTTCCTCGTCGTCGGCGAGGGCATCCTCGGGGTATCCCATACGGAAGAGTCTGCCCTCACCGCATACGGCTCAGCACAATCGGGGTGATGACGATGACGATGCCGTACAGCACCATCCATACTCCGACGACGATGACGAATACCTCGAGCGAGAGTTCGGGTTGCAGCAGCACGATCGCTCCGGCCACGACGCTGATGACGCCGAGCACGATGCTCAGCCCACGGTCCGCGGCAGTTCCCGACGCGCCCTCGACAATCTCGAGCACGCCACGGAACACCCACCACGCACCGACGACGAGGGCGATGATCACCACCGTCTGGAGCGGGCTCCGCAGCACCAGGAACGCCAGAAGTATTGCGAGCGCACCGGATACGCCGACGAGCGTTCGAGCGGCCCCGCCCGCGTCGACGTCGG
This sequence comes from Rhodococcus sp. NPDC019647, assembly GCF_044389235.1. NCBI lineage: Bacteria > Bacillati > Actinomycetota > Actinomycetes > Mycobacteriales > Nocardiaceae > Rhodococcus > Rhodococcus sp. NPDC019647. The sequence continues at coordinate 1,977 of NZ_JBIRXS010000001.1, read as the reverse complement.
CGAACGCCCGGATGATCTGCACCAGACCGAAACCGAAGAACTGGATGGCGATGAGGACGGCGACCACCGTGAGGGTGACGTCCGGCCATACCAGCACCGCGACCCCGAGACCCAGTGTCAGCAGTCCGAGTACCACGGTGAGACCGGTCATTGTGCGCCGAACGGTGAGGTCGGCCGATTCGGGACTCGAGGTACTCATGTACCACAGTGTGGCATCACTCCATGCGCACCGGACGCAAATGTGTGATGTCGCCCGCGGAGACCGCGACCGTGTCGGCTCGGCCGTCCGGCGCGATCACCACCCGCCCTTCGGTGTCGATGTCCGTCGCGATCCCGAGAAGTTCGGTGCCGCCAGGCAATTCTGCGCGCACCCGCTGACCGAGTGTGCCGCAGCGGGCACGGTAGGCGTCCGCGAGATCGGTGACGTCCCAGTTCGTGTCGTGCCATTGCTGCCACCGATCCGCGATGGCGCGCAGCACCGCTCGCACGAGTGTGTTCCGGTCGGTGACCTCCGCGCCTTCGAGCAACAACGACGTCGCGTGTGGAACGGGCAGCTCGTCCCGGGCGAGGGTGACGTTGATCCCGATTCCGACGACGACCGCCGGATCAGGCGTCGTGGTGGCCACTTCGGCAAGAATTCCGGCCACCTTGCGGCCGTCGATCAGCACGTCGTTCGGCCACTTCAACTCGGCGGGCACCTTCGCGACGGCGCGCACCGCGTCGACCACCGCAACTCCGGTCAGCAACGGCAGCCAGCCCATGTCGCCGACGCTCATGCCAGGCATCGTCAGCAGCGCGGAGACGGCGATCTGCGCCTGGGGTGGGCTGACCCAGGCGCGCGAGTGGCGCCCACGCCCGCTCCCCTGAAATTCGGCCAGCAGGACGTGCCGGTCACAGTCCGCGTGGGCAGCCCGCGCAAGGAGGTCCGCGTTCGTGGAACCGGTCTCCTGCACGACGTCCAGCCGCGACCAGAACGCGCGCGGATCGCCGCCGGCGGATCCTTCGTCGTCGCCGCGGACGAGGGCTTTACGCAGTGCGTCGGCGTCGAGCGGGGGTCGGTTCAGATCAGTCCACATTTCTCCAGCCTATGGTGGGCCCGAAAATGTACTGGTCAGTAGCCGCGTTCGGACGCCCACCTCCCTTGGCCACGGCCCCGCCACTCTCGTTAAGCTGACCTGTCATGACCACTGTTCAGGAGCCGAGCGCGCCGGAGTCGGCGAGCACGCCCGATATTCACACGACCGCGGGAAAGCTCGCCGACCTGCGTAATCGTCAGGCCGAGGCGCAGCACCCCAGCGGTGAAGCAGCGGCCCTGAAGGTCCACGCCAAGGGCAAGCTCACCGCCCGCGAACGCATCACCGCCCTGCTCGACGACGGCAGCTTCGTCGAACTCGACGCCCTCGCCCGCCACCGCAGCGTGAATTTCGGCCTCGCCGACAACCGCCCCGTCGGCGACGGCGTCGTCACCGGCTACGGCACCATCGACGGCCGCGACGTGTGCGTCTTCTCCCAGGACGCCACCGTCTTCGGCGGCTCCCTCGGCGAAATCTACGGCGAAAAAATCGTCAAGGTCATGGACCTCGCCCTCAAGACCGGCCGCCCCCTGATCGGCATCAACGAAGGCGCCGGCGCCCGCATCCAGGAAGGCGTCGTCTCCCTCGGGTTATACGGCGAAATCTTCCACCGCAACGTCCAGGCCTCCGGCGTGATCCCCCAGATCTCGCTGATCATGGGCCCCGCCGCCGGCGGCCACGTCTACTCCCCCGCCCTCACCGACTTCGTCGTGATGGTCGATAAAACCTCCCAGATGTTCGTCACCGGCCCCGACGTGATCAAAACCGTCACCGGCGAAGACGTCACCATGGAAGATTTGGGCGGCGCACACACCCACATGGTCAAATCCGGCGTCGCCCACTACGTCGCCTCCGGCGAACAAGACGCCCTGGATTACGTCAAGGACCTGCTGTCCTACCTGCC